>NZ_JBWKQR010000005.1:0-305900 GCF_059418905.1 Collimonas sp. GW821-FHT07E08 | reverse complement strand
GGCTTGATGAAATTGAGATATCGCGAAATATTGCGAGTGGTAAGTTTGTGCTCTTGACAGCGGACGGCTAATGGGTGCCCCACGTTTAAGACACATATGCGTTCCAGTTATCGGCTTTGTTAAAGACCGAGGCGGCCAAATCACGCAAGCAACGGCGCACATTGAAGCAGATCCATGAAGATCTGAAGGAATTGGGTTTTGAGGGATCTTATGACGGGGTTGTGGCGTTCGCGAAGGTATGGCGGGCGGGTCAAACTGACCGGGTCAATTCTGCAAGCAAACGAACAGACGGGCTTAGCCTTGAAAATTCAGCACCACAAATAAAATACGGGTTAGCAGCTCCGGTCGCTAACCCGCATCGAATCTTGCTCCCCGCAAAAAACGGAGGCAGATGCACAAAGCTTTTTAGGCTTTGAAAGTCCCTTCAGAAACCAAAGCCTGCAAAGGCAACCGCGGGCTAGGCTCTTCCTTGGCGCGCAAACCTTCCGGCAGCATCGCCTTGTCGCCGATCTTGCCGATGGCTACCGCCGCTTCAATCGCGAAATTGGCCGGTACGCCCAGCTCGGTACGTGTCTTTTCCTTGTCGAAACCAGCCATGCCATGCGCATGCCAGCCGGACAAACTGGCTTGCAGCGCCAGGTAGCCCCAGGCCGAGCCGGCGTCGAAAGAATGGGTCGGCATGGCCACTTCTTCAGTGCTGCCCGGTGGCGCAAACGTGGTTTTCGACAAGACGATCACCAGCGCCGATGCATTTTCCGCCCAGCTGCGGTTGAATTCGTTGAGCAGGCCCAGCAGCTTGGTCCAGTGCGGCGTGCCGCGGCGCGCGAAGACGAAGCGCCAAGGTTGGGAGTTGTAGGACGACGGCGCCCAGCGGGCTGCTTCCAGGATGGTCAGCAGTTCTTGTTCGGAAATCTCGTCATTGGCGTAAGCGCGCGGCGACCAGCGGCTGAGGAATTGCGGGTGGGCTGGATGATCGGCTACGCGTGGTGTGGATTGGGTCATGAAAATTCCTGTATATAAATAAGCAAGGCAAGATCGATGCAGCCGGAAACATGCTCAAAAAAGCGCCCCGGCCGAGACGCTGCATCTTAGCAGCAGTTTTTGATGATTGCAGCGGACAGCAGGATTTAGGGAATTCCCTAGCCTGCCCGGGCAAGCCGGGTGAAGATTGCTATGCCAAGCCGGTATAATCGGGAATAATCAAGATTGCCTGGAAGTTGCCCGAGAGATCGGATAACCCCACAGATTTTTCGCATTAATCCAGTATTACTGACTACCTATCCTATGCTTGCACCACAGAAACAACAGATCATCGACCTTTTCAACGCTGCCTTGCAGCCCATTATCGCCGGCAGCGAGCTGCAGCCGACGGTGACGCTGGAGCGCCCACGCGATCCGTCGCACGGCGATGTCGCCTGCAATATCGCCATGCAGCTGGCCAAGCCGCTGAAAAAGAACCCGCGTGAACTGGCGCAAGCCCTGGTGGCGGCCGTGATGGCCGGCGCCGGAGAAGGCAAGCTGATCGAAAGCGCCGAAATCGCCGGTCCGGGTTTCATCAACCTGCGCCTGACGGCGGCGGCCAAGCAGCAAGTGGTCAAGACCGTGCTGCAAGAGGCGGCTGAATACGGCAAGAGCCAGCTTGGCGCCGGCAAGAAAGTGCTGGTCGAGTTTGTTTCGGCCAATCCGACCGGCCCTTTGCACGTCGGCCATGGCCGCCAAGGGGCGCTGGGCGATGCCTTGTCGGCGCTGTTCGAGGTGCAAGGTTTCGACGTCACCCGCGAGTTCTACTATAACGACGCCGGCGTCCAGATCGCCACGCTGGCGACTTCGGTGCAGGCGCGCGCCAACGGTTTCAAGCCGGGCGATGCGGAATGGCCCGAAAGCGCCTACAACGGCGACTACATTGCCGATATCGCAAAGGATTTCCTGGCCGGGAAGACGGTCGCTGCCAGCGATGGCGAGCCGGTCACCGCCAGCGGCGACATCAGCGACATCGAATCGGTGCGCAAATTCGCCGTCGCCTACCTGCGCCGCGAGCAGGACCTGGATTTGCAGGCCTTCGGCGTCAAGTTCGACAACTATTACCTGGAAACCTCGCTGTACAAGGATGGCAAGGTCAACGCCACGGTCGATGCGCTGAACGCCGCCGGCGTCACCTATGAGCTGGATGGCGCCCTGTGGTTGCGCACCACCGACTACGGCGACGACAAAGACCGCGTCATGAAGAAGACCGACGGTACGTATACCTACTTCGTGCCCGACGTCGCCTACCACGTGGTCAAGTGGCAGCGCGGTTTCGGCAAGGTCATCAATATCCAGGGCAGCGACCACCACGGCACCATCGCCCGCGTGCGCGCCGGCTTGCAGGCGGTCAACCTCGGCATCCCGCAGGGTTATCCGGACTATGTGCTGCACAAGATGGTGACGGTCATGAAGAACGGCGAGGAAGTGAAGATTTCCAAGCGCGCCGGTTCCTACGTCACCTTGCGCGACCTGATCGAATGGTCGGCGGGCGAAGACAGCGCTGCCGCAGACGGTGAGCAAGACAGCCCGCGCGACCTGACGCGCGGCCGCGACGCGGTGCGTTTCTTCCTGATTTCGCGCAAGGCGGATACCGAATTCGTGTTCGATGTCGACCTGGCGCTGGCCAAGTCCGACGAAAACCCGGTCTACTACGTGCAGTACGCCCATGCCCGCATCTGTTCGGTGCTGGCGCAGTGGACCGGCGACGAGGCCGGCCTGGGTTCGGTCGACCTGAGCCCGCTGACCGCACCGCGCGAAGCCAGCCTGCTGGCCAAGCTGGCGGAATATCCGGACATGCTGCAGCATGCGCTGGAAGAACTGGGGCCGCACCAGGTGGCGTTTTACCTGCGCGATTTGGCGGGCGAGCTGCATAGCTACTACAATGCTGAGCGGGTCCTGGTGGACGACGAGGCGCTGAAGATGGCGCGCCTGGCCTTGATGTACGCAACCCGCCAGGTGTTGCGCAACGGCTTGGCGCTGATCGGCGTATCGGCACCAGCCCGCATGTGAATCTACAATCGGCGATCTCCGGCAGCAGTTGCCGGGGACGGTCAGTAACCAGGATGTCATTGGGGAAGTATGAGCAAACTTAACAAGAAACAAGCTGGCGGTACCTTACTGGGCCTGATCTTCGGCCTGATCATCGGATTGGCGATTGCCGTGGTGGTGGCGATCATGATCACCAAGACGCCGACGCCGTTCACCAACAAGACAGCAAAAACCGAAAAAGCGCCGGAAGCCATCACCGCCCCCGCGGCTACGCCCGCGCCGGCGCCATCGAATCCGGACCAGCTGCCGGATCCGAACAAGTCGCTTTACGGCAACAAGGATGCGGCCAAGGAAGCCGCCAAGGCTTTCACTCCGCCGCCGCCGGGCGCCGACGGCGTGCCGCCTAACGTGGCGGCCGAGAAGAAGCTGGATGCCCTGGTCGCCAAGGCGCAGGACAAGTCGGCTCCCATCGTCGACAAATCCACCGCCGACAAGACCAAGAAAGTCGCCGGCGACATCGCTGAAGCCAAGAGCAAAGCCACGGCGGCTGACGACAACTGGATCTATTTCCTGCAGGTAGGCGCCTTCCGCGAGCAGAGCGAAGCGGAAAGCGCCAAGGCGCGGCTGGCCTTGATGGGTTTCGAAGCCAAGATCAGCGAACGCCAGGCCGATACCGGCTCCTTGTACCGGGTGCGGGTGGGGCCGTTTAACCAGCTGGAAACAATGAACCGGATACGCGGAAAGTTGTCAGATAACGGCGTCAATGCCGCAGTGGTGCGCGCGGCGAAATAAGGGATGCAGGACCAGGCGTGTTTTTGATTGATGAGGAACAGGACTATGGCTCTCTCCCTGTTCCGTTGATGGCTTTCACAATTTTAAAAAAAGGATAATTCATGCGTTTTTTTCAAAAAGCCCTGGCTATCGCCGGCCTTAGTCTGAGTTTTGGCCTGTTGGCCGCCAGTGCCGGCGCATCGCCGGCCGCTCCGGTCGCAGGCAAGGAATACAAGGTTCTCGATAACCCGCAGCCGACCGATACCGGCCTTGGCAAGAAAGTGGAAGTGACGGAATTCTTCGGTTACTTCTGCCCGCATTGCAACGCGCTCGAGCCGACGCTGGAAGAGTGGATCGCCAAGCAGGGCGACAAGATTTCCCTCAAGCGCGTGCCGGTCGACTTCGGCGACCCGAATGGCGATCCAAAGAAATCGCCGTACGTAGCGCAGAAAAAGCTGTACTACACGCTGGAAGCCATGGGCAAGCTGCCTGAAATGCACAAGAAGGTCTTCAGCGCGATCCACGTCCAGCGCCAGCGTCTCGATACAGAGGCGTCCATCGCCGATTTCGCGGCCAAGCAAGGCCTGGACAAAGCCAAGTTCCTGGATGTGTACAACTCCTTCGCCGTGCAGACCAAGGTGACGCGTGCAGTCCAGCTGCAAAACGCCTACAAGATAGACGGCGTGCCGACGCTGATAGTCGACGGCCGTTATGTCACGTCGCCGTCGATCGTCGGCGCGACGCCTGGCGCCGGCGACAGCGAGCCGGCCCTGTTCAAGTCCACCCTGCAAGTGATGGACAGCCTGGTGGCCAAGGCCGCCGCCGGCAAGAAGTAACAGGCAGCTGAATAAGCAGGCTGGCCGTGACGGCTGGTCCGGCAGTGTTGAAAAGTCCGCCACTCGCAAGAGGGCGGGCTTTTTTATCGAGGTAAAGCATGCAACGTGTATTCATCACCGGCGCTTCCAGCGGCATCGGCGCCGCGCTGGCGCAATATTATGCGGGCCAAGGCGCAGCGCTGGGGCTGGTTGCCCGGCGCCAGGACGTGCTGGAACAGCTGCGCGCGGGCTTGCCGCACCCGGAGCGGCATCGCCTGTATGCATTGGATGTCAATGACCACGCTGCATTGACGGCGGCGGCGGAAGATTTCATCGCCGGCGGCGGTGGCGTCGACGTGGTGATCGCCAGCGCCGGGATTTCGCAAGGGACGCTGACCGAGCATGCCGAAGACCAGCAAGTGTTCGAACAGGTATTCGCCACCAATGTGCTGGCGACGGTCGCCACCTTTACGCCGTTCATCGCCGCCATGAAACGCCAGGCCCAGGCCGGGCAGACCGATTTGCGCCTGGTTGGCGTCGCCAGCGTGGCAGGCATCCGCGGCTTGCCCGGAGCGGGCGCTTACAGCGGCTCCAAGGCAGCGGTGATCAGCTATTGCGAATCGCTGCGGGTGGAATTGCGGGCCAGCGGCATCAAGGTGGTCACCATCGTGCCCGGTTATATCGATACGCCGATGACCCAGGTCAACCACTACAAGATGCCGTTCCTGATGCCGGCGCCGCGGTTCGCCGCCAAGGCCGGCGCCGCGGTCGCGCGCGGCAGCAGCTACCGGGTGATCCCGTGGCAGATGGGCGTAGTCGCCAAGTTGCTGCGCCTGTTGCCGAACTGGCTGTACGACCTGGCATTTTCCAAGGCGCCGCACAAGGCGCGCAAAACCAAAGACTGACCAGAGCACATGGACTTCCACAATTTTTTCTTGTTTGTACTGACAGAATTTGCGCTGTCGGCGTCGCCCGGGCCGGCAGTCATGCTGGTGGTCGCCTACGGCATTACGGTCGGCTGGAAGAAGTCGATTTTCGCCATCCTGGGGATACTCGCCGCCAACGCGATCTATTTCACCATTTCGGCGACCGGGCTGGGCGCGCTGATCGTCGCCTCGCATACTCTGTTCAGCGTGGTCAAGTGGCTGGGCGTGGCTTACCTGGCGTATCTCGGCCTGTCGGCGATATTCGGCCGGCCTTCGCCGATCACTGCCTCCAGGCTGGACAGCCGCAATGCCTCCGGCTGGAAGATCTGGTTCAGCGGCTTGACCCTGCAGCTGGCCAATCCCAAGGCGCTGATTTTTTTTATCGCCATCCTGCCGCAGTTCCTTAACCCGGCCGCCAACGTGCCGCTGCAAATGGTCTGGCTGGCAGCGGGTTCGATTATCCCGGAGTTCTTTATCCTGCTCGGCTATGCCGCGCTGGCCGGAAAAATGCAGACCATCGCCACCCGCCCGAGTTTCGCCCGGCTTACCGACCGCGTCGCCGGCTCGCTGATGCTGGCGGTGGCGATGATCGTGGCGGCAATACAGCAGTAAATACCGCAGTAAATACGGGCATCGTCAGGCAAGGCTGAAACGGTAGACCTGGTCGTCATCCAGCCGCCGTTTCAGCACGCCGTCAAACCACAGCTTGTGCAAATGCGCCAGCGCTTCGCCCAGCGCAAAAGTCATCTGGTGCGCATCCAGCGGCCGCCGGAACATGAGCGGCACGATGTCGCTGGCGGACTGCGGCGCCGCGGTGCAGGCTTGCACCACTTCAACCAGACGGTCGCGATGATGCTGCTGCAGCTGGTCGATGCGGATCTGCAAGCCGCGGAACGGCTTGCCATGCGACGGCAGCACCAGCGTAGTGGCCGGCAACGCGCGGTATTTTTCCAGCGAATCCATGTATTGCTGCACCGGGTTCGATTCCGGCTCGATCGCAAATACCGAGACATTGGTGGAAATCCGCGGCAACACCATGTCGCCCGAAATCAGCAGGTCCAGCCCGGCGCAATGCAGCGCCACATGCTCCGGCGCGTGGCCGAAGCCGGTGATCACCTGCCATTGATGCTTGCCGATGCGCAGCTGCTGCCGGTCGGCCAGCCGATGGTAAGCCTGCGGCACCGCCGGCACCATGGTCGGATAATAGGATTTGCGCTGCGCCACCTTGGCGACGACGTCGGGGTCGCGCATGCCGTGCTGCTGGAAGTGCGGCAGCGCCGCGCTGCCGTCGGCGCCGGGCAACGCGGCGGACATGATGCGCGCCGAGAAATATTCGCCGCCGCTCATCCACAGCGGCGCTTGCCAGCGTGTGCATAGCCAGTCGGCGAGGCCGACGTGGTCTGGATGGCAATGGGTGACCAGCACCCGCAATACCGGCAAGCCGCGCAGTTCGCTTGCAAAAATGGCATCCCAGGCCGCGCGGGTGGCGTCGTTGGCGATGCCGCAATCGACGATGGTCCAGCCGTGGCGGACGCCGTCGTCCGTGTCCATGCTGTCTTCCAGCAGCCATAGGTTGATATGGTCCAGCGCAAACGGCAAACCCATGCGCAGCCAGCGCACGCCCGGCGCGACTTCAAGGGTGGCGCCGCCGGCGGGCAAGGCATCGCCGAATGCGTAGCTGAGCTGGGCTTCGAGTGGATTCATCGGAAATTCTTTCTTTTTTGGCAACGACAGTAGTTTTTCGGTGTTTTCATTTTCCGCCAGCGCGCCTACAATATGCTTTACGTTAACGTTAACTGCCATTGTACCTAAACCAGCATTTTTTGTTCTGCCCACCCGACCATGCCGACCTACACCATCACTGAACTTGCCCGTGAATTCGACATTACCCCCAGGGCGATCCGCTTCTATGAGGACCAGGGCTTGCTCAGTCCGAAGCGGGATGGCGCCGGCGGCCGCAACCGGGTGTATGCAGGCCGCGAGCGCACCCGCCTCAAGCTGACCCTGCGCGGCAAGCGGCTGGGTCTGACCTTGTCGGAAATCAAGAGCCTGGTCGACATGTACGACTCGCCCAAGGATTCGGCGCCCCAGCTGGAACTGTTCCTGGAAGTGCTGGCGCGTCATCGCGAACACCTGGAACAGCAGCGCGAAGACATCGAAGTGACCCTGGCGGAAATTACCGCGCACGAAGACGAATGCCGGCGCCTGCTGAGCAGCGGCGAACTGAGCGGCCACGCCGCCCCCTGAATTCCCCCGCGAATATAACGAAGATAACGAAGATAACGAAGGAGACAACATGATCCATTTACCAGGCTTGACGTTCGACCACGGCGAAGACATCGCCGCGCTGCGCAGTGCGATCCAGGAATTCGCCGCCGCGGAGATCACCCCGCGCGCCGCCGAAATCGACCGCAACGACCAGTTTCCGATGGACCTCTGGAAAAAGATGGGCGACCTCGGCCTGCTCGGCATCACCGCTGAAGAGGAATACGGCGGCAGCGGCATGGGCTACCTGGCGCATATCATCGCCATGGAAGAAATCTCGCGCGCATCCGCCTCGGTCGGCCTGTCCTACGGCGCCCACTCCAACCTGTGCGTCAACCAGATCAAGCGCAACGGCAATGCCGAGCAAAAAGCCAAGTACCTGCCGAAACTGATCTCCGGCGACCACATCGGCGCCCTGGCGATGTCGGAGCCGAACGCCGGTTCCGACGTGGTCAGCATGAAGCTGCGCGCCGAACTCAAGGGCGACCGCTGGGTGCTCAACGGCACCAAGATGTGGATCACCAACGGCCCCGATGCGGACGTGCTGGTGGTATACGCCAAGACCGACCTGGAAGCCGGCGCGCGCGGCATGACCGCGTTCCTGATCGAAAAGGGCTTCAAGGGCTTCAGCGTGGCGCAAAAGCTGGACAAGCTCGGCATGCGCGGTTCCCACACCGGCGAACTGGTGTTCCAGGATTGCGAAGTGCCGGCGGAAAACGTGCTGGGCGGCCTGGGGCAGGGTGTCAACGTGCTGATGTCCGGCCTCGATTACGAGCGCAGCGTCCTTTCGGGCGGCCCGCTTGGTATCATGCAGGCATGCATGGATGTCGTCGTGCCCTATGTGCATGACCGCAAGCAGTTCGGCCAGCCGATCGGCGAATTCCAGCTGATGCAGGGCAAGCTGGCCGACATGTATTCGACCATGATGGCTTGCAAGGCGTATGTGTACGCCGTCGGCCAGGCTTGCGACCGCGCCAGGACGCCGGCCGCGGCCAGGGCCCTGCGCAAGGACGCCGCCGGGGCGATCCTGTATTCGGCGGAAAAAGCCACCTGGATGGCGGGCGAAGCGATCCAGGCGCTGGGCGGCAACGGCTACATCAATGAATATCCGGTGGGACGCCTGTGGCGCGACGCCAAGCTGTACGAAATCGGCGCCGGCACCAGTGAAATCCGCCGCATGCTGATCGGCCGCGAATTGTTTGCGGAAACGTGCTGACCGCCTGGCAAGGGGATTGCGGCCGCTGCAAACGATTTTGCAATCCCTCTGACTAGTGGCACAATTGATATAAAGGCAATAGCGTCGAGAACATGACTTCACTGCATATCCACACCGCGTTACTGCGACACCCGCAACTTTCCGTCGCGCTCGACAAGCAAGTTTTGCTGAAGATGGAAAACACCCAGCCGGCCGGCTCGTTCAAGCTGCGCGGCATCGGCTTGCTGTGCCAGCGCGCGGTGGCCGGCGGCGCCAGCCACCTGGTGTGTCCGTCGGGCGGCAATGCCGGCTTTGCGGCGGCGTTTGCCGGCGCGGCGCTGGACGTCAAGACCACCATCGTGGTGCCGGAAACCACCGCCGCCGAAGTCTGCCGGCGCATCCGCGATATCGGCGCCGAAGTGATCGTCCACGGCAGCGGCTGGGATGAAGCCAACCAGCTGGCGCTGCAGCTGTGCGAACAGCCCGGCAGCGTCTACATCCCGCCTTTCGACCACCCCGATATCTGGGACGGCAACGCCACCATGATCGATGAAGCAGTGCTGCAGGCGCGCGAGCTTGGCGTCGATTTCGATGTCGTCATCTGCTCGGTCGGCGGCGGCGGCCTGATGAGCGGTGTGCTGAGCGGCTTGCATCGCAACGGCTTGCCGCATATCCCGCTGATCGTCGCCGAAACCGAAGGCGCCGCGTCGCTGAACGCCGCCATGGCGGCCGGCGAACTGGTGACGCTGCCGGCGATCACCTCGATCGCCACGACCTTGGCCGCCAAGCGCGTGGCGGCGGAATGTTTCGCCTGGACCCAGCGCCATGAAGTGCACAGCGTGGTGGTCACCGACAGACAGGCGGTAAGCGCCACGCTGGCGTTTGCCGACCAGATGCGGACCCTGGTGGAACCGGCCTGCGGCGCGGCCCTGGCCGTGGCCTACGAAAAACTGCCGGTGCTGGCGCCATACCAGCGGCCGCTGATCGTGGTGTGCGGCGGCATCGGCGTCAGCCTGGCGATGCTGGCCGGCTGGAAGGAGCGGTTCGGGTTGTGATTACGTCGGCCAACTTTCCAAAATTACTGTCGTCGCAGATCGCTTTCGATACTGCGCGCATGATACTGGACGGTTTCGACAAGCATTACCGGCTGTTCCGCGAAGCCAGCATGCTGGCCAAGCAGCATTTTGAAAGCGCCGACTGGAAAACCGCGCAGCTCGCCGCACGCGAGCGGATCGGTTTCTATGACGCGCGCGTGCACGAATGCGTGCAGGCGCTGGAAGACGAGTACGATCCCAACGACTTGACCGACCAGGTCTGGCGCGAAGTGAAGCTGCATTACATCGGCATGCTGACCGACCACAAGCAGCCGGAACTGGCCGAGACTTTCTTCAACTCGGTCTGCTGCAACATCCTGCACCGTACCTATTTCCATAACGATTTCATCTTCGTGCGGCCGGCGGTATCGACCGAATACATCGACACCGACGAGGCCCTGCCGACTTACCGCGTGTATTACCCGGCCAAGGACGGCCTGCATTACACGCTCAAGCGCCTGATCACCAACTTCCAGCTGCAGCGCCCGTTCGCCGACCTGGACCGCGATGTCGCGCTGGCGGAAGAGCGCATCGCGCAGGCGTTCGGCGCCGCCGCGCTGGAACCGAATCACCAGATCCAGGTGCTGTCCAACCTGTTCTACCGCAACAAGGGCGCGTACGTGGTCGGCAAGATGATCAACGGTCCGCGCGAATACCCGTTCGTGGTGCCTATCCTGCACGACAAGGACGGCAAGCTGGTGCTGGATGCGGTGCTGTTCGACAGCAAGATACTGACCATCCTGTTTTCCTTTACCCGCGCCTACTTCATGGTCGACATGGAGGTGCCGTCAGCCTACGTGCAGTTCCTGCGCAGCCTGCTGCCGAACAAGCCGCGCAGCGAGATCTACACGATCCTGGGTTTGCAAAAGCTGGGAAAAGCGCTGTTCTACCGTGATTTCCTGCGCCACCTGCGGCATTCGTCGGACCATTTCGAAATCGCCCCGGGGATCCGCGGGCTGGTGATGGTGGTGTTCGCCTTGCCGTCGTTTCCCTACGTGTTCAAGGTGATCAAGGACTATTTCCCGGCGCCCAAGGAAACCACCAATGCGCTGGTCAAGGAAAAATACCTGCTGGTCAAGCACCACGACCGCGTCGGCCGCATGGCCGATACCCTGGAGTATTCCAGCGTGGCCTTTCCGCGCGCGCGGTTTGCCGATGAGCTGCTGGCTGAGCTGAAACAGGTGGCGCCGTCGGTGGTCGAAGAAGACGGCGACGAAATCATCATCAAGCACCTGTATATCGAGCGCCGCATGATGCCGCTGAACATCTACCTGAACAACGCCGAGAAAAACGGCGACCAGGCAGCGCTGGAACACGGCATTACCGAATACGGCAACGCCATCAAGGAACTGGTCGCCGCGAATATCTTTCCCGGCGACATGCTGTATAAAAATTTTGGCGTGACACGCCATAACCGGGTCGTGTTTTACGACTATGATGAGATTGAATACATTACCGACTGCAATTTCAGGACTATCCCGCAGCCGCGTAACGAGGAAGACGAGATGTCGGCCGAGCCCTGGTATTCCATCGCCAAGAACGATGTCTTTCCGGAACAATTCGGTGTATTTCTTCTCGGAAATCAAAACGTGAAAAAATACTTTATCAAGCATCACGCGGATCTGTTGACCCAGCAATATTGGCAACAACACAAGCAACACATCCTCGAAGGACATTTCGACGATGTGTTTCCATATCCACAAGAGTGTCGTTTTACCCATGTACAAAGTTAGTTGACCAGCAACAAAACAGGACCGTTTTATTTTTAACCAACCAGGCAGCAAAGCCGCCCACGGGAATTGCAAGCGGATACAAGCGATCCCGAAGTTGCTTACAAGTTGTCGTAATCTGGAGAAACAACATGAATGACCCAATCGTTATCGTCGGTGCAGCGCGTACTCCAATGGGTGCGTTTCAGGGTGATTTTTCGTCATTGACCGCCAGCGACCTGGGCGCCGTGGCGATCAAGGCCGCCGTGGAGCGCGCCGGCCTGAAACCGGAGCAAGTCGACGCCGTGTTGTTCGGCAACGTGCTGCAAGCCGGCCAGGGCCAGGCGCCGGCACGGCAGGCCGCCATCAAGGCCGGTTTGCCGGTGTCGGCCAATGCCGCCACCATTTCCAAGGTATGCGGCTCGGCGATGCAAGCCACCATGTTCGCTTTCGATGCCTTGCTGGCAGGGACCAATGAAGTGGTGGTTGCCGGCGGCATGGAATCGATGACCAATGCGCCTTACCTGCTGCCGAAGGGACGCAGCGGCTACCGCGTCGGCCACGGCACCGTCCTCGACCACATGATGCTGGACGGCCTGGAAGACGCTTATTCCAAGCTGGAGAACGGCGGCGGCCGTTCCATGGGCACCTTCGGCGAAGAGTGCGCCGCCAAATACCATTTCAGCCGCGCTGACCAGGATGCATTTGCGATCGCGTCGGCGCAGCGCGCGCAGGCGGCGACTGCCGATGGTTCCTTCAAATGGGAAATCGCACCGGTGACGGTCACCAGCCGCGCCGGCGAAGCCGTGATCGACAAGGATGAAGGTCCGCAAAAAGCCAAGGTGGAAAAGATCCCGTCGCTGCGCCCGGCGTTCAAGAAGGACGGCACCATTACCGCCGCTTCGTCGTCATCGATCAACGACGGCGCCGCGGCACTGGTGCTGATGCGCGAATCGACCGCCAAGAAACTCGGCTGCACGCCGATTGCCCGCATCCTCGGCCACGCCAGCCATTCGCAGGAACCGGAATGGTTCACTACCGCACCGGTAGGCGCGATTGAAAAGCTGTACAAGAAAGTCGGCTGGAAGAACAGCGATGTCGACCTGTTCGAGGTCAACGAAGCATTCGCCGTGGTGCCGATGGCGGTCATGAAGGAACACGACATCCCGCACAGCAAGATCAACGTCCACGGCGGCGCATGCTCGCTCGGCCATCCTATCGGCGCTTCCGGTGCGCGCATCATCGTCACGTTGCTGGGCGCCTTGAAGGCAAAGGGCGGCAAGCGCGGCGTGGCGTCGCTCTGCATCGGCGGCGGCGAAGGCACTGCGATTGCCGTCGAACTGGTCTGAGGGACGACAGCAAGCCATCGTTAGCGCAACACGGTAGCAAGCAGTAAATGGATCAGCGTTTTTCCGTGGGATTTCCGCGGATCGGCGCTGATCTTTGTTATTGGTCTTGGCGAATTATGATTTAAACAAGTAGGGCGGGTTTTACCTACAGCGTAATTCGCGTTGGTCCTTACCATTTCCAACAAGGTATAAGAAGATGGCCGCCGCAATTGATTTCTACTTCGATTTTTCCTCTCCGTATGGTTATTTCGCCGCTACCCATATCGATGAGCTGGCCGCAAAATACCAGCGCGATGTCGAATGGCATCCGATCCTGCTAGGCCCGGTATTCAAGACCACCGGCTCGGCGCCGCTGGCCCAGGTGCCGATCAAGGGCGACTATTCGTTCCACGACTTCGAGCGCAGCGCGCGCTTTCACGGCATTCCTTACAAGCGTCCCGGCGCTTTCCCGATCGCGACGCAGGCGGCGGCGCGCGCCGTGCTGTGGGTGCGCGGCAAGCAAGGCGAAGACAAGGCCATCAAGTTCGCCAAGCAGATTTACAAGGCTTATTTCGTCGACGGCATCAATATCGGCGAACCGATGCATTTGCTGGAAATTGGCCACCACAGCGGCATCGACACCAACGGCCTGGGCGACGGCATCAACAGCCTGCCGATCAAGAACCAGCTGAAGGCGGAAGTCGACCTGGCGATGGCGCGCGGCGTGTTCGGTTCACCGTTCGTGATTGTCGACGGCGAGTCGTTCTGGGGTTTCGACCGCTTCGACCAGCTCGAAGCATTCCTGAGGGATGGCAAGATTTGAAAGAGAAGGCGATGGATTGTCCCTGCGGCGGCGGCAGTTATGCACAGTGCTGCGGCCGTTATCACAGTGGCGCGGAAGCCGCGCCTACAGCACTGGCGCTGATGCGCTCGCGCTATAGCGCGTATGTGATGGGCAAGGATGCTTACCTGCGGGCGACATGGCATGGCAGCACCCGGCCGCCCGAGCCTGTCGCCGCCGAAGCGGGGCTGAAGTGGCTGGGCCTGGAGGTGCGCAAGCACCAGGCGGAAGGCGACAGCGCCACGGTGGAATTCGTGGCGCGCTACAAGATCGACGGCCGTGCGCAGCGCTTGCATGAGATCAGCCGCTTTGTGCGCGAGCGCGAAGCGGGAACAGAAAGCCAGCCATGCTGGTTTTATGTCGATGGCAGTTTCCCGGAAAAATAAAAATCATCACGGGAAGCAGCGGCGGCCATAACAGGAGACAAGGCTATGAAACAACTGAATTCCAGCATCGATCGCGGCAGCCAGGATATGCCGCTGATCGAACAGACGATCGGCATTTTCTTCGATGAAATGGTGGAGCGGGTAGCCGGCAACGATGCGCTGGTGTCGCGCCACCAGCAGATCCGCCTCAGCTACCGGCAATTGCAAGGCCAGGCGCGGCAGCTGGCCAGCGCCATGCTCAAGCTCGGCCTGCAGCCGGGCGACCGCATCGGCATCTGGTCGCACAACAATGCCGAGTGGCTGCTGACGCAGCTGGCCACGGCCTATGCCGGCATCGTCCTGGTCAACATCAATCCGGCCTACCGGGTCAGCGAGCTGGAGTACGCGCTCAACAACGTCGGCTGCAAGGCGCTGATTTCGATGACCAGTTTCAAGACCAGCGATTACCTGGAAATGATACGCGCGCTGGCGCCGGAACTGCAGCACGCTATCCCGGGGCAACTGCAGGCAGTGCGCCTGCCGTCCCTGAAAACCGTGATCCAACTCGGTGGCGGCGAGGAGCCGGGCATGTTGCGTTTTGCTGACCTGATCGCGAGCGGCGATGCGGCCGACCCGCGGCTGGCCGAGATCGGCGCCCGCCTGCAGGTCGGCGATCCGATCAACATCCAGTTCACCAGCGGCACCACCGGCTTCCCGAAAGGGGCGACGCTGACCCACCGCAATATCCTGAACAACGGCTTTTTCATCGGCGAAGCGATGAAGCTGACCGCGCAAGACCGGCTCTGCATCCCGGTGCCGCTGTATCACTGCTTCGGCATGGTGCTCGGCAACCTGGCCTGCCTGACGCATGGCGCCACCATCGTCTATCCCAACGATGGCTTCGAGCCGCTGTCGGTGCTGCAGGCGGTGCAGGAAGAACGCTGCACCGGCTTGCACGGGGTGCCCACCATGTTCATCTCCGAGCTGGACCATCCGCGCTTTGCCGAATTCGACCTGTCGACGCTGCGCACCGGCATCATGGCCGGTTCGCCGTGTCCGATCGAAGTGATGAAACGGGTGGTGCGCGACATGCACCTGGAACAGATCACGATCGCTTACGGCATGACCGAAACCAGCCCGGTCAGCTGCCAGAGCATGACCGATACGCCGCTGGAGAAACGCGTTTCCACGGTCGGCCAGGTACAGCCGCACCTGCAAGTGAAAATCGTCGATCCCGAATCCGGCGCGGTGATGCCGATCGGCAGTTCCGGCGAACTGTGCACCCACGGTTATTCGGTGATGCACGGCTATTGGGGCGACCAAGCAAAGACGCGCGAAGCGATCGACAGCGAAGGCTGGATGCATACCGGCGACCTGGCGACCATGGACAGCGAAGGCTACGTCAACATCGTCGGCCGCATGAAGGACATGGTGATCCGCGGCGGCGAGAATATCTACCCACGCGAGATCGAAGAATTCCTGTACCGCCACCCGGCGATCCAGGATGTGCAGGTGGTCGGCGTGCCGGATCCGAAATACGGCGAGGAGTTGTGCGCCTGGATTATCCTGCGCCCCGGCCAGGCCGCGGACGAACAAGCCGTGCGCGATTTTTGCCAGGGCCAGATCGCCCACTACAAGGTGCCGCGCTATATCCGGTTTGTCGATGCGTTCCCGATGACGGTGACCGGCAAGATCCAGAAATTCAAGATCCGTGAAGCGATGAAGGACGAGTTGAAGCTCAACGACATCCACACCGCGTAAAAAAAACGTTCCAAAAGAATGGTTCCAAAAACAAGAGACAAAGGACATCGCAATGCCCCAGTTAGAAAGCAAGCTGAATCCACGCAGCGAAGAATTCCAGCAAAACGCCAACGCGCTTAACCTGCTGGTCGACGACCTGCGCCAGAAAGTCGCGCAGATCGCCGAGGGCGGCGGCGAAGCCGCGCGCAGCAAGCATGTGGCGCGCGGCAAGCTGCTGCCGCGCGAACGGGTGCAGATGCTGCTCGATCCCGGCACGCCGTTCATGGAATTTTCCCAGCTGGCGGCCTACCACGTCTACAAGGACAAGGATGGCAGCGATGCGGCGCCCGCCGCCGGCGTGATTACCGGCATCGGCCGCATCGCCGGCCAGGAATGCGTGGTGGTCTGCAATGACGCCACCGTGAAAGGCGGCACCTACTATCCGCTCAGCGTCAAAAAACATTTGCGCGCGCAGGAAATCGCCGAACAGAACAACCTGCCCTGCATCTACCTGGTCGACAGCGGCGGCGCCAACCTGCCGAACCAGGACGAAGTGTTTCCGGACCGCGACCATTTCGGCCGCATCTTCTACAACCAGGCCAACCTGTCGGCCAAAGGCATTCCGCAGATCGCCGTGGTGATGGGCTCGTGCACCGCCGGCGGCGCCTATGTGCCGGCGATGAGCGACGAATCCATCATCGTCAAGAACCAGGGCACGATTTTCCTGGCCGGGCCGCCGCTGGTGAAAGCCGCGACCGGCGAGGTGGTGAGCGCGGAAGACCTGGGCGGCGGCGATGTCCACACCCGCTTGTCCGGCGTGGCTGACCACCTGGCGCAAAACGACATGCATGCGCTGTCGCTGGCGCGCACCATCGTCTCCAACCTGAACCGCCAGAAACCGCCGGGCCCGCTGCTGCGCCCCGTGGTCGAACCGAAATACCCGGCCCAGGAACTGTACGGCGTGATCCCGCTCGATACCCGCAAGCCTTTCGATGTGCGCGAAGTGATCGCGCGCATCGTCGACGGCAGCGAATTCGACGAATTCAAGGCGCGCTACGGCACCACGCTGATTTGCGGCTTCGCCCATATCTACGGCATGCCGGTCGGCATCGTCGCCAACAACGGCATCCTGTTTTCGGAGGCGGCCCTGAAAGGCACGCATTTCATCGAACTGTGCTCGCAGCGCAAGATCCCGCTGGTATTCCTGCAAAACATCACCGGCTTCATGGTCGGCCGCCGCTATGAAAACGAAGGCATCGCCCGCAACGGCGCCAAGATGGTGACTGCGGTGGCGACCACCGCGGTGCCCAAGCTGACCGTCATCATCGGCGGCAGCTTCGGCGCCGGCAACTACGGCATGTGCGGCCGCGCCTATTCGCCGCGCTTCCTGTGGATGTGGCCGAATGCGCGCATCTCGGTGATGGGCGGCGAACAGGCTGCCGGCGTGCTGGCTACCGTCAAGCGCGACGGCATCGAAGGCAAGGGCGGAAGCTGGAGCGCGGAGGAAGAGGAAGCTTTCAAGAAGCCGATCCGCGACCAGTATGAACACCAGGGCCATCCGTATTACGCCTCCGCTCGCCTGTGGGACGACGGCGTGATCGATCCGGCCGATACCCGCAAGGTGCTGGGGCTGGGTTTGAGCGCAGCCTTGAACGCGCCGATTGCGGACACCAGGTTCGGCGTGTTCCGGATGTAAAACCAGATAACGGAAAAACCATGAGCAGATTGGCAGGGATAACGGTGACACGGGCGGCGCGCCATGCCTTGGCGTGCGCCTGCCTGTGCATCTGGTCGGCGCATGCGGCAGGGCAGGCGCTGGCGCAGGACTTGAACGAAGTTGTCGCCAGCGTGCCGGCGACGGTCAAGAACCTGTACGGCCGCACGTTCACCGGCAAGGTCATCGTGACGCAATTCAAGCCGGCCGGCGCCGGACCGTTCCCGATCGTCATCATCAATCACGGCCGCGGCAACGACCGCTCCAAGCCTGGACGTTTCCGCTACACCCAGCAAGCGCGTTTCTTCACCGAGCGCGGTTTTGCCGTGTTCGTGCCGACCCGCCTCGGCTACGGCGATACCGGCGTCGATCCGGATCCGGAGGACAGCGGCGGCTGCCGCGATAAAGATTACGCACCGATGGCCGAGGCTGCCAGCACGGAAGTGCTGGCGGTGCTGGCCTATGCCAAGCAGCAGCCCTACGTCAACCCCGAGCGGGTGCTGCTGATCGGCCAGTCGGTGGGCGGCTACACCACTACCGCTACCGCTGCCAAGATGCCTCAGGGCCTGGTGGCCGCGATCAATTTTGCCGGCGGCTCCGGCGGCGATCCCGAGACCCATCCAGGCGTGCCTTGCCAGGGCGGCAAGCTGGAAAGCATGTACGCCGAATTCGGCAAGACCGCCAAGGTGCCGATGTTATGGATATATACCGAAAACGACCTGTATTTCGGCCCGCAATACAGCCAGGCCTGGCACGCCGCGTTTAACCAGGCAGGCGGCCAGGCTGAATTCAAGCTGCTGCCGCCGTTTGCCAAGAACGGCCATACGCTGTTTGTGGCCGGCTTGAACATCTGGGAGCCGCTGGTGGCGGAGTTCCTGGGACGGAACGGATTTCCTGCGGAGCCGTTGAAACAATGAAGCAGCAATATTTTGCGACGCTGGCCCGTTGCCACAAGCGGAGATGAACAAGTGACTTATCAGACCTTAGCAATACAGCATGCGCCTCAGGTAGCGACCATCGTCCTCAACCGGCCCGAGGTGCGCAATGCTTTCAATGAAACCATGATTGCCGAAATCACCCACGCCTTTGCCGAACTGGGCAGCATGGCCGAGGTGAGGGCGATCGTGCTGGCCGCCAGCGGCGCGGCGTTCTGCGCCGGCGGCGACCTCAACTGGATGAAGGCGATGGCCGACTATACGCCGGAGCAGAACCGCGCCGATGCCGCGCTGCTGGCGACCATGCTGCGCACTATTTACCAATGCCCCAAGCCGGTGATCGCCAAGGTGCAGGGCGACTGTTATGCCGGCGGACTTGGCCTGGTGGCTGCCTGCGATATCGTGGCGGCGGTGGAGACGGCGCAGTTCTGCCTGTCGGAAGTGAAGATAGGGCTGATCCCGGCCACCATCTCGCCTTACGTCATCAAGGCTATCGGCGAATCGGCTGCGCGGCGCTATTTCATTACCGCCGAGCGCTTTTCCGCCGAAACCGGCCAAAAGCTGGGCCTGGTGCACGAAGTGGCGGCGGCGGAAAAACTGGATGAAAGCGTGGCTTTGCTGCTCAAGGCCCTGCTGGCGGCCAGCCCCAACGCCGTGACCGAGGCCAAGCGCCTGGTACGTGCGGTTGCCGGCCAGCCGCTGACGGAAGTGCTGATCGCCGACACTGTGGAAGAGATCGCCAAAATCCGCGCTTCCGCCGAGGGGCGCGAGGGCGTGCGCGCCTTCCTGGAGAAGCGCAAACCATCCTGGTTGGCGTGATCACATACAATCTCGTCCTTGCAAAGACGATTTTGCCAAAGCAGATGCTGGAAAAGATGTTAAATGATTAATGAAGAATTCTTGAATGACCCGTACCCCGCCTACCACGCCCTGCGTGCCGCGGGCGCGCTGCACTGGAGCCCGGAATTCTGCGGCGGCGCCTGGCTGCTGACGGGCCACGCCGATGTCGCCAGCGTGCTGCGCGATCCGCGCTTTTCGGTGCGGCGCGCCGGCGGCTGGGCCAACAGCAGCGGTCCGGAAGCCTTGACCGAGCTGCGCGAGTTCAAGCGCATTTTTTCGCGTTCGCTGCTGTTCGTGGACGCGCCCCAGCACACCCGCCTGCGCCAGGTGATGAACGCCGGTTTCAAGCCATCGGCGTTGCAGGAGCTGGCGCCGCAGATCCAGGAAATTGTCGACCGCCTGCTGGACCAGATAACGGCCAAGGCCGCCGACGGCGCATCCGGCCAGTTCGCGCAGTTTGACTTCATGAGCGATTTTGCCCGTCCCTTGCCGGCGCTGGTGATTGCCGGCATGCTCGGCATCGCCGCCGCAGACCGCAGCGAATTCGTGGCTTGGTCCGACGATATCGCCGCTTTCATCGGCAGCCCGACGCCGACCCTGGAGATCGCCCGCGCGGCCCAGGCCAGCCTGGTCGCCATGAACGACTATTTCCGCCAGCTGCTGCCGCAGCGCCGCGCAGCGCTTGGCGACGACCTGATGAGCCAGCTGATACGCGCCGAAGCCACTGGCGGCATCATCACCACCAAGGAATTGCTGGCGCAGTGCTGCACGCTGCTGTTCGCCGGCCATGAAACCACACGCAACCTGCTGGGCAACGGCATGCTGGCGCTGCTGCAGCATCCGGAGCAATGGCAGGCTCTGCAAGAGACGCCGGCGCTGCTGCCGTCAGCCTTGAAGGAGCTGCTGCGTTTCGACAGCCCGGTGCAGTACACCGGACGCCGCCTCAAGGTCGATGTCGAGATGCATGGCCAGCTGATGAAAAAAGGCGACCTGGTGATCCCGCTGATCGGCGCCGCCAATCGCGATCCGGAAAAATTCACGGACCCTGACCGGCTCGATATCCAGCGCAACCAGGGCGCCCACCTGTCCTTCGGCTACGGCCCGCATGTCTGCATCGGCGCCACGCTGACTTACCTGGAGGCGGAAATCGCCATGCGCAGCGTGATGCAGCGCTTGCCGCAGCTGCAGCTGGCCGGCGTGGTCCAATCCTGGGGCGGCAATGCGGTGTACCGCAGCCTGGACCGGCTGCCGCTGTTGTTTGCGTGGCCGCCGGCAGCCGTGCGCGCATCCCAGGCGGAAGTTCAATATGCCTGAGCTGCTGACCCAGATCCGCGACCAGCTGGCGGCGCTGCAAGAGCAGAAGCTGGTGCGCAAGCGGCGTATCGTCGACGGGCCGCAGGGGCCGTTGCTGGAAGTCGAAGGCCGGCAATACCTGGCGTTTTGCAATAACGATTATCTCGGCCTGGCGAACCATCCGGCGCTGCGCGCCGCCGCCCAGGCCGGGCTCGACCGATACGGGGTCGGCGCCAGCGCGTCGGCCCTGATCAGCGGCCACACCAGCGTAGTCGAAGAGCTGGAGCTGGCGCTGGCGGAATTTGTCGGCATGCCGCGCGCCCTGCATTTTTCGACCGGTTACATGGCCAACATGGGGACGATCCCGGCGCTGGCCGGTCCCGGCGATATCGTCTTCTCGGACCGGCTGAACCACGCTTGCCTGATAGACGGCGCCCGCTTGTCCGGCGCGCAGTTCCGCGTCTATCCGCATGCCGATGTGGCGAGGCTGGAACAATTGCTGGCCAAGAGCGAGCATCCGCGCAAGCTGGTCGTCACCGATGCGGTATTCAGCATGGACGGCGATATCGCCCCCTTGCCGGAACTGCTGGCGCTGTGTGAAAAATACGATGCCTGGCTGCTGGTCGACGACGCCCACGGCTTTGGCGTGCTGGGTCCGCAAGGGCGCGGCAGCCTGGCGCATTTCGGTTTGCAGTCGCAACGCATCCTGTACATGGGAACCCTGGGCAAGGCCGCGGGCGTGGCTGGCGCTTTCGTCGCCGGCGATGCGCTGCTGATCGAATGGCTGCTGCAGCGGGCGCGCACTTATGTGTTTACCACCGCCAGCCCGCCGATGCTGGCGAGCGCCTTGCTGGCGGCGGTCAGGCTGATGCAAGAGGAAGACTGGCGGCAGCAGCATTTGCGTGAACTGATTGCGCGCTTGCGCAGCGGACTGGCCAGTTTGCCATGGCCGCTGCTGCCATCCGAGACGCCGGTGCAGGCGCTGGTCGTCGAAGACAACCAGCTGGCGCTGGACCTGATGGCCGGCTTGCGCGAGCAGGGCATCTGGGTGCCGGCCATCCGGCCGCCGACCGTGCCCAAGGGTACGGCGCGCTTGCGCATATCGTTATCGGCGGCGCACAGCATCGAACAGGTGGATCAATTGGCCGGCGCTTTGCGGGCGCTGGCTGCACATCATGCCGACGCGGATTCGCGACGCATATCGAGGAGCACAGTTGGATAAGGTAACAAATAAGGCAGCAAACAAGGCAGCCACGCCGGCAGCACAGCCGAGCCTGGTCCAGCGCAGCCTGGACAGCGTCTGGCATCCGTGCACCCAGATGCAGCACCACGAATCGGTGCCGCTGATCGCGGTCAGCCGTGGCCGCGGTGCCTGGCTGTACGACACCGACGGCAAACGCTACCTGGACGGGATCAGTTCCTGGTGGGTCAACCTGTTCGGCCACGCCAATCCGCGCATCAATGCCGCGCTCAAGGACCAGCTCGACCAGCTCGAACATGCGATGCTGGCCGGTTTTACGCATGAACCGGTGGTGCAGCTGTCGGAGCAGCTGGCGGCGCGCACCGGCAATGTGCTGGGCCACTGTTTCTACGCGTCGGACGGCGCCTCGGCGGTTGAAATCGCCCTGAAGATGAGCTTCCACGCCTGGCGCAACGCCGGCTACGCCGACAAGCAGGAATTCGTTTGCCTGAAAGGCAGCTATCACGGCGAAACCATAGGCGCATTGGCGGTTACCGACGTGCCCTTGTTCCGCGACGCTTACGGCCCTTTGCTGCGCCAGGCGCATGTGGTGGCATCGCCCGATGCGCGCGGTGCGCGCGATGGCGAAAGCGCTGAGGATGTCGCCCTGCGCGCTGCCGCCACGCTGGAAAAACTGCTGCAGCAGCGCTCCAGCCATATCGCCGCCATCATCATCGAACCGCTGGTGCAATGCGCTGCCGGCATGGCGATGCACGATCCGGCCTATCTGCGCGAATTGCGGGCTTTGTGCGACCGCTACAAAGTCCACCTGATCTTTGACGAGATCGCCGTCGGCTGCGGCCGCACCGGCACCTTCTTTGCCTCCGAGCAGGCGGCGGCTCCGGGCGAGCCGCCGGTCTGGCCGGACTTCCTGTGCCTGTCGAAGGGCATCAGCGGCGGTTACCTGCCGTTGTCGCTGGTGATGACGCGCGATGAAATCTACCGGGCGTTCTACGATAACGACCTGGCGCGCGGTTTCCTCCATTCGCATTCCTACACCGGCAATCCGCTGGCCTGCCGGGCGGCGCTGGCGACGCTGGAGATTTTCGAGGAAGACGACGTGATCAACGCCAACCGCGGGCGCGCCCAGCGCATCACCGAGGCGCTGGCGCCGCTGGCGCAGCATCCGCAGGTGCGCCATTTCCGCCAGCGCGGCATGATCTGGGCGTTTGATGCGGTCATCGACAGCAAAGCCATGGCGGCGACTTTCTCGCGCCGTTTTTTCGCCAGCGCGGTAGAGCATGAATTGCTGCTGCGGCCGATCGGCAAGACGGTGTACCTGATGCCGCCGTATATCCTGGACGACCAGGAAATAGATTTGCTGGCAACCCGTACTGCCGCGGTTTTCGAAAGCGTGATCGGCCATGGCTAAATCGATCGCCAATCCGCAAAAGGCTGCCTGGTTCATTGCCGGCACCGATACCGAAATCGGCAAGACGCTGATCGCCGGCGCGCTGCTGCGCGGGCTGACCAAAACCGGCGTGCGCAGCGCCGGCATGAAACCGGTCGCCGCCGGCGCCGAACTGCGCGACGGCGCCTGGCGCAACGACGATGCCGATGTCCTGGCGGCGGAAGCCAGCGTGGCCCTGCCGCAGGAACTGAGCACGCCGTTCCTGCTGCGCCAGCCGACCGCACCGCATATCGCTGCGGCACAGGAGGAACGGACGATAGAACTGGCGCATATTCTTTCTTGTTATCAGCAGATCGCCGCGCTGGCCGATGCGGTGATCGTCGAAGGCGTCGGCGGCTTCCGCGTGCCGCTCAACGATACGCACGACACCGCCGACCTGGCGCAGCAGCTCGGCTTGCCGGTGGTGCTGGTGGTGGGTTTGCGGCTGGGCTGCATCAGCCACGCGTTGCTGACGGCCGAGGCGATTGCCGCGCGCGGCTTGCAATTGGCCGGCTGGGTCGCCAACACGGTCGACCCGGCCATGCTCAATGCCGACGCCAATATCGCGGCATTGAAGAGCCGCATCGATGCACCGTTTCTCGGCCGCGTGCCGCGCATGGGCGAACTGCCGGCCAGGGCAATGGTCGAGGCCGCCGCCAGCCACCTGGATTTTTCATGTTTGCCGGGTTGGCCTGCGCCATCCGGCACCAACCCAATTTAACCGTATTCCCTCAACACAAAGGAAGTCAGATCATGTCATCGCAACCAATCACATTCCAGCCGGCCGCCAAACCGATGGTGCTGCCGGCAGACGCCAAATGGCCGGTGCAAACCGTGCTCGACCTGTTCAACCTGCCGTTCAACGAACTGATGTTCAAGGCGCAGCAAATCCACCGCGAAAATTTCGATCCTAACGAAGTCGAACTGGCGACGCTGCTGTCGATCAAGACCGGCGGCTGCCCGGAAGATTGCGGCTACTGTCCGCAGGCGGCGCGCTACGACACCGGCGTCACCGCGCAAAAGATCCTGCCGCTGGATACCGTGCTGGAAGCCGCGCGCCAGGCCAAGGCGCACGGCGCAACCCGTTTCTGCATGGGCGCAGCATGGCGCGAGCCGAAAGACCGCGACCTGGAAAAGGTCGAAGAAATGGTGCGCGAAGTCAAGGCGCTCGGCCTGGAGACCTGCGCTACGCTGGGCATGCTGGGCGAAGGCCAGGCGGAACGCCTGAAGGGCGCCGGGCTTGACTACTACAACCACAACCTCGACACCGCACCGGAAATCTACGGCGACATCATCACCACCCGCGATTACCAGAACCGCCTCGATACGCTCGACAGCGTGCGCGGCGCCGGCATCAAGGTGTGCTGCGGCGGCATCGTCGGCATGGGCGAATCGCGCCTGCAGCGCGCCGGCCTGGTGGCGCAGCTGGCCAACCTGGAGCCGTATCCGGAATCGGTGCCGGTGAATAACCTGGTGCAGGTCGAAGGCACGCCGCTGCACGGCATCGATCCGATCGACCTGTTCGAATTCGTGCGCACCGTGGCCGTGGCCCGCATCACCATGCCGAAGGCGCGCGTGCGCCTGTCCGCCGGCCGCCGCCAAATGGGCGAGGCGATCCAGTCGCTGTGTTTCCTGGCCGGCGCCAACTCGATTTTTTACGGCGACAAGCTGCTTACCACCGGCAATCCGGAAGTTGAAGAAGACCGCGCCTTGCTGGAAAAACTCGGCATGCATTCGCGTTCGTCGACGTTCGATGCGCGTTGCGAAGTGACCGCCGACAGTAACACCCAACCGCAATAAATAAAAAAAGGGGGAGACAGCATGTTTACCAAGATCCTGATTGCCAACCGCGGCGAAATCGCTTGCCGCGTGGCGGCCACCGCGCGGCGCATGGGCATCAAGACCGTGGCCGTGTATTCGGACGCCGACGCTGGCGCCAAGCACGTTGCGGTATGCGACGAGGCGGTGCTGATCGGACCGGCCGCGGCCAAGGAAAGTTACCTGCGCGCCGACAAGATCATCGAAGTGGCGTTGGCTACCGGCGCGCAGGCCATCCATCCGGGCTACGGTTTCCTGTCCGAAAATGCGCAGTTTGCGCAAGCTTGCGCCAAGGCCGGCCTGGTCTTCATCGGCCCGCCCGCCAGCGCCATTTCGGCGATGGGATCGAAGTCGGCCGCCAAGGAACTGATGGAAAAGGCCAAGGTGCCGCTGGTGCCCGGTTATCACGGCGAAACCCAGGATGCCGATTTCCTGCAGCAGCAAGCCGACAAGATCACCTATCCGGTGCTGCTCAAGGCCAGCGCCGGCGGCGGCGGCAAGGGCATGCGCATCGTCGAGCACAGCGCCGATTTCAAGGCGGCGCTGGCATCCTGCAAACGCGAAGCGATCAACAGCTTCGGCGACGACAAGGTGCTGGTCGAGCGTTACCTGACCCGTCCGCGCCATATCGAGATCCAGGTGTTTGCCGACAGCCAGGGCGATTGCGTCTACCTGTTCGAACGCGATTGCTCGGTGCAGCGGCGCCACCAGAAAGTGCTGGAAGAGGCGCCGGCGCCGGGCATGACGCCGGAACGCCGGCGCGCCATGGGCGAAGCGGCGGTGGCGGCAGCCAAGGCGGTCGGCTACGTCGGCGCCGGCACCGTGGAGTTTATTGCCAACCAGGACGGTTCTTTCTATTTCATGGAAATGAACACCCGCCTGCAGGTGGAGCATCCGGTGACGGAAATGATTACCGGCCTCGACCTGGTCGAGTGGCAATTGCGGGTGGCTTCGGGCGAACCGCTGCCGCTCCGGCAGGATCAGCTGACACTCAGCGGCCACGCGCTGGAAGCGCGGATCTACGCCGAAAACCCGGACAAGGGTTTCCTGCCGTCGATAGGCACTTTGCGCCACCTGCGCACGCCTGCGGCGACCGAATTTGAAGTCAGCCAATCCAGCGCCAGCATCGTGCGCATCGATTCCGGCGTGCGCCAGGGCGACGCCATTTCGCCGTTCTACGATCCGATGATCGCCAAGCTGATTGTCTGGGGCCAGGACCGCCGGCAGGCATTGGCCGCGATGTCGGCGGCGCTGGCGCAATACCAGATCGTCGGCCTCGCCAGCAACGTCAAGTTCCTGCAGCGCCTGGTCGCCGGCCAGGCGTTCTCGGAAGCGGACCTGGATACCGGCCTGATCGAACGCCATCACGCTACCTTGTTTCCCGCCGCCGTCCCGGCGGCAATCGAGGTCCTGGCGCTGGCGACGGCATCGCTGCTGCTGTCGGAGCGCAACGCCGCCAACAATGCCGGCAGCGATCCGTGGACCAGCACCGACGGCTGGCGCCTGAACGGCAGCCTGCAGCGCCGGCTCGCCTTCGTCGACGACGGCCAGCCCAGCCCGCTCGATGTTACCTACGAAACAGGACGCTGGCTGCTGCGCCATGAGCAGTTCGAGGCGCAGACCTTCAAGCAGATGAAGGTGCTGCAGGAGGACGGCAACGCGATTGAAATCAGCCTGGGCGACAGGACCGTAGCCGGCACCGTGGTGCGCGAAGGCGAACAGTTCCACGTGTTTTACGCAGGCAGCCAATACACGCTGGCTTACGTCGATCCGCTGCTGCACGCCGGCGACAGCGAAGCCGAAGGCGGCCGCCTGACCGCGCCGATGCCGGGCAAGATCGTGGCTCTGCTGGTGACGCAAGGCGAACAGGTAAAAAAAGGCGCACCATTGCTGATCATGGAAGCCATGAAAATGGAACACACCATCGCCGCCCCGGCCGACGGCCTGGTGGAAGAATTGCTGTACGCGGTAGGCGACCAGGTAAGCGAATCCGCCCAGCTGCTGGTCTTTAAGGCAGCTTAAATATTCGCAAGCAGAGTTAAATGGGGTCAGAGTTTTTTTACGACAGCCTCATCGTCGTAAATTACTCTGACCCCAATTAACGGCCTGCGGAGCACAAACCGTCGCATTCGTTTTGCACAAGCATCAAGATAGTTTGAGGACCACATAGTGAAACTCCTGTTCTACGTCCCCCCCGGCAGCGGCCTGGAAAGCTGGATGGCCGACTTCAGCACAGCCCTGCCGCAAGCCGAAATCCGTTTCTGGAAGGAAGGCGACGCCGCCCCGGCCGACTACGCCCTGGTCTGGCGCCCGCCGGCAGCCATGCTGCGCGGCCGCGACGACCTGAAAGCCATCTTCAACCTCGGCGCCGGCGTGGACGCCATCCTGCAGCTAGGCGACGCCATCCCGGCCAGCGTGCCGCTGATCCGTATCGACGACGGCGGCATGGCGATCCAGATGGCCGAATACGTGACGCACGCAGTCCTGGGTTATTTCCGCCGCTTCGACCGATACCGGGAACAAGCCGCACGCGGCGAATGGAAGCAGCTGCCGGCTCCCGACAAGCGCGATTTCAGCGTCGGCATCCTCGGCCTGGGCGTGCTCGGCTCGCGCATTGCAGAATCGCTGGCGCATTTCGGTTTTCCGCTGAACGGCTGGAGCCGCAGTCCAAAAGATTTGCCGGGAATTTCTTGCTACGCCGGCGATGACGGCCTTGATGCTTTCCTGCGTGCATCGCGGGTGCTGGTATGCATCTTGCCTCTGACGGAATCAACGCGCGGCATCGTCAATCGCCAGAATCTGCAGAAACTGCAAAAGGGCAACGACGGCGCTTACCTGGTCAACGTCGCCCGCGGCGGCCACGTGGTCGAAGCCGACCTGCTGGCGGCGGTACGGGAAGGGCAGGTCGCGGCAGCAACGCTGGATGTGTTCGACCATGAGCCGCTGGCGCCGGACCATCCGTTCTGGCAAGAACCGCGCATCAGCATCACGCCGCATATCTCGGCATTGTCGCTGCACCAGGACACCATCCTGCAGGTCCGCGACAAGATCCATGCACTGGAACAGGGCAAAAGCGTGAACGGCGTGGTTGACCGCAGCAAAGGTTATTGAGAGGTGATGACATGACATTCCCCAGCAAGGTAAAGATCGTTGAAGTCGGCCCGCGCGACGGCCTGCAGAACGAAAAAGAAACCATCCCGGCCGACGTCAAGATCGCGCTGGTCGACCGGCTCACCAAGGCCGGTTTCGTCAACATCGAAGCCGCGTCCTTCGTCTCGCCGAAATGGGTGCCGCAAATGGCGACATCGAGCGAAGTGATGGCCGCCATCCAGCGCAAGCCAGGCGTCATCTATTCGGCCCTGGTGCCGAACATGAAGGGCCTGGAAGCCGCACTGGCGGCCGGCGCCGACGAGATGGTGATCTTCGGCGCGGCTTCGGAAGCGTTCTCGCAAAAGAACATCAATTGCTCCATCGCCGAATCGATAGAGCGCTTCCGCGAAGTGGCGCAAGTCGCCAAGCAGGAAGGCAAGCGCCTGCGCGGCAGCATCAGTTGCGCTTTCGGCTGTCCGTACCAGGGAGAAGTCGGCATCGATTCGGTGGTCGACGTGCTGCATCGCCTGCGCGACCTCGGTTGCGACGAGATAGATATTGCCGACACCATCGGCGTCGCGACCCCGAACAAGGTCCATGCGGTGATGCAAAGGCTGGTGCAGGAATTTCCGATCGAACGCCTGTCCGGCCATTTCCACGATACCTACGGCCAGGCGCTGGCGAATATCTACGCCGGCCTGGAAGTCGGCATTTCGATTTACCACTCGTCGGTCGCCGGCCTGGGCGGCTGCCCGTATGCCAAGGGTGCGACCGGCAACGTGTCGTCGGAAGACGTGCTGTACATGATGCAGGGACTCGGCATCGAGACCGGCATCGATCTCGATGCGGTAGTCGACGCCGGCCAGTTCATTTCGGCGCACCTGGGCCGCAAGGCGGTCAGCCGCGCCGGCAACGCCATCGCTGCCAAGCGCATTGCTTAAAAAATATCGTCGACTCATCAACAGGAAATGGAAATTTTATGAAACGCACCGTAATCAAGACAGCCTCCCTCATGCTCGCCGTACTGGCCCTGAGCGGACTAAGCGCATGCGGCAAGCATGAAGACAAGCCGGCGGCCGGCGCGGCGGTGAGGGAATATGTGGTCGGCACCGGCGCTACTTACGCGCCTTTCGAATACGAGAACGAAAACAAGGAGCTGGTCGGTTTCGATATCGACGTCATGAAGGCGCTGGCGGCAAAAGAAGGCATGAAGGTCAAGTTCGTCAATACACCGTTCGACGGCATTTTCACCGCGCTGGCGCAGGGCGACCGCGACATCATCATGTCCGGCCTGACGATTACCGAGAAGCGCAAGCTGACGGTCGATTTTTCAGATCCGTATTTTGAAGCGGGCCAGGTCATCGTCGTGCCGCTCGATTCGAAAATCCAGAAGATCACCGATCTCAAGCCGCTGACGGTCGGCGTCCTGCAAGGTTCGACCGGCGACGAAATGATGCAGAAGCTGTCGGGCGACAACAATGCCAATATCAAGCGTTTTGAATCGAGCCCGCTGGCCTTGAAAGAACTTGAAACCGGCGGCGTCAGCGCCGTCATCGCCGACAAGGGCGCGGTGGTGCATTACCTGGCCAACAACCAGGTAAAGGGTATCCGCATGGTGATGGATGATAATTTCCCGAAAGAGTTTTTCGGCATCGCGGTGAAAAAGGGCGACGCAGCGTTGCTGGCGAAAATCAACCAGGGCCTGGCCGCAATCAAGGCTGACGGCACCTACGACAAGCTGCACGCGCAATATTTCGACACCGCCAAATCCAAATAAGCTGGCCGCGGCGGCGATTTATCAGCCTGAAAATTTTCAATGAAATGAAAAGCGAATGACTACACTTCCCGACAGCGCGCAACGCGTAGCCGACCTGCTGGCGGCAATCGGACATGACAAGCAAGTCGTGATGCTGCCGGAAACCGGCAAGACTTCAGCCGAGGCCGCCGCGGGATTGGGCTGCAGCGTCGCCGAAATCGCCAAGTCGATCGTGTTCCGCCGTTTGACCGACGACGCTGCCGTGATGGTGGTGGCCAGCGGCAGCAACCGCGTCGATGAAGCCAAGGTGGCGGCGCTGGTCGGCCCGCTGGGAAAGGCCGATGCGCGTTTCGTCAAGGAGCGTATCGGCTACGCCATCGGCGGCGTCTGTCCTATCGGCCATGTCGGCAAGACGGTGATGCTGATCGATCAGGACTTGCTGGAATTGAATAGCGTCTGGGCGGCGGCGGGGCATCCGCACGCGGTGTTCAACCTGACGCCGCAGCAGCTGGTGACGATGACTGCGGCGCCGGTGGCGGATGTGGCGTTGCGGGCCTGATCGGACAGGCCCGGGCGTACTTAGCTGCCTTGCGCGATTTTCAGCGCGGATGTCTGATACCAGTCGATCTTGCGCGTCACGATCATGATGATCGCCAGGATTGCGAACAGCATCAGGCTGCCCAGCAACAGCGCATTGTCTTCCGAGATCAGCAGGCCATACAGCGTGCCGTATAGCAGCGTCAGCATGGCGCCGAAACCGAGGCCGCGGCGGAAGCTGCGCAGGACCTGGGCCAGATAAAATCCCAGCAGGCCGATACAGGCGGCGCTGGCGACCAGGTAAGCGATCCAAAAGGCAATGTGCTCGGACAGGCTGACCAGCAGCAGGAAGAATATCGCCAGTCCCAAGCCGACCAGCAGGTACTGGATCGGATGGATCGGCAGTTGCTTTATCGTTTCAAAAATGTAGAAACCGACAAAGGTCAGCAGCACGAACAGCAGCCCGTATTTGGTCGCCCGATCCGCCTGGGAATAGATGTTCACCGGTTCGGCCAGCTGGATCTGCAGGCTTTCTATCGCGGTTTTGCCGTCGCGGCCGGTACGCAGCTCACGTTGTGCGTTGGAGGCTAGCGATGAGACTTCCCAGATAGCATGAAATCCCTTTTCAGAGATATTGCGGGCACGTGGCAAAAAGCTGCCGCCGAATTGTGGATGCGGCCAGCTGGATGTCAGTTCGATGCGGTTGTTATCGCCAATTGGCGTGACCGCCAGGCTTTCGGTGCCGGCCAGGGTCAGGTCGAGTGAAAAATCCAGGCCGTCGCTCCCGGCAAGGCTGGTTGGCGACAAAGCCGCATGCATGCCCTTGCCGAAGCTGCCGGCCCCCTGTTCCAGCGCCAGCTGCTGCGTTCCCATTTTTATTGACGGCGAACCGATCAGCCCGCGCACATCGCTGATGCCGATTGCCAGGTAGGGCTGCAACAGGGTTATCTTGTCGGAAACCAGCTGTTCGGCGGACGGCAACTGGTAGTCGATGCGGCCGCCGAAATGGCCTTGCAATTCGTACACAAGCACCTTGTGCAAGCCGCGATAGCGTTCGGTCGGCAGCAGCTTGCCTTGCATCTGCAGATCTTTCGGGAAAAACAGATATTCCCGATCCTCGATACGACTGCTATAGGTTTTTTTCCCATTGCCATCCTGGCCGGTCAGTTCGTCGATCTTGATTTTGTATGGCACCACCAGGACCGGTCCGGTGACCGTCTGGTTGCCGGCATAGCTGGCGGCAATTGACGCCACCGCTTCCTGGCGATAGCGCAGCCGGTCCTGCACGGTATCGTGGATCAGGCCGAGCGGGATCAGGATCAGCAAGGTCAGGAAAGCAATGGCCAGCAGTTTGAATGTCAGGGGTCGGTTCATGGTCTCTCTCGGTCTGGGCAAAGTGACAGGGTGTCACGGTAAATCCGAGTGTAAGCAGAGCGTGTGAATCGATGACGGCGGCTGTGCGGCGTCAATCGGAGGGTATTGTGAAGCGAGCGTGAAGTTGGTCTAGGCTGCCTGGAGCGGCAACGTCAGCCGCGCCTCGGCACCGCCCGTAGCGCGGTTGCACAAGGTGATCCGGCCGTGATGCAGCTGCGCCACCTGCTGCACGAAGCAGAGCCCGAGGCCGGTGCTTTTTTCATTGCTGGCGGGGCGTGGCAGAGAATAAAAACGTTCGAATACGCGCTCTAGCGCATAGTCCGGGATGCCGGGACCGCTGTCCATTACGGCCAGCGTGACCATGCCGGCAACGCCGGTGTCGGCTTGTACGGTGATGACGCTGCCTGGCGGTGAAAAATCGATGGCGTTCTCAAGCAGATTGAGCAGAGCCTGGCGCAGCAGGAATAGTTCGCCGCGGATTTGCGGAAGTCCGGCTGCATTGGCGACCTGCACCGTCACTTTGGCCTGCTGCAGGCGCGGCTCCAGCAGCGCAATGACATCTGCCAGCAATTGCCCGAGATTGACGGCGACGATGTTTTCCAGCGCCTGCCGGTGTTCGATCGCTGCCAATGCCAGCATCTTTTCGATCAGCTCCGACAGCCGTTGCGACTGGCCGCGGATGTTGTGGGCAAAGCGCCGCTGTTCAGCAGCGGGCAGGTCTTCATCCAGCAGTTCCGCCGCGCCGCGGATCGCCGCCAGCGGGCTTTTCATTTCATGCGTCAGGCTGTGGATATAGTGTTCGACGTATTGCTTGCCTTCCAGCCTTTGCCGCATCGACTCCAGCGCCCGTCCCAGTTCGACGATTTCGCTGGCGCCCCTGGCCGGCGGCTGCGCCCGTTCGCCGGCAGTGACGGCGCGGGCGTAGCGCTGCAAGGCGCCCAGCGAGCGGCTGATCCACAAGGTGACCGCCAATCCCACCGCCAGCGACAGCACCAGCAGCAGGGCGCCCCAGCGCAGGATGGTCCGTTCGCTTTGCGAGATCGCCGGCTGCAAGGTGTTGTTCGGCTTGGCGACGGTGAGCACGCCGATCATCTTGCCCTGGTCGATGATGGGCGCGGCCACGTGCATGACGGTGCTGCTGTCGTCGTTGTCGACATCGCGCGTGGAGCGCACGCCGTAATTGCCGCGCAGGGTCAGGTAGACGTCGTTGCGGCGCGAGTAGTCCTGGCCGAGGGCGCGTCCGGTCGAATCGAACTGCACGATCCCTTTCAGGTCGGTGACGTAGATGCGGTAATCCAGCGTGGTTTTGCGGAAGCTCCAGATCTTGGCGTTGATGTCGCGATGGGCGTATTCGCGCACCCGGCTGGCGAAGTTGCCGTCGGCGATGCGGTTCTGTTTCATGTCGTCGGCGGCCAGCTCGGCCAGGATGTTGGCAGTGTCGACCAGCGTGTCTTCCATCGCCTGCCGCACCGCCGGCTTGACTTCGGCCAGGAACACGCGCTGGATGAAAACGCCGGCCAGCCCGACGATCAGGAAATAGCCGAGCAGGATGCGGATGCCGAGTTTCACGTGCTGGCCTGCTTGCCGTTCGGCGCCAGTTCTATCGAATAACCGAGGCCGCGATGGGTGTGGATAGGATCTGCGGCCGGCGCCACGGCTTTCAGTTTGATGCGCAAGGTCTTGACGTGGGTGTCGACGGTGCGGTCGGTGCTGTCGGGGGCATCGCGCCAGATCGAGTCCATCAGCTGCTGGCGGGTAAAGATGCCGCCCGGCCGGCTCAGCAGCATGTTCAGCAGCAGGTATTCATAGCGCGTCAGCTGCAAGGCGTGGCCGGCGTAGCGGATGCGCATGCCGGCCTGGTCAAGCTCGAATTCGCCCAGCACGGCTGGCGGCGATGCGTTTGCATCCGCGGCCGGCGCGGGATTCAGGCGGCGCAGCACGACCCGGATGCGGGCCGCCAGTTCGCGCGGCGAGAATGGCTTGACCATGTAATCGTCGGCGCCGATTTCGAGGCCGATCAGGCGGTCGATTTCGCTGCCGCGCGCGGTCAGGAAAATCACCGGCAGCGAAGAAAACTTGCGCAGCTCGCGGCAGACGTCGAAGCCGCTCATGTCGGGCAGGCCGACGTCCAGCACCGCCAGGTCGAAGCGGCCGCTGCGCGCCTGTTGCAGGGCGGCGCTGCCGAGCAGGCAGTGCTGCACCTGGAAGCCTTCGCTGCTGAGGGCATAGATCACCGTATCGGCAATCGCGCTTTCGTCTTCAGCCAGTAGAATATTGAGCATGCAGGTGGTCGCCATGGAGAGCTGTGGTGTCGCGTATTATAGGAATAAGCAACGGACAACCATCAGGATATTTCGAGACAGCGTGGAAAACAAGCAAATCAAGCCGGCCGGCAGCGAACTCAGCCCGGATTACAATGCATCGCCCTGCATCAACGTGTGCGTGATGAACGCAGCCAGCGGCCTGTGCGACGGCTGCCTGCGCACCCTGGATGAAATTGCCGCGTGGAGTTGCGCCAGCGACGAACAGAAACGCGACATCTGGCTGCAGATCAGCCAGCGGCGGGCGGCGGCATGACGGCGCTACAATTGCCGCCGACCATGCGCGTGCTGGAGCGCGGCTGGCTGTCCTCCAACAATATCCTGTTCCTGGGATACGAACAGACGGCGCTGGTCGACAGCGGTTACCTGAGCCATGCAGCGCAAACCGTGGCGCTGGTGGCGCACGGCTTGCAGGGGCGGCCGCTGGACCGGTTGCTGAACACCCATCTGCATTCCGACCATTGCGGCGGCAATGCCGCCTTGCAACAGGCCTACGGCTGCCACACCGCGATTCCGGCCGCGCAAGCCGAGCAGGTGCGCAGCTGGGACCAGGATGCGCTGAGCTACAGCGGCACCGGCCAGCAATGCGCGCGTTTCGGTTTCGACGCCACCCTGCAAGCGGGCGACCTGCTGACGCTGGGCGATTTGCAATGGCAGGTGCTGGCGGCAGCCGGGCATGATCCGCATTCGCTGATTTTTTATTGCCAGGAGCATGGCATCCTGATTTCCGCCGACGCCTTGTGGGAAAACGGTTTCGGCGTGATCTTTCCGGAACTGGATGGTGAGTCGGGTTTTGCCGAAGAGCGGGCGACGCTGGAATTGATCGCCACCCTGGATGTGAAGCTGGTGATTCCCGGCCATGGCGGCCCGTTCAGCGGCGTTGCCGCCGCCCTCGATACGGCGTTTTCGCGCCTGGACTACCTGGCCGCCGATCCGCAGCGCAATGCGCAGAACGCCATCAAGGTCTTGCTGAAATTCCTGCTGCTGGAGCGGCAGCAGATCAAATTGGCCGACATCCAGCCGATGCTGGCGGGCTTGCCGCTGGTGGCGGCCGCCAACCGGCGTTACCTGCAGCTCAGTGCAGCCGACCTGGGCGCCTGGACCGTGGCGCAGCTGGTGCGCGCCGGCGCGGCTGAAATACGCGACGGTTTTTTGTGCAATCGACATTGACCGTTTTGCAGCGGTAACCGGGAGGGCAGGCCGGGCCTGGGTTTTAGAGGACAAAATCTAGCACGATCGTACTTTTTCCCCGCGTTTTCTCCCTATAATCAAAACTCTTGATATCTACTACCCGAGGTCGTCATGGCACTGCCAGTTGCGTTGCAAAACCTGAGCTTACCCGTCATCGGCTCACCGATGTTCATCGCCAGCGGCCCGGCCCTGGTGGCCGCGCAGTGCAAGGCGGGCATCGTCGGCTCGTTCCCGGCGCTGAACGCCCGGCCGGCGGAGCTGCTCGATACCTGGCTGACCGACCTGCAGGCTGAACTGGCGGCCTACCAGGCTGAGCATCCGAATGCAAAAGTGGGGCCGATCGCGGTCAACCAGATCGTCCATCAATCGAACGACCGCCTGGCGCATGACGTCGCCGTCTGCGTCAAGCACCGGGTGCCGATCATCATCTCCAGCCTGCGCGCGCCGCCGCCGGAAATGATGGATGCGATCCACGGCTACGGCGGCATCGTGCTGCATGACGTGATTTCGATCCGCCATGCGCAAAAGGCGCTGGAAGCCGGCGTCGACGGCCTGATCCTGGTGGCGGCCGGCGCCGGCGGCCATGCCGGGCCGTTGTCGCCGTTTGCGCTGGTGGGCGAAGTGCGTAAATTCTTCAAGGGACCGATCGCCTTGTCGGGCGCCATCGCTACCGGCGATGCAATACTGGCAGCGCAGGCGATGGGCGCCGATTTCGCCTATATCGGCTCGCGCTGGCTGGCGACCAAGGAAGCCCATGTCGACGACGCCTATCGCCAGGCGATCGTGGAATCGACAGCAGCCGACGTGGTGTACACCAACCTGTTCACCGGCGTCCACGGCAACTACCTGAAAAAGTCGATCGTCAACGCCGGCCTCGATCCTGACAACCTGCCGGAAGCGGATAAATCGAAGATGAATTTCGGCTCGGGCGGCACCGGCGCCAAAGCCTGGCGCGATATCTGGGGCGCCGGCCAGGGCGTGGGCCTGATGGACGATGTGCCCAGCGTGGCGCAGATGGTGGATCGTTTGCAGACCGAATACCAGGCTGCGCGCCAGCGCTTGGCGCTGTAATCAGTTCGCCTGCATGTTTTTATCGCAGGCCCATAATCTCGTAACTGCCGCCGCCGGCGGCACGATCCCAGCCAACGGCTGGCAGCGGTCCTGGATGCAGAATTGATAGTCAGGCGTGAATTCTGAGCGCGTCAGCAGCAATTCCGGCATGGCTTGCCGGGGTTGCCAGCGCCAGAACCCGTCTTTCAATATGCTCGCAAGCGGCGGCTCCATGCCTGCACCGCTGCCTTGCACACGGGCTTCGTCTAACACCAGTGTGCCGGCTTCCACGCGATAACTCTCTTCCCAGCGGATTTTTTCCACCGAGTGCTGCCAAGCCAGCGTAAAGCCGGCAATGGCGAGCACGGCTTTAGCGCTGCCGCTGGCCAGGCAGAGCATGATTCATGACCGGCTTTGCGCAGGCATGGGGACAGCGGCAGCATTGCGCCAACGCCACCAATGCTGCACCAATAAAACCAGGGCGACGGCAAAACCCGATTCATCGCTAAACGGCAGCTTCACCACCAGCACGCAGGCGGCGGCAATCATTGCGATGCGTTCCCACCAGGCCAGGCGGCCGCGCCAAAAACCAATCGTTCCCATGCCCCATAAAGTCACTGCCAGCAAGGCCTTGACGCTGATGTAAGCAATCGCGCCCCAGGTCGGATCGCCTTGCAGCATCAACGCCGGGTCGTATACGGCCATGAAAGGCACGAGGAACCCGGCAATCGCAATTTGCAACGCCTTCATGCCGATCGCCATGCCGGAAGCGCGTGCGATGGGCGATGCGGCAAAAGCGGCGAGCGCGACCGGCGGCGTCAGGTCCGCCATGATGCCGAAGTAAAAGACAAACATGTGGGACACGATCAAAGGCACACCCAAATCCAGCAATGCAGGTGCGGCAATGGAGCTGGTGATGATGTAGTTGGGAATGGTGGGGATCCCCATGCCCAGCACCAGGCATGTCAGCATCGTCAGCAGCAGCGACAGCATCAAGCTATGCTCGCCGAGGTCGATGATGTGGCCGGCAACCGTGGTGGCGACGCCGGTCAGGGAAATGACGCCGATGATCACGCCGACCAGGGCGCAAGCGATGCCGACAGGCAAAGCATGCAAAGCGCCGTGATACAAGGCATCTACCGCGGTTTTGAGGACGCCGCGGTCGCGTCCCAGGAAAATCAGCACGGCCAGCACGGTCACCACGGCAAAAATCGCTGTAACCCCGTATTGGTTGAACGTCGCGCAAGCCACGCCCAAAGCGAGCCAGAACATCACGCGCCACAGCGTTGCGCTGATCCGCGACGCCAGGCCGCTGCCGAGGATCAGCACCACTGTCAAAGCCAGGCCCACCATGCCGGAAAACAGCGGCGTGAAGCCTGAGAACAGGAGCGCGACCAAGACTGCAAGCGGCAGCAATAAATACCAGCGTGCGCGCAATGCGGCCAGGGGATTGGGGCAATCATCTTTTGCCAGTCCCTTCAAGCCTGCGCGGCCGGCTTCCAGGTGCACCATCCAGAATACAGTGAAGAAATACAGCAAGGCAGGGATCAGGGCTGCCTTGGTGATATCCAGGTAGGGGACATTGATCGTTTCCGCCATGATGAAAGCCACCGCTCCCATGACTGGCGGCATGATCTGCCCGCCCATCGAACTGGTGGCTTCCACTGCGCCGGCAAACTCGCTGCGATAGCCGAAGCGTTTCATCAGCGGAATCGTGAACTGGCCGGTGCTGACCACGTTTGCAACGCCGGAGCCGTTGATGGTGCCCATCAAGCCGGAGGAAATCACCGACACTTTTCCCGGCCCGCCGCGCGAGCTGCCGACCAGGCCAAGCGCCAGATCGTTGAACAATTTCAGCATGCCTGCCTGTTCCAGGAAAGCGCCGAATAAAATGAACAAGAAGATATAGCCTGACGACACATAGGTCGGCGTGCCATACAAACCTTCTGTACCAAAGGCCAGCTGCGAAATCACTTGTTCCAGGCTGTAGCCGCGATGCTGGAAGCTGCCGGGCAGATATTCGCCAAACAAGGCATAGGCTAGAAATGCCAGGCAGATGCCCGGCAATGCCCAGCCCATCATGCGGCGCGAAGCATCGAATACCAGTATCAGCGTGGCGATGCCGATGATCCAGTCCCATTGATTGAGCTCGCCGGCCCGCAAAATCAACTCGCCTTCGTATATCCAGTGGTAAAACGCCAGGCCCAGGCCGCACAGGCCAAGCGCGATGCCCAGCCAGCCGGGGCGTTCCTGTTTCACGCCGCGCAAATCGTATTGGCAGTAAATCAGCAGAAATAAAAAGCCGACATGCAGTGCGCGCACCACGGTTGTGGAAACGGGGCTGAACGCTGCCGTGACAAGCTGAAATGCGGAAAACGCCAAAGCGCCGTAAAACAGCAGCCAGAATAGGCGTGACGGGGATTGTTCCATGCGAGACTCCTGAATTGTTTTCGCGCCGGGCGTAAGGGAAAAGCAGATCGCATGCGCCCGGCAGGCTCCGCTCTGGCAGCCTTGGCTTGCGGCTTTGTCGTGCAGCCGCGAATTGTTTTAATCGATCAAGCCTTTTTCACGGAAATAGCGTTCCGCGCCAGGATGAAAAGGAATCGGCAAGCCGCTCGCTGCATTGGCCAAGGCGATTGCTTTCGCTGCGTTATGCGCATTGCCCAACTGATCGATATTGTCGTAAAGCTGCCTGGTCATTTCATACGCCGTAGCTGCCGTCACCTTGTCATGCGTTACCAGAATATTGTTGATCGCCACGGTTGGCACGGCCGCATCCTGGCCGGTGTAGGTTTTTGCCGGCAGGCTGGATGCCTGGTAGGCCGGATTGCCGATCTTGGCGACGACATCTGCCGGCACGGGGATGAAGACCACGGGAATTGTGGTCGACAGGTCGCGGAAAGCAGCCATGCCCAGGCCGGATGATTGCAGCGTGGCGTCCAGTTGGCGATTCTTCATCAGCTCGACCGATTCGGAATACGGCAGGAATTCAGTCTTTGCAAAATCTGCGTATTTCAGGCCGGCAGCGGCGAACACCGCGCGGGCATTGAGTTCGGTGCCCGATTTCGGCGCTCCGACGGAAATGCGTTTGCCTTTCAAGTCGGCCAAGGTGCGGATGCCGCTGTCGGCGCGGGCAACGATGTGGATGTAGTTGGGATAAATTGCGCCAATCGCGCGGATTTTCTTCAATGGCTTGGGAAAGCCGGCTTCGGCCACGCCGGTCCAGGCATCGTTGACGCTGTCGGCCAAGGCAAAGCCGATTTCACCGCGGCCGCGTTCGAGCAAATTCAGATTTTCCACCGATGCCTTGGTGGCTTGCACCTGGATTTTGGCCTCGGGCAGGGCTTTGCCATATAGCTGCGACATGGCGACGCCGAGCGGGTAATAGACACCGCTGGAACCGCCGGTCAAAACATTGACGAATTGCTGCTGCGCATGGGCTGCCGTGGCAGGAACGCCGAGGCATGCGGCAAAAATGAGAGTGTGGGCCAACTTCATGACGGTCTCCTTGGTTATTAAAAAAACAAGGTTGATACCCTACCATCAAAAAGTGGTCTTTTTACTATATTAGGACATTTATATTATCGAAAGATCATCTTTTTTAAAATCCAATATTGTGTCATGGCAACTTATGGCGACAGCATGATCTGACCGGTCCTGTAGCGGGATATCAGCGATTGACTGACTGCGATAGCCAGCCGGACAGGATCTGCAGCAATTCCCCGGGTTTCTCCAGCGGCGTCATATGGCCGCAGTCCTCGATCACTACCATGCTGGCGGCGGGAATCCGGGCCGCCATCAGCTCTGCTTCGGCGATGCTGCTGAGCTGGTCGTTGCTGCTGGCGACAACCAGCGTCGGGCAGCGGATGTTCTCCAGTTCGGCGTAACCATCGCTGCGCAGCGCCGACAACTGGCGGATGAAGACTTCCTTGCCGTTGCGCAGGGCCATCGCCTGCAGGCGGTCCAGCAATACCCGGTCATGCGCCCGCTCCGGGTGCAGCGACGACGCCAGCGCGCGGCTGGTCAAGCCCTTGAACGGCACTTGCCTGGCCAGTTCCAGCTGCATCCGGTTGCCGGCGATTTCACGCGGATCCTGCTGGCGCGCCGAAGTATTCAGCAAGGCCAGCGCGATCACCCGTTGCGGCGCCTGCTGCATGATGGCCTGCGCCACGTAGCCGCCCATCGAAAAACCGACCAGCACGAAACGCGGCGGCGCATTTTGCAAGACGCGCGCCGCCATGGCGCTGATCGAATCATCCTGGCCGAGATCGCCGAAATGCAGCCGGCCCAGCTGCGCCAGGCCGTCGCGCATATCGTCCCACAGGGTCTGGTCCAGCATGAAGCCGGGCAGCAGCAACAGCTGCGGCAGGCCGTGGTCGTGGTTGACAGGCTGCGTCATTATTTCTTGACCACTTCCTGTTCGACCACCATGTCGAGGGTCCATTTGACGGAGCTGGCGTCGGCCGGCGGATTGGCGACCTGTTCTTCCAGGACGCGCAGGCGGTAAGCGATGCCGGGTTCAAAATTGAAGCCCTGGATATTGCCGTACCAGAGCTGCCAAGGGTCTTCCTTGCGTTCGCGGATCTGCAGGCAGGTGGTGCGCATGACGCCGGCGCTGCAAGGGACCTTCTGCGATGCGACGTAAACGAACTTGATCTTGGCCGCGGCGCCCGGTTTTTCGCGCGCATGGAAACGCATGACCTGGCCATCCAGGGTTTTCATTTCCATCTGCTGGCCGGTTATCGCGTATTGATTGACTGCCTGCAGCTTGTCGAGGAAATCGGCCTCGAACTGCATCGCCGGTTCAGGGCAAGCCATGCGGGTGGTGACTGCCTCGACGATCGTCAGCTGGCCTGGGCCGCGCACCGAGTAGGGCGCTGAGAACTGGTTGCAGCCGGCGCGGCCGCTGACGCGTCCCTTGCCGTTTTCCTGGCTGAAATTCAGGATCACCGGCTCGCCGTTGTCGCCGTGCGGCACGGCATGCCCGGTCCAGTTGGTCAGTTCCCAGCGCGACGCTGCCAGCGCTGCATCGCTGGCGGCCGTGGACTGGGTGCTGGCGCAGGCCGCCAGGGCAAGGCCGGCAGCGGCGCCAAGCGCCAGGCAGCGGACCAGGGAACGGGGAAACGAGGCAAGCGTCATGTGGACTCCATGCAGTAGGTTGGCGTACAAACGCGAGCGGATATTTTAGCGTAACGACATCATTCGAGCCATCTGGCGCGGCCGGCCGCCAGCGCCACCGCAATGCAGAGCACGCCTACCAGCGACAAGGCCGCGGGCAGGCCGAAGCCATGCGCCAGGAAGCCGATGATCGGCGGCCCGATCAGGCCGCCGGTATAGCCCATGGTGGTGACGCCGGCCAGCGCGGTCGGGCCGTGGCGGCCGGCGGCGCTGAAGATGAAAGGGAAGATGGTGGCAACGCCGGCGCCGGTCAGGGCAAAACCGGCGATGGCGAGCGGCGCCTGGCTGGCGAGCAGGGCGACCAGCATGCCGAGGCCCGCGGTCAAGGCGCCGCCGGCGACCACGCGGCGGGCGCCGAACGATTCCTTCAGCTTGTCGCCGACCATGCGCGTCAGCAGCATCATGGCGGCGAAGCAGGCAAACGCCAGCGGCGCCACGCCGTCGCTGGCAGACAGGCGGTCTTTCATGTAGACCCCGCTCCAGTCGGCCACCGAACCTTCGACGATCGCGCCGCCGAAGGCGACCACGCCGAGCGCAATCAGCGGGCCGTGCGGCAGGGCGAAGTGTTTTTTGCCGGCGATGAACTGCGGCCGGTCATTCGGCAAGGCGCGATAGCACAGGCGCAGAGGAACCAGCACACACAGGGCGACCAGGCCGAAGTGCAGCAGGGGCCCGATTTCCATGCCGGCGATGGCGCTGCCGAGCAGGGCGCCGGACAGCGTGCCGACGCAAAACCAGGCATGCAGCTGCGACATGATCGAGCGTCCGGCAAGCCTTTCCGCTTCGGCGCCGAGCGCATTGATCGCCACATTGAAGCAGCTGGAACAGACGCCCAGGCACAGCATCGCCAGCATCAGCAATGGCAGCGACGGCGCCAGCGCCAGGCAAGGGATGGCCGCCAGCAGCGCCAGGCCGGCGTACCAGCAGGCGCGGCGCGCGCCGTAATGGCCTACCAGCCAGGCCGCCAGCGGAAAAGAGCCGACTGCGCCGATGCCGCCGCCCAGCAGGAACAGGCTGAGGCTGGCGGGATCGAGCTGCAGGTTGTCGCGCAGCGCCGGGATGCGCGACACCCAGCTGGCGTAGATCACGCCCAGCAACAGGAACAGCAGCGGCAAGGCGGCCTGGCGCATGCGGGTGTCGACGGCGGGCGGCGCTATTGGGATGGACATTGCGGAAGAGTTGGAAGCCGGTGGAAACAGCGAAATAACAGCGAAATGGCGATGGATGGCGGCGTACCGCCACCCATGGCGAGGATCAGAAATCGGCCGGCATGTCTTTCAGGTGCGCCTGCAAGGCGTCCAGCAACGCCTGGCAGGCTTCATCCGTGCCCACGGTGATGCGCAGGAACTGCGCGATGCGGGCGCTGCCGAAATGACGCACGATGATGCCGTCGGCGCGCAGGCGGGCGGCAAGCTTGGCGCCGTCGTGGCGCGGATGGCGGGCGAACACGAAGTTGGCGGCCGACGGCAGCACGTCGAAGCCGAGCGCGGCCAGGCCGCCGACCAGCTGCTCGCGGCTGGCGATGACGGCCTGCCGGGTTTTGTCGAAATGCGCCTGGTCCTTGATCGCCGCCGTGGCGCCGACGATCGCCATGCGGTCCAGCGGATAGGAGTTGAAACTGTTCTTGACCCGTTCCAGCGCCGTGATCAGGTCCGGGTGGCCGATTGCAAAGCCGACCCGCAAGCCGGCCAGCGAACGCGACTTGGACAAGGTCTGGACCACCAGCAGGTTGGGATAGCGCGCCACCAGCGGGATAGCGCTGTCGCCGCCGAAATCGACATAGGCTTCATCCACGATCACCACGCAGTCGGGCTGGCCGGCGACCAGCCTTTCCACTTCGGCCAGCGGCAGCAGGCAGCCGGTAGGGGCGTTCGGATTCGGGAAAATGATACCGCCGGCGGGCGTGTTCAGATAATCGTCGACCCGCAACGTAAAGTCCTCGGCTAGCGGCACCATCCGATGGGCGATCTGGTACAAGCCACAATAGGTCGGATAAAAACTGTAGCTGATGTCCGGGAACAGGATCGCCTGTTCATGCTGCAGCAAGGCCTGGAAGGCATGCGCCAGCACTTCGTCGGAACCGTTGCCGACGAATACATGGGCCGGCGTGATGCCGTGCGCGGCGTTCTGCTCGGCCAGCGCCAGCTTGAGCGGCTCGGCGTCCGGGTTCGGATACAGCCGCAGGTTGTCGCCCAGTTCGGCGCGCATGGCTTCCAGCGCCAGCGGCGACGGGCCATACGGGTTTTCATTGGTGTTGAGCTTGACCAGCTTGCTCAGCTTCGGTTGTTCGCCGGGGGTGTAAGGCGTCAGGCGGCTGACGATGGGACTCCAGAATTTGCTCATTGTGTCGCTAAAGAAGGTGAGGGCTGCTGCTGCGCGGGTTGGCGAATCAGCCATATGGTAGCAAACCCGGCGCGGTCTGGCTGGGATTCGCGGGTTGTGCCGGGAGCAACTGGTAACATACAGGGCTCGATACGCGGATCTAGTGGGCTGCAACAGCCCACTGGCCTGCGCTATTTCATACAAGCAATAGGAGCTGCCCTTGAACATATTAGCCGTCAACCAACTCTCTTCGATCTGGAATTTCCTGCTCGAATCGTCCTTGCACTACGGCCTCAATGCGGTGCTGGCAATCTTCACGCTGGCAGTCGGCTGGTGGCTGTCGTCGCGTTTCGCCAATGCGCTCGACCGGGTCATGCTGCGCGCCAGCCTGGACGCGACCCTGCGTCCGGTGCTGCGCAGCGTGCTGCTGTGGCTGGTGCGCCTGGTCACGCTGGTTGCCGTGCTCGGCCAGTTCGGCGTGCAGACGGCCAGCATCGTCGCCGTCCTGGGCGCCGCCAGCTTGGCGATCGGCCTGGCCTTGCAGGGGACTTTGCAAAACATCGCGGCCGGCATGATGCTGCTGTTGCTGCGGCCGTTCCAGGTCGGCGAATACATCTCCAACGGCAGCATCGAAGGCACCGTCGATGAAATCGGCCTGTTTGCCACCAAGCTGACCAAGGCCGACGGCATCTGCCTGTTCGCGCCGAACAACCAGCTGTGGAACAGCGCGCTGACCAACTTCAGCCGCAACAACACGCGCCGCATCGACATGCCGGTCGGCATCAGCTACAAGGACAATCCGGCGGTCGCGATCCAGGCCCTGAAGGAACTGCTGCTGGCGGACGAACGCATCCTGGCGGCGCCGGCGCCGTTCGTGGTGGTCACCGACCACGCCGACAGCGCGGTCATGCTCAATCTGCGCGCCTGGACCACGACTTCCCAATACTGGGATGTGCGCTGGTCGATCGCCCAAAAAGTCCAGGCCGCGCTGGCGGCGGTGAACTGCACGATCCCGTTCCCGATGCGTGAACTGCATATCACGCGTGAAGCGGAAGCCAAGCTTGCCGCGTGACGGGCGTGCTTCTTGCTAGTTGATTGCTAGTTGATTTTTTGGCAGGAAATCGATCCGGTTAAGCCTTTTCTTATTGAAGTGATTGCATATAATAATTATGCATAATCCTATGCATAAATGGCATTAGATCGCTTTGCCGACTTTAGCTACAGTTCCGCGGCGCGGCAGCGCGTTGCAGAACGCTGAAATGCCGCGTGACCGCCTTCCGGCTCAGCCGGCGGTCCACAACAATCAACAGATCAGGAGATTTATGTCTACCCGCAAACTTACACTGCGTACTCTCAATTCCTACGCATTGATGATGTTCGGCGCCTTGTTGCTGTCCACTTCCGTGGCGCACGCGCAGGACAGCCAGGCCAAACTGCCTAACGTGATGATCCTGGCCACCGGCGGCACCATTGCCGGCACCGGCGCGGACAGCACCACCACGGTCGGCTATACCTCGGCCACCGTCGGCGTCGAAAAACTGATCGCAGCGGTTCCCGAGCTGAAGAAAGTCGCCAATGTCAAAGGCGAACAGGTATTCCAGATCGCCAGCGAAAGCATGACCAACGACCACTGGCTGAAACTGGCCAAGCGCGTCAACGCCTTGCTGGCGCAACCGGACGTGGACGGCATCGTCATCACCCACGGCACTGACACGATCGAAGAAACCGCTTATTTCCTCGACCTGACCGTCAAGAGCCGCAAGCCGGTAGTGGTGGTGGGCGCCATGCGTCCATCGACCGCGATTTCCGCCGACGGCCCGATCAACCTGTACAACGCCGTGCTGCTGGCCGGCAGCAAGGATGCGATCGGCAAGGGCGTGCTGGTTTCGCTCAACGACCAGATCAACTCCGCGCGCGAAGTGAGCAAGACCAACACTTCGACCACCGACACGTTCAAGTCGACCGAACTCGGCATGCTGGGTTATATCCAAGGCAACAAGGCGTATTTCTACCGGCAATCGACCCGCAAGAACACGGTCGACACCGAGTTCGACGTCAGCAAGCTGGACGTGCTGCCGCAAGTTGACATCATCTACGGCTACGCCAACATGACCCGCGCCGCGCTCGACGCCCAGGTCGCCTCCGGCGCCAAGGGCATCATCCAGGCCGGCGTCGGCGACGGCAGCATTGCCGCGCAAATGAAAACGCCGCTGGTTGAAGCACGCAAGAAGGGTGTGATCATTGTCCGCGCCAGCCGCGTCGGCCAGGGCATCGTGGCGCGCAACGGCGAAGCCAACGATGATGAACTCGATTTTGTGGTGGCTGACACGCTGAATGCGCAAAAAGCACGCATCCTGCTGATGCTGGCGCTGACCAAGACCAGCAACACCAAAGAAATCCAGCGCATGTTCTACACTTACTGATTGTCGTGTTGCAAGCCGGGACGGCGCTGGCCGCCCCGGCTGCAGGCGCAGGCAGGCAAAAGCCGGTTGAATCGCATCGACGATTTGGCCGGCTTTTGCGTTTACCGCGCCACTCGCCTGCAACAGCGCTTGCAGCAAGGGTTTTGCGCTGTTTCCGGGCAGAATGATGCTAATATGAGCAGACGTACAAGTGATAATCCCAGACCAGGCAATGCACGTTAACTCCCCAGATCAAGCGCCACACAAGCCACTGCTATCGCTGGTGGTCCCCTTTTACAACGAGAGCGCTGCCGTTGCCTGTTTCTTCCAGCGGATAACGCCCATACTGGCCGCTCTCGACACGCTCGATTACGAGATCGTCTGCATCAACGACGGCAGCGCCGACGACACCCTGGCGCAGCTGATCGCCATCGCCGGCCGCGACCGCCGGGTAAGGGTGATCGACCTGTCGCGCAATTTCGGCAAGGAAGCGGCCCTGACCGCGGGCTTGAACGAAGCATTGGGCGACGCCGTGATTCCCATCGATGCCGACCTGCAGGATCCGCCCGAGGTGATTCCGCTGCTGGTCGAACAATGGCGCAACGGCTACGAAGTGGTGCTGGCCAAACGCGCCAACCGCGATAGCGATTCCTACATGAAGCGCAAGACTGCCGGCATGTTTTACCGTTTGTACAATGCGGTCTCGGACATCAAGCTGCCGGAGAACGTGGGCGATTTCCGCCTGGTCGACCGGCAAGTGCTGGATGCGCTCAAGCAGCTGCCGGAAAACCGGCGCTTCATGAAAGGGCTGTTTGCCTGGGTCGGCTTCAAGACCGTCACGGTGGAATACGCGCGCGAAGCGCGCAGCGCGGGAGAGTCGAAATTTTCCGGCTGGCGCCTGTGGAATTTTGCGCTGGAAGGCATCACCAGTTTCAGTACCGTGCCTTTGCGCTGGTGGACTTATTTCGGTTCGGCGATTTCACTGTTTGCCTTTATCTACGGCCTGGTGATCATTTTCAAGACGCTGATCCACGGCATCGACATGCCGGGTTATGCATCCATCCTGACGGTGGTGCTGTTCCTCGGCGGGATCCAGCTGATCGGCATCGGCGTCCTCGGTGAATATATGGGCAGGACCTACCTGGAATCAAAAGGCCGCCCGATTTACCTGATTCGCCGCCGCTACCAGAAAACCGAAGACTAGCAGCAGGATGGTTATGCATCGCTTCAGGCGGTTCCTGATCTATGCCGCCGCCGGCGGCGTGGGCACGGCATGCCAGTACGCCGTCCTGATCCTGCTGGTGCAGGGCGGCCTGTCGGGGCCGGTGCCGGCTTCGGCGGCGGGTGCCCTGGCCGGCGCGATCGTCAACTACGGACTCAATTACTGGATCACCTTCAAGAGCCAGGCCGGCCATCTGCAGACAGCCAGCCGCTTCGGCCTGATCGCCGCCGCCGGCATCGCCCTGAATACCGGCCTGATGCACCTGCTGACCGTGCAGCTGGCGCTCAATTACCTGCTGGCGCAGATATTCTCTTCAGCGGCGGTGCTGGTGCTGACTTATTCCGCCAATACGCTTTGGACCTTCGGATCGAAACGTCCGCGCGACAAGGACGTCTCCCATCGTTCCCGACATGATGACTAGAAAATTTCCTCCCGTACTGCTTGCGGCGCTGATCGGCCTTGCCGCTTTTGTGTTCTATACCGGCGGCGCCATCGTCTGGCCGACTTCCACCGAGTGGCTGATGCGCGGCGATTTCGGCCAGCATTTCCTCGGCTGGAATTTCTTCCGCAACACGCCGATGCTGCAATTTCCCCTTGGCGCCAACCTGGCCTACGGCGAACTGCTCGGCAGTTCGATCGTGTTTACGGATTCGACGCCGTTGTTCGCATTCCTTTTCAAGCCCTTCGCGGCGCTCCTGCCGCAACCGTTCCAATATATCGGCATCTGGCTTGCCCTGACCGTCGTGCTGCAAGCGGTGTTTGCCTACAAGCTGCTGTCCCTGTTTTCCGCCGAGCGCCTGACGCTGTTTCTGGCGACTGCGTTTTTCGTCATCGCACCGCCATTGTGGTGGCGCATTTACCTCGAAGCGGAATCCTTGTCGGCGCACTGGCTTATCCTGGCCGGCCTGTACCTGTATTTCGGCGAAAGATTTCGCTGGCGCGGCTGGCTGCTCCTGCTCTGCGCGGCATCGCTGGCGCACGCCTACCTGCTGGCCATGGTGCTGGCGATCTGGATCGCCGACCTCCTGCAGCGCTGGCTGAAAAAGCAGGTTTCGCCATGGACGCTGGCAGGCCTTGGCCTGTCGACCGCCGTTTGCCTGGGATTGCTCATGTGGAGCACCGGCTACTTCATGCTGCGCGATGGCCTGAGCCAGCCGGTCGGCTTGAGTTATTACCGCATGAGCTTGCTGGGGCTGATCGACCCCATCGCCTGGTGGTCGACAGTGTTGCCGGACCAGCCTCGCGGCGGCGGCGAGTTCGACGGCTTCAGTTTCCTGGGAGTGGGGATGCTGGCCTTGCTGGCCGTTGTGGTCGTTTTATCGGTGTCGCGGTCGGTGTGCAGCAATGCCGCCCAGCGTCCGGCGCCGGCCTGGCGCTGGGCGACATTGCTGCCGTTGCTCATCGTCGCCTCGGGGTTGACCTTGCAGGCGCTGAGTTCTTATATCGGCTGGGCCAACCATGATGTGCTGGTATACCCGCTGCCGGCTTTCCTGCAAAAGATCCTGGGCATATTCAGGGCGTCGGGACGCATGTTCTGGCCGGTGTTTTACATGATCTACGCTGGCGTGTTTTACGCCGCCTTCAAGCTGGTCGACAAACGCTGGCTGCCATACCTGCTGGGCGCGCTGCTGGTGCTGCAGCTGGCCGACAGCAATGACGCCGCGTTGAATATCCGCAAAAGCATGCGCGAATACCGATGGACTTCCCCTCTGCAGTCCGCTTTCTGGAAACAGCTTCCGCCAGGCTATCGCCGGATCGCAATCACCATGCCGGCGGTGTATTCACCGGATTATTTTCCGATCGCCCTGTTTGCTTCGGAGCAGCGCCTGACCATCAACCACGGCTATTTCGCCCGGATCGACCAGAGCCGGCTGGTGACAGAGCAGCGCAAGGCTACCGAGGCCGTATTTACCGGCCGCTACGATCCGCAAACCTTGTATGTGTTCCTCGGCGATGCGCTTTCTCTCTCGCTCTGGGAGCAGGCGAAAATCACCGCCGGCCCGGATGACCTGGTTGCCGAACTTGACGGCTACCGGATACTGGCGCCAGGCTGGAAACACTGCAGCGAGTGCCAGCGTTCGAATCCGGCCTATGCCGCGGCGGCGCCAGCGCCGCCGGCTGACTACACGCTCGGTACGGCCATCGATTTCCGTACCGGCGGCAATGCCGGCCCCTATCTCACCGGCGGCTGGTCGGCAGCGGAAACCTGGGGCACCTGGACCAACAGCAATGCGGCAGCGGTGTGGCTGAACGTACCTGGCGTGCCAGGGCAAGCGATTGCCGCCGACCTGACGCTGGAAGTGCTCGGCCAAGCCTACGTCATGGCCAAACACCCGCAGCAGACCATCCAGGTTTCCGCCAACGGCCAGGCCCTGGGCGAGCTGCATTACACTACAAAAATCAACCGCGGCAAGCAAAGCCTGCGGATTCCGGCGGGGCTGCTTGAGAAAAACCATGGCAGGCTGCTGCTCTTGTTCACCGTGGCGGAAACGGTTTCGCCGTTGCAGGTGATGGAAAACAAGGACATGCGGGGCCTCGGCCTGGGCGCCATATCGATGGTGGTCCGCTGATTTCGGCTCCGGCCACGATCATTGCATTTACAATTGCCGTTTAACCTGTTTGCCGAGACCACAGCCATGTCCGAAGAATTCGAAGTTCCCAGTCCGCATGAACACCATATCGAGCACGTCACCGAGCACGCCCACGGCAGCGGCGACAATTTCGCCGGCAAGATCGCGGTGATGACGGCAATCATGGCGACCGTCGGCGCCTTGTTCAGCTACCAGGCCGGTTCCACCGAGAGTGCGGCGGCGATGAACAAGAACAACGCCGCCATCAAGAAAACCGAAGCGGCCAACCAGTGGAATTACTACCAGGCCAAGTCCAGCCGCCAGAACCTGGCTGAGCTGGCGACCCATATTCCGGGCGTCGACGCCGCGCACTACAGCGCTGAAGCAGCGCGCTACAAGAGCGAAAAAGAAGTCGTGCAGAAAAAAGCGGAAGCGCTCGAAGCCGAGGCCAGCGAGTGGGATGAAAAATCGGAGCTGGCGCTGCACCAGCATCACCGCTGGGCGCAGGCGATGACGGCGATCCAGATTGCGATTTCACTGGCGGCGATTACTTTGCTGACGCGCAAGGAGTGGCTGAAAAAGATGGCGTACGGCGCCGGAGCGCTCAGCGTGGTGCTGGGCACGCTGGCCTGGCTGCATATTTAACTGCGGTTGGGTAAAGAAGGAAATCCGATGAGGGCAAGCTTAAAAGAGAAAATAATTGATATATGCAACAAGAAAATCAATGACAAGGGCTTGGATGTAGGATTGTCGTTTTATGCATTCTTCGCGAACAAGAATGATAATCCAGCGTTACTCATGGAAGCTGCCGAATGGTGGATCATGACACATCAGCTGGACCATTTTGAAAAAGCGGTAAAGATCAAAAAAATGGTCGAGGAAATGGCTTAAGCCATCCACGTCAGAAAAACAGAAAGCGCAGTGCGCCTTCTGTCCCGCCACATCAAGTCAATCAGCGCGTCACCGGCTTGTAGCGGATCCGCTTAGGCTTGGCGCCTTCTTCGCCCAGGCGCTTGCGCTTGTCGGCTTCGTATTCCTGGTAATTGCCGTCGAAGAACGATACCTGCGACTCGCCTTCGAAGGCCAGGATGTGGGTGGCGATGCGGTCCAGGAACCAGCGGTCATGGCTGATCACCATCACGCTGCCGGCGAATTCCAGCAAGGCGTCTTCCAGCGCGCGCAAGGTTTCGACGTCGAGGTCGTTGGACGGTTCATCCAGCAGCAGCACGTTGCCGCCTTGCAGCAGGGTCTTGGCCAGGTGCAGGCGGCCGCGTTCGCCGCCGGACAGGTTGCCGACGATCTTTTGCTGGTCGCCGCCCTTGAAGTTGAAGCGGCCCAGGTAAGCGCGCGAAGGCATTTCAAAACGGCCGACGGTGAGGATGTCGGCGCCGCCCGAGACGTCTTCAAATACGGTCTTCTGGTCCGACAGGGAATCGCGCGACTGGTCGACGATCGATACCCGGGCGGTAGTGCCGATCACCACTTCGCCGCTGTCCGGCTGTTCCTTGCCGGTGATCATCTTGAACAGGGTCGACTTACCGGCGCCGTTGGGGCCGATGATGCCGACGATGGCGCCAGCCGGGATACGGAAGCTGAGATTGTCGATCAGCATGCGGTCGCCGAACGATTTCGACACGTTCTTGAATTCGATCACTTCATTGCCCAGGCGCTCGGCTACCGGGATGAAGATTTCCTGGGTCTCGTTGCGCTTCTGGTATTCGTGTTCGCTCAGTTCATTGAAGCGCGCCAGGCGGGCCTTGCTCTTGGCCTGGCGGCCTTTCGGGTTTTGCCGGACCCATTCCAGTTCCTTGGCGATGGTTTTCTGGCGCGACGATTCGGTCGCTTCTTCCTGCTTCAGGCGGTTGCCCTTCTGCTCCAGCCACGAACTGTAGTTGCCCTTCCACGGGATGCCGTGGCCGCGGTCCAGCTCCAGGATCCATTCGGCGGCGTTGTCGAGGAAGTAGCGGTCATGGGTGATGCCGACCACGGTGCCGGGGAAGCGCTGCAGGAACTGCTCCAGCCAGTCCACCGATTCGGCGTCCAGATGGTTGGTCGGTTCGTCCAGCAGCAGCATGTCGGGTTTCGACAGCAGCAGGCGGCACAGCGCCACGCGGCGCTTTTCACCGCCGGACAGGACGCCGATCTTGGCGTCCCAGGGCGGCAGGCGCAAGGCGTCGGCGGCCATTTCCAGCTGCAGGTCGAGGTTGCCGTCGCCGGCGGTGGCCAGGATATCTTCCAGCCGCGCCTGTTCCGCCGCCAGCGCGTCGAAATCGGCGCCTTCTTCGGCATAGGCGGCGTACACCGCATCCAGCTTGGCTTGCGCTTCAAACGCTTCGCCCAGCCCGCCTTCGACGGCCTGGCGTACGGTCTGTTCCGGGTCGAGCTGCGGTTCCTGCGGCAGGTAGCCGATGTTCAAGCCCGGCATGGGCACCGCTTCGCCCTGGATATCCTTGTCGATGCCGGCCATGATTTTCAGCAGGGTCGACTTGCCGGAACCGTTCAGGCCGAGCACGCCGATCTTGGCGCCGGGGAAAAACGACAGCGAGATATCTTTCAGGATTTGACGTTTGGGCGGCACGATCTTGCCGACCTTGTTCATTGTGTAGACGTATTGGGCCATGGGGAGCAATGATGATTAAGTGAATAGACAAGCAGTAAAGAGCTACCTGGACTGCCAAGAATAACCGATGTGGATGCTTAAGTCGAAGCGGCGGGGCGCGCTGCAAATGTCCGCCACAGGCCTTCGACCGAATACAGGGCCAAAGCCACCCAGATGACGATGAACCCTGTCAGCCTGGCGCCGTCCAGTTCCTCGTTATACAGCCACACGCCCAGCAGCAGCTGCAGCGACGGCGTGATGTATTGCAGCACGCCGACCAGCGACAGCGGGATGCGGCGGGCGCCGGCGGCGAACATCAGCAGCGGGATCGAGGTGATCGGGCCGGCGGCGACCAGCAGCCACTTGGTCGATGCCGAGGCGCTGGCGAAGGTATTGTGGTCCTGCACCGTAGTATACGCCAGGTAGGCCAGCGCCAGAGGCAGCGCCAGCGCCGTCTCCAGCGCCAGGCCGGGCAGCGCGCCGAGGCTGGCGGTCTTGCGCAGCAGGCCGTAGCTGCCGAACGTCACGGCCAGGGTCAGCGCGATCCATGGCGGATGGCCGGCCTGCCAGGTCAGCCACAGCACGGCGGCGGCGGCCAGGGCGATCGCCAGCCACTGCAGCAGGCGCGGCCGTTCGCGCAGGAAGATGAAACCGAGCGCCACGCTGACCATCGGGTTGATGAAATAGCCGAGGCTGGCTTCGACGATGTGGTTGTTGTTGACGGCCCAGATGTAGGTGGTCCAGTTGGCGGTCAGCAGCAGCGCGCTGGCGACGAAGCCGCCGATGACGCGCGGCTGGCGCAGCACCGGGCCGACCCAGGCCCACTGCTTGCGCACGGTCAGCACGATCGCCAGGAACAGGAACGACCACAGCATCCGGTGCATGACGATGTCGACCGGCGGAATCTCGGCTTCCAGCGCCTTGAAGTAAATCGGAAACAAGCCCCACAGGATGTAGGAGGCGATCGCATAGAACATTCCTGCTTGCATGGTGTGGGTCTGTAAAAAGGTGAGGGAGCGGCGCCGGGTTTCAGTTATGTTTCTGCCACTTGTTCCAGGCGCATTTAAACAACATCCAGCATTTTACGCATAAGCGGCGCGCCTGACGTTGAAGATGCGCATATGGCCGCCTGGCCAGACAGCCTTAACTCCTGGAAAGCGCCCGCCGTCTGCGCGCTCACGGCCGCGCTGCGGCCTGCAGCAGGCGGCGGTGTTCAGGCCGCGCCGCCAAACGATGCAGCAGCAGGCCGCCGACGCCGCAGCTCGCCATCACCACCATCAGCGGCAATGCCGTGCCGTCATGCCACAAGCTCATGCTGACGCCGGAGGTGATGCCGAGCGTGAACTGCAGGGTGCCCATCAGCGCCGACGCGGTGCCGGCCTGCTTGCCTTGCTGCGACAAGGCGATCGCCGATGCGTTCGGGCTGATGAAACCGTAGCAGGCCAGGTAGCCGAAGAAACCGGCCAGCAGCACCGGCAGGCTGTTGACGCCGCAAGCCACCAGCAATGCTATCGACAGGCTCAGCAGGGCCGGCAGCCACAGGGCGCGGCCGAGGATGGTGTCGAGCGAATATCTGCCGACCAGCCGGGCGTTGACCTGCGAGGCGGCGATCAGGCCGAAGGCATTGGCGCCGAACACGAAGCCGAAATGCTCAGGCTTGATGCCATGCAGTTCGATCAGCACAAAGGAGGAGCCGGTAATGTAGGCAAACATGCCGCCCTGGAGCAGGCCGCCGACCAGGCTGTAGGCGACGAACTGGCGGTCCAGCAGCAGCCGGCCGTATTGTTTCAGGGTGCGGCCCAGGTGCAACGGCGCGGCCTGGCGGCGGTCCAGCGTTTCCTGCATGGTGTAGTGGATCGCCACCAGGCAAAACAGGCCGAAGGCGGCCAGGCCGCCGAAAATCACGCGCCAGCCCCAGAACTTGAGCACGCTGCCGCCGATCAGCGGCGCCAGGATAGGCGCCAGGCCCATCACCAGCATCATCAGCGAAAACGCCCTGGCGGCGCCGGTGGTGCCGAGCCGGTCGCGGACCACGGCGCGCGCGATCACCATGCCGGCGCAGCCGCCCAGGCCTTGCAGGAAGCGGAACACGATCAGCGCAATGACGTCTTGCGACACCATGCAGGCCAGCGAACCCAGCAGGTACAGCGCCATGCCGACATACAGCGGCGGCTTGCGGCCGAAACGGTCGCTCAGCGGCCCGTAGAACATCTGGCCGACCGCGAGCCCGACCAGGAAGCTGGCCAGGGTCAGCTGCACCAGGTTGCTGCCGACCCCGAACTGCTGCGCGATGGTCGGGAAGCTCGGCAGGTACATGTCGATCGACAGCGAGCCGATGGCGGTCAGCGCGCCAAGTAAAAGAAGCCAGCCCGGGAGCAGTTTCTCCGGGGCTGAAGTTGCAGTAGTGTTTGTCATGGGATGCTTGGAGTAGCGCCAGTTGCTGGCGCTGGGTTAAATATGTACAGCAGGCGGAAAGCGCTGGCAGGAACTGCCGGGATGCGGCACAGATATACGATCCGTGCGCTCAAGCGATGGCTAATGTTACACCAACATCGGCATGTCTGCCGGGAGGCGCTTGGGCCCGCCCGGCAATCGCGGTTTATTGTGCGAGGAAATCGAGCAAAGTCAGCGCCACCACTTTGGTGGCTTTGCGCAGGTCGTCCAGCGCGAGATTTTCATCGGCCTGCTTGGCGTTCGATTCCATCAGCGTGCGCGGACCGGCGCCGTACAGCACCACTGGAATGCCGTGTTCGCCGTACAAGCGGGCATCGGTGTAGAGCGCCGAGCCGTTGGCCGGAATCGCTTCGCCTAAAACGGCTTGCGCATTCTTCTGCACGCTGGCCAGCAGTTTTTCGTGGCCCGGCAAGGGCCGCAGCGCGCGCGCCAGCAGCAGGCGCTTGATGTCGACGCGGATGCCCGGCAGGTCGGCGACAGCGGCAGCGATCATGGCCCGCACGTCGGCTTCGACAGCCGCCGGGTCTTCTTCCGGAATCATGCGGCGGTCCATCTTCAGCACCACCTTGCCCGGCACGACATTGGTGTTGGTGCCGCCGTCGATGCGGCCGACGATCATGGTCGGATGGGTGATGCCGGGAATGGCCGAACTGATTTTTTTCAGGTCGGGCAGCTTGGCGTAGATCGCCTGCAGGACCTTGGCCGCGGCCTGCAATGCATCGTGGCCGGTTTCCGGCATCGAGCCGTGGGTCGCCTTGCCGTGCACCGTCACTTCGAACTGCAGGCAGGCGTTGTGCGCGGTGAGGACGTTGTAGCTGAAGCCGGGGCCGATCACCAGGTCCGGTTTGGTCAGCTGGTTTTCCAGCAGCCAGGCCGGCCCCAGCAAGCCGCCGAATTCTTCGTCATAAGTGAAGTGCAGTTCGAGCGTACCCTTGAGCGGCACGCCGAGCGCTTCCAGCGCGCGCACGGCAAAAATGTAGGTGGCGAAATCGCCTTTGGACACCGTGGTGGCGCGGCCGTAGATGCGGCCGTTTTCGATCTCGCCGCCATACGGCTGTTTGGTCCAGCCTTCGCCTGGCGGCACCACGTCGCCGTGGGCGTTCAGCGCCAGCACCGGGCCGGCGCCGGCATACTGGCGGCGGATGATCAGGTTGGTGATGCTCTCCATGCCGTAGTCTTTGACGGCGGCGGCCGGCACCGGGTGCTTCTCGGCTTGCCAGCCCCAGGCGGCGACCAGCTCGGCCACGGCGTCGGCGTGCGGCGCGTTGTTGCCGGGCGGGGTGTCGGTGGGAATGCGGACGATCTTTTGCAGGAATCCGACTTCTTCGTCAAAGTGGCCGTCGATCCAGGTGAGCAGCTGGTCGGATAAGGTTGTATTGGACATGGCGTGAAATTAAATGATTGCAGGACCGGGTTCGAGAGCTGGCATCACTGCCCGACATACTCCCGATAGTAGCGCATTCCCAAGCCGGTCAGGATTTCATAGCCGATGGTCCCGGCCAGCCGCGCGACGTCGTCGACCGGGCGGCTGGGACCGATCAGTTCGACCAGCGCGCCCGCCTGCAGCCGTTCGGCGGCGATGCCGGTGACATCGATAGTGATCGAATCCATGGAGACGGTGCCGACCATCGGCGCGGCCTTGCCGTCGATGAACGCGACGCCGCGGTTGCTCATGGCGCGCAGCCAGCCGTCGGCATAACCGACGCCGACGGTAGCGATCTGCCGCTGTTCTGTGGCGCTATAACTGATGCCGTAGCCGACATGGTCGCCGCGCTCGATGGTGCGGGTTTGCAGGATGCGGCCATGCAGGGCGGCTACCGGCTGCAGCGGATTGGCGGCGCCGGCCACCGGCGCGATGCCGTACAGCGCGGCGCCGGGGCGGACCAGGTCGAACTGGTAGCCGGTCCCCAGGAAAATCCCGGAAGAATTGGCCAGGCTGGCCGGCACCTGCGGCAGGCGCTGCCGCAGTGCCTTGAAACGCGCCAGCTGGCTGGCGTTCATCGGATGGTCCTGGTGTTCGGCGCAAGCCAGGTGGCTCATCAGGAACAGCGGCGGGATGGTTTGCCGGTACAGGGGGTGCGCCAGCCAGGCTTCGGCTTCGGCCGCCGGCAAGCCCATCCGCGACATGCCGCTGTCGACCTGGACGATGGCCGGCAGCGGCCGCTGCAGCGCTTGCGCCAGCGCATGCCAGTCCTGGATCTGCTGCAGGCTGTTGAGCACCGGCGTCAGGCCGTGCCTGATGAATTCCTGCCCGGTGCCGGGCGGCGGCCCATGCAGCACGAACACTTGCGCGGTTGCCGGCAAATGCGGGCGCAGCGCAATGCCCTCGTCGAGGTGGGCGACAAAGAAGTGGCGGCAGCCTTCCGCCGCCAGCGCCGGCCCGACCCGTTCCGCGCCCAGGCCATAGGCATCGGCCTTGACGGCGGCGCCGCAGGCAGCCGATCCGGCTTGCTTGCGGAGCAGGCGATAGTTACTGCGCAGGGCGTCGAGATCGACGGTCAGGATTGCGCCTGCATGTGCCGCTTGTGGATGCATGATGTGTATCGTTCAGAAAACGGTGATGACGATGATATCTGCCGCGGCAGGAGCCGCGTCAGGCGTAAGCGGGGTGCTCGCTTTGCGCGCCATGCCTGCTGTAGCGGCCGACCGCCAGGTCGTCCGCGGCAATCGCCGGCCGCTTGCCGGAGATCAGGTCCGACAGCAGCTGCGCCGAACCGCAAGACATGGTCCAGCCGAGCGTGCCGTGGCCGGTGTTGAGGAACAGGTTGCGGATATGGGTGGCGCCGACGATCGGCGTGCCGTCCGGCGTCATCGGCCGTAAGCCGGTCCAGAAACTGGCGGCGGCGGTGTTGCCGGCGCCCGGGAACAGGTCGTTGACCACCATCTCCAGGGTGGCGCGCCGTTTCGGCTTGAGGGTCTTGTTGAAGCCGACGATCTCGGCCATGCCGCCGACCCGGATGCGGTTGTCGAAACGGGTGATGGCGATCTTGTAGGTTTCGTCGAGGATGGTCGAGACCGGCGCCGCTTCGGCGTCGACGATCGGCACCGTGATCGAATAACCTTTCAGCGGATACACCGGGATATCCAGCAGCGAGCCGAGGAAGCCGGTCGAATAGGCGCCCAGCGCCACCACGTAGCTGTCTGCCTGCAGGTGTTCGGGGCCGCACTGGACGCCGGCGATCTCGCCGTTGGCCAGGGTCAGCGCATCGATCTGCAGGTTGTAGCGGAAGCGCACGCCCAGTTCTTCGGCCATCCTGGCCAGCCGGGTGGTGAACATCTGGCAGTCGCCGGTTTCATCGTTCGGCAGGCGCAGGGCGCCGCTCAGCTTGTGCTTGACCGCTTCCAGCGCCGGTTCCGCCAGCGCCAGCTGGTCCGGCGTGAGCAACTCGAACGGCACGCCGGTGTCTTGCAGGACCTGGATATCCTTGGCGGCGTCGTCCAGCTGCTGCTGGCTGCGGAATACCTGCATGGTGCCGAGCTGGCGGCCTTCGTAAGCGATGCCGGTATCGGCGCGCAACACCTTGAAGCAGTCGCGGCTGTATTCAGCCAGGCGCACCATGCGTTCCTTGTTGACGGCGTAGCGGGCCGCGCTGCAGTTGCGCAGCATCTGCCACATCCAGCGCAGCTGGAACAGGGTGCCGTCGGGGGTGATCGAGAGCGGTGCGTGCTCTTGCAGCATCCACTTCAATGCTTTCAGCGGGATGCCGGGCGCAGCCCAGGGCGAGGCGTAGCCGGGGGATATCTGGCCGGCGTTGGCAAAACTGGTGTCTTGCGCCGGACCCGGCAGGCGGTCGATGACCGTCACTTCGTGGCCGGCACGGGCCAGGTAATAGGCGCTGGTGACGCCGACCACACCGCTGCCAAGAATGAGCACCCGCATCTTGATTCTCCCTAACGCCTGAATTGGTTTTTATTTGCAGTAATAAGCGCTATGCTAATAGCTAATTTACAGCATTTGTTACTGTATAAATCGATATATTCAGGATTTAACACTAAAAATACCAGCAAATTCGAGACATGAGAATCTACAAGGAATCAAGCCGCACCCTGGACAAGCTGGACCGCCATATCTTGCGTTTGCTGCAGCAGGACGGCCGCATGTCGATGAAGGACCTGGGCGAGCAGGTCGGCTTGTCGATCACGCCATGCATCGAGCGCGTCAAGCGGATGGAACGCGACGGCGTCATCGACGGTTATTACGCCCGCGTCAACCCGGCCGCGGTCGGCGCCAAGCTGCTGGTTTTTGTCGAGATTACGCTGAATCAGAAATCGGCGCATGCCTTCGAACAGTTCCGGCGCGAAGTGCTGCGCATCCCGGAGGTGCTGGAATGCCACCTGGTGTCCGGCGATTTCGATTACTTGATCAAGGCCCGCATCCGCGAAATGGCGGAGTACCGCAAACTGCTGGGCGACATGCTGCTGCAGTTGCCGGGCGCGGCGCAGTCCAAGAGCTATGTTGTAATGGAGGAAATCAAGGAAACGCTGGCATTGTCGATGGAAAGCAAGTAGCGGCGTCTTCCTCGGTTTCATCTCGTGGACTCATTCAAATAACAACGCCAACGGAGACCGTAATTGAAACTATTCGCCTTGATCGCGGCGGCTGCGCCGTTCCTTTTCCCGCCTGCCCTCGCGCAAACGCCGCAACCGCAACCCCCTGCAATTACCGCATTCGTCGCGGTCAACCTGCTGCCTATGGATACCGACCGTATCGTGCGCAACCAGACCGTGCTGGTCGAGAACGGCAAGATTGCCGCGATCGGGCCGGCGGTTCCGATTCCAAAGGGCGCGCGCATCGTCGACGGCCACGGCAGCGCGTTCCTCTCGCCCGGGCTGGCCGACATGCACGTCCATTCGGACACTGCCGACGACATGCTGGTCTACCTTGCCAATGGCGTCACCACAGTGCTGAACATGGGCGAGGCGTCTAACGGTTTCATGGCGGAAGTGCGGCCTGAGATCAATCGCGGCAAGCTCGCCGGACCGCATGTCTATGCCGGTTTCCTGGTTGACGGGACGCCGCAGTACGGCCACTTCGTGGTGGCGACGCCGGAGCAGGCGCACGCCATCGTCGGCCTCGCCAAAACCAATGGCTACGAATTCATCAAGGTCTACAACAACCTGTCGCCGGCCGTGTTCCAGGCGCTCATCGAGGAAGGCAAGGACCAGCACATTGCGCTCATCGGCCACGGCGTCACCCGGGTCGGCCTGGAACGCCAGCTCGACGCGGGACAGGTCCTGGTGGCCCATGCCGAAGAGTTTTTCTATACGACGTTTTCCCATCCTGAGAAAAAAAACGCGGGCCCATCGGGGCAAATGAACAGCGCGCCTGATCCTGCCGAGATTCCGGCGGCGATCGCTTTCATCAAGCGCAACAAGGCTTTTGTCACGGCCGACCTCATCACCTACGCAACGATCGCGCAGCAGTGGGGCAAGCCGGAAGTCGTCGAGGGTTATCTGCGCGCGCCCGAAACCCGGTATGTGTCGCCGGCCCGGCGGATTCGCTGGCGGGAGGACGATTATGCGGAACGCCAAGGCAGTCTTGACGCCCGGGTCGCATTCCTGAAACGTTTCATCAAAGAGATGGCGCAGGCCGGCGTGCCTCTGGTGACAGGCACCGATGCGCCGGCCATTCCCGGCCTGGCGCCCGGTTTTTCCTTGCACGATGACCTGCGCGCCCTGGAGCAGGCCGGCCTCAGCCGGTACCAGGTCCTTTCCGCCGCTACCCGCACGCCGGGTGAACTGATCCGCCGTTCCGTGCCCAACGCCGAGTCGTTTGGCACGATCGCAGTGGGCAACCGCGCCGACTTGATGCTTTCCGCGAAAAATCCGCTGGACGATCTCTCGACCTTGCGGGCTCCGCTCGGCGTCATGGCCAACGGCAACTGGCATCCCGAACCCGAACTGCGCGCGCTGCTGGAGCAGGTCGCGGGCAAGTACGAGCGCGCCTTCAAGCCCTGATTCAGGCGGCGCTCTCCAGCAAGCTGATTTCGATGCGCTCCTTGCCCTTGCCGATATTCTTGCGTTTCAGCCTGAGCGCGCCGACCTCGGCGGTCGAGCGTGGATGGGTGCCGCCGCAAGCCATCCTGGCGAATCCGGCGACTTCCCAGTAGCGCCGCTGCGCCGCTTCATCGGTGAAGGCGGTGACGATAGGCAGGTCGGCCTGGAGCAGGGCGGCCACCTCGCTTTCGATCTGCGGTAGCAGCACGGCAATGCTGCCTTCGTGGGCAAAATCGATGCGCCCTTTGTCGGCTGAGATATGGGCGCCGATGCGTTCGATGCCGGGCCGCAGCTTGTACACCAGCTGCAGCACCATTTCGGCGGCGAAGTGCAGCCGCATCAGGCGATAGCGGCGGTCCCAGTCGATCGCCACTTCGACCGCGCTGCCTGCCTGCAGGCCATGCCCCGGGGCCAGCGTGTAGAGAATGTCCAGGCCGTCTTTTTCCGCGGACAGCACGGGATGGCCGGCCACGGTGCCGTGGTCGCTTTCCTGGCCGCCGGAAAAGGCGAAGAAAATGGTTTCCGCGAGGCGGATGCGGTCGTTGTCGACGGCCACGACCTGGGTGTCAAGCGTGGTGCGGTAGGGATCTTGCCAGAAGAGCTTGCGTGTCATGGCCGGCTGGAATGATGAGATGTCCGTCAAGCATACCAAAAGGGGCGAGCTGGTTGCTCGCCCCTTTCTCTTTTTCCGCTCTCAGATCTTGCCGTCGCGGAAATCCTGGATCGCCTGCTCTACCTGTTCGCGGGTGTTCATCACGAACGGTCCCCACTGCGCAATCGGCTCGTTGAGCGGCTTGCCGGCAATCAGCAGGAAGCGGCTGTTGCCTTGGGCCTGCAGGCTGACGCCGGCGGCATCGGCGCTGTTGCTCAGGATCGCCATGCGGCCGGCTGGTGCGCTGCGGCCGTCTTCGCCGATGCGCAGCGCGCCCTCGAACACGTACAGGAAGGCGTTGTGCCTGGCCGGGATCGGCAATTCCAGCTGCTGGCCGCCCTCCAGCTGCACGTCCAGGTACAGCGGCTCGGTGTGCGGCCTTTGCACCGCGCCGGCGGTGCCGAAAGCGGAGCCGGCAATCACCTTCACCTTGACGCCGGGCTGCGGCGAAACTTGCGGAATCTGGTCGGCCTGCAGGTCGCGGTAGCTGGGGGCGACCATCTTGTCGCCGGATGCCAGGTTGAGCCATAGCTGGAATCCGCTCATCAGGCCGTCTTCCTGTTCCGGCAGTTCCGAGTGCACCAGCCCGCTGCCGGCCGTCATCCACTGCACGCCGCCCGCCTGCAGCAAACCTTCGTTGCCGGCATTGTCGCGATGGCGCATGCGGCCGGCCAGCATGTAGGTGACGGTTTCAAAGCCGCGGTGCGGATGGTCGGGGAAACCGGCAAGATAGTCTTCCGGTTTGTCCGAATGGAAATTGTCGAGCATCAGGAACGGGTCGAGCCGGCGCTGCAGGTCGTTGGTGAGGACCCGCACCAGGCTGACGCCGGCGCCGTCCTGGGTGTTGATGCCGGTGACCAGGCGTTCGAGCTGGCGGTTGAAAAGGGGTTTGTTCATAAAATCCTCCGGGCAGGTCGCGTTTATTTTTTTGCATCCGTATCGACCGCCGCCAGCATGAGCAGGGCGCCGATGATCGAGATGTTTTTCAGGAAATGATTCAGCTGGTTTTGCACGCTGGCGGGATCTGCCTGCCAGAAACGATGCGCCGCCAGGGTGGCGCCGACCGTGAACAGCGCTACCACGAGTGCTGCGGGGCGCGCGTTCCAGCCGGTCATGATCGCCAGGCCGCCGCCGACCTCGACCAGGATGGTGACAAGCACGGCGAAAGTCGCGAATGGGATGCCGAGGCTGCTCATGTAGCCGACCACGCCGGAAAACGCGGTGATTTTCAAGAGGCCCGAAATGACGAACAGGGAGGCCAGCAGGACCCGGCCGATACGATACAGTGTTGGTGAAGTTTGCATGATGGTTCCAGTCTATAAAAGAGTTTTAAAGGGTTTCGATGTAAGTAAGCGTTTGCAAGCCGCTGTATCGATGGATGATTGCGTATCTGGTGCAGCGGACGAAACCATCTTATGCTTCCCGCTCCTCGCCGGATATTGATAATCTTGAGATAATCAGTATCTAATTATTGGATATTGTTGGATCGCCATGAATATCGAACGGTTATCGCTGGATCAATTGCGGGTGTTCGCCCAGGTGGCCGACAGCGGCAGTTTCCTGGCCGCGGCGAAGGCGCTGCAGCGCGCCCAGTCAGCGGTCAGCTATGCCATCGGCACGCTGGAAAACCAGCTTGGATTGCCATTGTTCGACCGCAGCAGCTACCGGCCGCAGCTGACGGCTGCCGGCATCGAGCTGCTGCGCGATGCGCGCCAGGTGCTGGACCAGGTCGATGCCCTGCAGGCGCGTGCGGCCGCTTATGCGCATGGCCAGGAACTGGAAATCACGCTGGCGCTGGACGTGTTTTTCCCGACTGCGGCGCTGGTGGCGTTGCTGGGCGACTTCCGGCAGGCGTTTCCCGGCGTTACGGTGCGGCTGGAGATCGAAGCGCTGGGTTCGGTTGCCGAGCGCGTGCTGGACGGCGTGGCGATGCTGGGCGTGCTGGGCACCTTGCCTATCGTTCCCCCCAATTTGCTGCGCATCAGCTTGCCGACGGTGCTGCTGGCCGGCGTCGTGGCGCCGATTCATGCGCTGGCGCAGTTCCGCGGCCGCATCCCCGGCCATGTGCTGGAACAGCAGGTGCAGCTGGTGCTGAGCGACCGCAGCGCGCTCACCGCCAACCAGGATTTTTCGGTGCATTCCTCGCTGTCCTGGCGCATGAGCGATCTTGGCACCAAGCACGCCTTGCTGCGGGCCGGCATGGGCTGGGGCTATATGCCGCAGCATGTGGTGGCGGACGACCTGGCGAGCGGCCGGCTGGTGCGTATCCAGACCGCCGGCCATCCGCCGGAGGGAGCGGCGCTACCGATGCAGTGCGTGTACCGGCCCGACCGCGAAGTCGGGCCTGCGCTTGCCTGGTGGCTGGACGCGCTGGCGAAGCTGACCAGTTTCGATCAGGGCTGAGGCTTGCGCCGGACATCGGTGTCCGGCACAATGCTGGCGTAGTGTTTCGGAGATGGCATTCCTCCCTGAACCGCCGCTTTTGACTTGAGCCTTCGCAATCTCTCCAGCCAAACGCAGCTGATGATGCCTGCAAGTTCCTGGACGGGATCTGCAGGCGTGCGCGCTTTCCTTGCCATCCAGGTTTGAGTCCTTCAAATCTCGCACCTTTATCCATGAAAAACACACATTACCCTGAACAGCTGCTGATGCTGGCGTATCTCGCGCGCTGGCTGATACTGGCGTCGGTGGTCGGCGCGCTGGTCGGCCTGGCGTCGGCAGCGCTGCTGCTGTCGCTGGAGTGGGCCACGGATACCCGCAACGCTCATCGCTGGCTGCTGTGGCTGTTGCCGCTGGCGGGGTTTGCGGTCGGCCTGGCGTATCACTTGCTGGGCAAGTCGGTGGAAGGCGGCAACAACCTGCTGATCGACGAAATCCACGATCCCCGGCGCATCGTGCCGAAACGCATGGCGCCGCTGATCTTGCTGGGCACCGTGGCCACCCACCTGTTCGGCGGCTCGGCCGGCCGCGAGGGAACGGCGGTGCAGATGGGCGGCGCCCTGGCCGACATGGTGACCCGCATCGGCCGGCTAGGGCCGGACGAGCGCCGCATCCTGCTGATGGCCGGCATCAGCGCCGGTTTCGCTTCGGTGTTCGGCACGCCGCTGGCGGGCGCGGTGTTCGGGCTGGAAGTGCTGGCCATCGGCCGCTTGCGCTACGACGCCATCCTGCCTTGTTTCATCGCCGCCATCGTCAGCGACCAGGTGCCGGCATTGCTCGGGGTGCACCACACCCACTATGCGATTCCCTTCGTGCCGCATTTCAGCATCGCGATCTTCGCCGCCACGCTGGCCGCCGGCATCGTGTTCGGCCTGGTCGGCATGGTGTTCGCGCAAGCCACCCACGGCTTGTCGCGCCTGGTCAAGCGCCTCATCAAGTTCCCGCCGCTGCGGCCGTTCGCCGGCGGCGTGGCCGTGCTGCTGCTGGCTTTGCTGCCGGGCACCGACAAATACCTGGGGCTGGGGATTCCGACCATCGTCGAGGCATTCGAGAAACCGCTGCCGCTGTACGACTTCGCCGGCAAGATCGTGTTTACGGTGACGACCCTGGCGTCAGGCTTCAAAGGCGGCGAGGTGACGCCGCTGTTCTATATCGGCGCGACGCTGGGCAACGCCCTGGCCCAGCTGCTGTCCATGCCGGTTCCGGTGCTGGCCGGTCTGGGATTCGTGGCGGTCTTCGCCGGCGCCGCCAATACGCCGATTGCGTCGACCATCATGGCGATCGAATTGTTCGGACCGGAGATCGGCGTGCTGGCCGGCATTGCCTGCGTCGTCAGCTATCTGTTTTCCGGCCATACCGGGATTTACCACGCGCAGCGGATCGGCCACGGCAAACGCCTGGCGATCCCGGAAGGCATGCGCCTGTCGGAGCTTGCCGGCTTGCGCAAGCGCGGCGGCAAGGCGGATAAAACCGACGACAGCGCCGGCTAGCAGCCGATCATCCTAAGTCCGACAGGCTGCCAGGTTCAGCCGAACTTGCGCACCGCATCCAGCGCCAGGCCGGCGCCGATGCTGCCGAACAGGTCGCCTTCGACCGCTTTTGCCGCCGGCGCCAGGGCCGCGATCTTGTGGCGCAGCAGCTGTACGCCGCTGGAGCCGCCGGTAAAAAATACCGTATCGACTTGCGCCGGCGTCACGCCGGCGTCGCGCAGCAGGTTGCCCACGGTGTCTTCCACCGTGCCCACCAGGTGCGCGATGCTGTCGTTGAACTGCTGGCGCGTCAGGCTCAGGGCCTGGCCGGGAGCGATGCGGTCCAGGCTGAGCTGCACCGTTTCGGCGTCGGACAAGCCGATCTTGCCTTGCTCCACTTGCAGCGCCAGCCAGTGCCCGGCGCGTTGTTCCACCAGGTCCAGCAGCCGGCTGAATTTCTCGCGTTCGACCGTTTCGCGCTGCACGTCCTTCAGCTGCAGCCACGCCTTGCGGGTATAGATCTGGTTGATGGTGTGCCAGGTCGCCAGGTTGAAGTAATAGCTGGACGGCACTTCACTGTTGTTCACCAGGCGGCTGCCCAGTCCCAGCATCGGCATCACGCTGGACAGGCTTAGGTATTTATCGAAATCGGTGCCGCCGATGTGCACGCCGCCGGTGGCCAGGATGTCGTCGCGCCGTTCGCTGTTGCCGGCGCGCTGCGGCGACAGGCGCACCAGCGAAAAGTCGGAGGTGCCGCCGCCGATGTCGGCGATCAGCACCAGCTCCTCGCGCTCTATGCTGGATTCATAGTCGAAGGCGGCGGCGATAGGTTCGTACTGGAAGGCGATGTGCCGGAAACCGACGGCGCGGGCGATTTCCGCCAGCGTATCTTCGGCGCGCTGGTCGGCGGCCGGGTTGTCGTCGACAAAAAACACCGGGCGGCCCAGCACCACGCTCTGGAAATCCTTGCCGGCAGCCTGTTCGGCGCGGGTTTTCAGTTCCGCGATGAAATGGCTCAGCAGGGCGCGGAACGGCAGCGCGCGGCCGCCGACCTCGGTCTGGGCGTCGATCAGGCTGGAGCCGAGCAGGCTCTTCAGGGAACGCATCAAACGCCCCTCGTAGCCGGCCAGGTAAGCGCTCAGCGCGGCGCGGCCGAAACTGAAGGCGTCATCTTCGGCGTTGAAGAAAACCACCGAAGGCAAGGTGACCTTGCCGTCTTCCAGCGGCAGCAAGGCGCTTTGTCCGGGCCTGCTCCAGCCGACGGTGGAATTAGACGTGCCGAAATCCACGCCGCAAGCATTTGACATCGCCATGCCTCACAAATGAAAAATTGGCCGGCAATGGTATACCAAACATATTGGCGGTGCAGGGGAAATGCGGCAGGTGTTGGAAAATTGCGAATCGCTATGTTGGTGCACAGCAACGTCACCAGCGCGAGAAGTGTTCCTCGGTCACGCCCACCAGGTGCTCCACCGGACGCGGCGCGGCGTTGCGCTCCGGCTTGACCCAGCCGCTGAAACTCCCTATCGGCTGGATATAGCGGGTGGCGGCGACCAGCAGGTTCTTGTTTTCGTGGCGCGCGCCTTCCGGCATGAACTGCAGGTCGAGCAGGCCGTCGTCGGTATAGATATGCCACGGCGCCAGCGGCGCCGCCAGGTCGTACTCGAACCGCACGTGGCCGAGCGCATGCAGCTGGCCGTCCAGCCACAGCACGTTCTCCTGCTTGCCGAAATAGCCTGCCTGCAGGTTGAAGCCGATATCCAGGCCGTGGGCGGAGGCCCAGCGCCACTCTGTATTGCGCGCCAGCAAGCCGTTCGAATAATCGAAGCTGGCGACGCCGCCGTCCAGTGCATAGCGCTCGTCGCCAGCGCGCACTTCGCCGGTCAGCGGCATGCCCGGCGATTTCTGGGTGGCGTGCACCGAGCCGTGCACGATCGGGCCCACTGCCAGGAACAGGGGAGCGGCCCGGCTGGCGTCGAATTCGGCCTCGAGCTCGAACTGCTCGCATTGCACGCTGAGCTGGTATTTGCCGCCAACCTCGGCGCCGGCGAGCGGCGGCCGGTAATCGATGCGGTTGCCGAAACAGTGGAAACGGCTGGGGCCGTCCGGCCGGTCGCTGACTCTGGCGCTCAGGCCGGGTATGCCGTCCTGCGAGAAACCGGCGATCTGCTTGCCCAGCTGGCGGTCGAAGACATAGGCGAAAGCGGTATTGGTCCAGCCGACGTCGACAATCGCGATCCCGCACAGCAGCCGCGGCGTCGACAGCGCCACGTATTGCCAGCGTTTGTGATGGAAGCGCCGCCACAGCTTGCCGCGCGCATACGGCGGAGCCAGGGCCGACCAGTCGATGGTCCCGGTCTGGCCGGCATAGCGCCCCATGCATGGCTGGCCGTCGGCAGCGATGACATTGGCCGGAGCCGCGGGCAGGGACAAGGGGGTCATGGGAAGCGGCGGCGCATCAGTGCGCGCCAAGCGGTGTTGCCAAGGCTGCCAGGCCGCTGGCGCCCGGTTTGCGCTGGATCGTCATGCTGGGATGGCTGGTGGGGCGGCTCGATGGCACGGTGTCTCCTGGCGGATAGGCGGGGAATGTCTGGCGGCATTCTAGCAATGGATGTTACGGATGGCCCGGCTTTCTGTCCACTGTATAAAATACCGGCTCGATATAGCCGGTGCGCGCCGGCGCGACCCTTTACAATGGCGGGTTAGGCTTTAATTTACACAATTACGCCGCCGGCAATATCGCCAGGCGCCAATACCCGATATATTTTCGTTTTTGCAACGTATTTTTGTAACGCATTTCCGTAGCTAAGGCAGGCAACCCGATTGTTTTTTGAACCAGACCGACTCAATTTTTTCAGGCCGCTGGCCGGCAAGCACCGCGGCGTAGTGGTGGCTTGCGTGCGTGCGCTGTATGAGCGGCTGCACGGCCCCAGCGCCGACTATGGCCAGAACCTGACGCGCGACGGCTTGCGCGACCTGCTGCTGCCGGTGGTGCAGGAGTCGCGCCAGGTCATGCTGGCGCAGGAAGAGGCAGCGGCGGACGCAGGGCTGGCCGACGACGACCTGATTCCCGCCGGCGCCGACGACCAGCAAAGCAGCAGTGCATTGCTGAGCACCCTGCTCAGGGACGGCTGGCTGGAGACCTTCGGCGACCGCGCCGGCCTGGTCACCGCCTACCGCTTCACGCGCGCCGGCAAGCTGTTTGCCGAAGCGTTCTGGGCCATAGACCGGCGCAGCGCGCGCACCCGCCAGCGCAACGTGCGCAGCTGCCGCAATGCGCTCAACGCCGCGCTGCGCAATGTCGACGCCTACGACCTGATCGACGCCTACGACTACGCCGAAAAAGTGATCAGCGATTTGTCGGAAGGCGTCGATTATTTCCAGGAGCTGGTGCGGCGCCTGATGCTGGAAGCGTCGCAAACGCCGTGGGACGGTTTCATGGAATTCCTCGACCGCTTCGAAAAGGAATTCAAGAAGCAGCTCACGGCCGACAGCATCGAACGCCACCGGCAGGCGATCCGCGACGTGATTGCCCGTTTGCACAGCCTGGAGCATGACAAGTCGCAGGCGCTGGAAGACCAGCTCAACGATATCGCCCGCTGGGCCAGCCAGGAACGGCAAGGGCCGTCAACGCTGGAGTGGATGCTGGACCGCATCGAAGAAATGGTGGAAGCGGCTTGCACCACCAAACATCCTGAACTGATCAAGGCCATGAGCGTCTACATGCAGCGCGCCGCCAGCATCGTGCAGCAGGCGCTGATGCTGCGCGGCGGCCAGACCCGGCAAGCCTACAGCGTGGCGATCAGCAAGACCGCCAAGCTCAGCGGCGCGGCGCAGGACGCCTTGCTGGAACGGATCGGCGCCGCCATCGCGCCGGCCGAAATCCGCCTGCTCGATCCGGCCGGCTTCAAGCTGCGCAGCGCTTCGCAGCGGCGCAAGGCGCTGACCGTGACGGCACAGCCGAAAGTGACGCGCGACGCCCGGCTGGCGGCCGCCATGTACCGCGCCGAGGCCGACGCCTTCGCCCTGTCCAACGACGACATCGTGCACCGCATCCGCGCCGAGCTGCGCTTGCGCGACCGGCCGATCCGGCTGTCGACCTTGCCGGTGGCGACCACCACCGACGTCCTCAACAACATGCAGGTGGTGGAAGCCGTGCGCGGCGCGCGCGACGACCGGCTCACCGTGCAGAAACTGCCGGGCAAGCTCTGGAACGAGTTCTATGCCGGCGACGATTACCAGATCGAGATGAAACATGACCCTGAATGAAACACTGAACCAGCAGCTGGCGCTGCACAACCTGCCGCTGGAGCGTTTCCGCGAAATCGTCGGACGCCTGTTCGCCGCCGGCATCGTGCTGCGCGAGGAAGACGGCGTCGAGCAGCGCCTGTACGACGATGCGCGCCGCATCGAAACCTGCCTGGGCGATTATTTCCAGCTCGGCGGCTTCCGCCTTGAGCACAACCTGAAAGGCGAATTCTTTCGCCTGTATGCGCCCGGCGCCGAAGTGCCGGGTTTGCCGGAAGACGGGCTGGAACCGGTGCCGGGTTTGCGCGCCAGGCTGTCGCCCGATTTTGTCGCGGCGGCGCTGGCGCTGCGCTTCCAGTACCAGCAGGGCTTGTCGGAAGGCGGCAACCGCTTGACGGATTCCGGCGAGGTGCTGACGCGCTTCGAGGAGTTGTCGGCGACCCTGCAGACGCAGTTGAAGCGCGCACTGCCGCCCACCAGCATCGAGCGCCAACGCCTGCTCAACGATCTCAAGCGCCATCGGCTGATCCGGCTGGCGCCGAATTTTTCGATGGACGATGAGGACGCCCTGCTGGCGATCCGGCCGACCATCCTCGGCATCATCAGCGACGACATGCTGGAAGCCGCGCTGGAATCGGAGCCGCTGCCGGCCGGCGCCGGCAGCGAGCCAGAACCTGCCAGCCGGCAAGCCGGCGTCGAAGCGGAAGACGAATTTACAGCGCAAGGCATTGAAGGAAACGTGGAATGAAGCTGGATAAACTGATCCTGGTTAACTGGGGCGCCCTGCGCTCGCAGGAATACCCGATGGGCAACATGACTTTGCTGACCGGCCCTACCGGCTCCGGCAAATCGACCATGCTGGACGCCTTGCAAACCGTGATGACGGCTGTCTACCAGAATATTTTCAGCTACAACCCGGGCCAGGACGAGACCACCCAGGGCGCGCGCAACGGCAAGACCAAACGCACCCTGTGGTCTTACATCGTCGGCGCCGAAGATAACCTGTTCGCCCGTCCCAACGGCGCGCACGGCTACATCGCCGCGGTGTTCAAGCCGAGCGAGGGCGAGGAGGGACGCGAATTCACCGCGCTGGTGGCGGCTTCCGCCCGCGTCGACGGCGCCGGCGAGCGTCGCCAGGCGGTGTCGGAACGGCTGGCGCTGCTGATCATCGACGGCGTCGCGCTGCAGCTGGGCGACCTGACGTCGACCGAGATCGACGGCGGCATGGCGGTGGTGGCGGTGGAAAAGATCGAGCATCACCTGGCCGGGAAATACCGCGGCATCACCAATTTCCGCGACAGCAAACGCGAGTACCTGTGCCAGCTGTACGGCCGTTTCCGCGGCCAGAAAACCGTTTCCTTCGCCGAAGCGGAAAGCGCGGCGCGGGCCTGGAGCCAGTCGATTGCGCACAAGCCGATCGGCAGCGTCGACGACCTGGTCAAGCACCAGATCCTGGAACTCGACACCAGCCAGCTGTCGCAGCGCATCGGCCAGATCAGCAAGCTGATGCGCCAGGTCAACGAGCTGCGCAAGGAAGGTGAACGCCTGAGCGACAACGTCAAGCGCCTGGAGCTGCTCGGCAAGGCTGTCGGCGACACGGCGCGCGCGCATCAATCCGCCAGCCAGTCGCAGCTGCTGGTGTCGTCGCTGACCCTGCGCGAAGACCAGCGCCAGCTGGAAGCCGCTGCCTCGGCCATCGAGGGATTGCAGGCGCTGATAGCCGACGAAACCGAGAACGCCGACAAGCTGGAGCAGGACCGCGGCGCCAAGAACCGCAGCCTGACGCAGGTCCATGCGCAGATGATGGGCATTCCTGCGGCCGAACAGAAGAGCCGGATCCAGAATCTGATCGAGCAGAACGACGGCAAGATCAAGGCGGTGTTCAGCGCGTTGCAGCACAACGCCCTGGCCGCCCAGCAGCTGGAAACCGCGGCGCGCAGCGTGGCCGGCATGCAGATCCCGCCGGAACAGAAGGAAATCGCCAACGCCGCGCGCCAGGTAGTGCTGGCGCTGTCGGCAGCCGGCACGCTGGACCTCGCGGCGCACCTGCGCAGCATCGCCGAGCTGGCCAAGGCGGACGAAGTGGATGTGCTGAAATCGCTGATGCTGGTCAGCGGCTTTGAAGGCGTCGATGCCGCCTTGGGGAAACTGCACGCTGCGCTGGCCGGCACGGAGCATAGTTTCGTTTCAGCCTTGCACACGCAGATTGCCCAATTGCGGACGGCCGAGCACGACGCCTTGCGCCACGAAAAAGACGCCGCCTCGCGCAAAGCCAACCTGGCCGAAGGCGGCGCCGACTACCCGCAGCATATCCGCCATGCGCTCAAGGAATTCCGCTCCGAGCTGGGCGCGGCGCGGGCGCAGGTATTGTGCGACCTGGTGGAGCCTCTGTCGACAGAGTGGCAGGCAGCGATCGAAGGGTATCTCGGCGGCGCCCGTTTCAACCTGGTGGTGGACCAGGCGTGGGAGAGCAAGGCGATCGATTTCGTGCGGCAGAAGAAACTGCGCGCCAATGTGATCCAGGGCAGCTTCTGCCTGAAAAACCTGAAAATCGAAAGAACCCCGAGCGACTCGATCGTGCACGAACTGAGCACTGAGCATCCGATTGCCCATGCCTATCTGCACGACCAGTTCGGCCAGGTGGTCAAGGTGGCCGATACCGAAGCCCTGCGCCATACTTCGCGCGGCCTGACCCGGGACGGCAAGGGCAGCGGCTCGCGCACCATGTTCACCGCCGATACCGACCTGCTGGTGTTCGGCCAGGAAGCCAAGCGCCTTGCCAAGCAGCGCGCCGAACAAGAGCATGCGCACGCAGAGCAGGAGCTGATCCGGATACGCGCCCAGCTACGCGAGCTGCAGGGCGCGCTGGCCTTGATGGGGCAGCTCCAATGCCCGTCGTTTGCCGCGATCGACGAACTGGAAAACCTGGTGCGCGAGCTCGACGCCGCACGCCAGGACCTGGGCCGGCTTGACCTGACCCAGGTCAGCAAGCTGGAAGACGAAGCGGAAGCCCTGGGCATTGAAATCGCCGCCCTGGAAGCGCGCAAGACCGCTTGCAGCAAGAATATCGGCGGCCATGAAAAGGCCATACAGGGCCACCAGGCCGCGCTGACGCGCCTGCATTTCGGCCTCGGGGCCAAGCAGGCGCGGGTCGACAGCGATGCCGAAAAACTGCGCGACCTGTGCATCGTCAACGGCAGCCTGTCTTTCACCGCGCTGACGGACGAAGTGGCGGCGTGGGTAAACGAAGGCAGCCATTCGCAATCGCAGGCCGCCGCCAGCGTCGCCAAACAGACCGCCCTCAGCTGGCAGCTGTACGGCGACGCCCGCAACGCCCTGGGCGAATACCACGCCCATGCGCGCATCGACGAACGGTTTGAAACGGCCCAGGGCGACGATCTGCGCGATGGCGATTTCACGCCGCTGTACGCGCTGATGGTGACCTTGCAGGAACGCACCCGGGCCCAGCTGACGCGGCAGAAAGATATCGGCCTGATCAAGAACCTGGAGCAGCTGCGCACGGCCGAAGCGTCGTTCAACGATGTATTCACCAAGCAGTTCTGCTACGAAATCCGCAACGCGGTCGATACCGGCGTGCGCACCTTGAAGACGCTCAACACCGAACTCGACAAGCTCAAGTTCGGCACCGATAAGTTCCGCATCGACTGGTCGGAATGGATCCCGGAATTCAAGGCTTACTACGATTTCTTTTGCGCCACCTCGGAAATGTCGGATACGCAGGAAGCCGGCAACCTGTTTGCCGATCCCGTCCTGAGCCCGGAAAACTGCCAGGTGCGCGATCGCCTGGTGCAATTGCTGCTGTCGGACGACGAAGACAAGGCGGTCAAGGAACTGCAGCGGGTTGCCGACTATCGCAACTACCGGCGCTATGAAATCTACAAGGAATCCGATACCGGTTCGCATGTGCGTTTGTCGGAGTGGGGCACCGGTTCCGGCGGCCAGCTGGAAACGCCGGCTTACATCATCCATGCGGCCGTCGTCACCAACCGTTTGAAGCGTTTCGAGAAGGGCGCCAGCCTGCATCTGCTGGTCAATGACGAATCGTTCGCCAAGATGGATGAAGGGCGCGCGCGCGACGTCTTGAAATTCCTGCGCGATAACCTTGGCATGCAACTGATCTGCGCCATGCCGACCAAACACGCCGGCGCGATCAAGCCGGAGTTCTCGCGCGAATGGAGCTTCAGCCGCACCGTGGCGGACGGCAACGGCGAAGTCGGGTTTGTCTCGGAGTCGGACGAACGCGAACTGCGCTCGGACAAGCTGCGCGAACTGTGGGAACTGCGGCGGGCCCAGGTGCGGGAGCAGGCGCAGATCAATTTCGAGGCAGCCGAGCAGGCTGCGTAAACAGGGGTAATTACCCTGGCATTAAACTGGGTTAGACTGGCGCGATCGGCCGCATTGGGGAGAAATCCATGGCAATTCCCGTTCATCCATCCTTGTATGTATCGCTCGGCATCGCCACGCTGGTGGTCTGGCGTTTGTATTCGCGGATCCGGCGCATGGTCGGCAGGCAGAAACTGTCGGCCGTGAGGCCGTGGATCACCATTTGCCTGTTTACCTGGCTGATGGGCATGCTGTCGCTGGCCTCCCTGGCGCATCCAGGCCATCTGGCGGCGGTCGCCGGCGGCATTGCCCTGGGCATCGGACTAGGCGTTTATGGCCACCGCCTCACCAAATTCGAACAAACGCCGGCCGGCTTGTTCTATACGCCCAGCGCCCACCTGGGCATTGCGCTGTCGCTGCTGTTCGCCGGCCGCATCGTCTATCGCCTGGCCCAGTTCTACCTGGCGCCGGGACCGCAGGTCTGGACCCCGAGCCAGTTTTCCGGCAGTCCGCTGACCTTGCTGATTTTCGGCATCCTGGCGGCTTACTATGTCACCTATGCGATCGGCCTGCTGCTCTGGCGCCATGGCCTCAAGCCGGGCGCTGGCGCGCCGCTTTCTGGGCCGGAAAATACCTGAACCACCAACCCTTTTTACCCTATGAAAGGAAAGCCCTTGCCTGCCCATGTCCCCGTATTGAAAATGCTGCGCCAGGCAGCTTGCGCCTTGCTGGCCGGCGCAGCCTTGACGGCCGCCGCCGGCGCGGCGCCGCCGGCAAAGAGCCATTGCCTGAGCGAATGCAAGCCGCGCATCGGTATCGTTTCGGCGTTCGGCGCCGAAGCCGATATCCTGCTGGAACAGACGCAGAAGAAGCGTGACTGGAAGATCAACGGCAACCGCTTCACCACCGGCGAACTGCGCGGCAACCAGGTGGTGATCGTGCTGAGCGGCGTCAGCGTGGTGAACGCTACCATGGTGACGCAGCTGATGATGGATCATTTCCATATCGAGCGCTTGCTGATGAGCGGCATTGCCGGCGGCGTCAACCCGGCCAGCCACGTCGGCGACGTTACCGTGCCGGAGAGCTGGGCGATGCCGATGGAAGTTTACTGGAACGGCGACGGCAGCTTGCCTTCGCCTTGCGGCGCGGCGGGCGATGTCAGCTGCCTGGGCGTCAAGCTGGCGGCCGACAACGGCAAGCCGCGCCCGGATTTCAAGTTCGATACGCCGAATGGACCGGTCAGCAGCGGCCTGTTCATGCGCGACAATTTCGTCATGAATGCAAGCAATGCGCCGCAAGGAGAATTCCGCTTCGAGTTCCAGGCCGATCCCGAGATGCTGGCGCTGGCCCGTACCTTGAAGCCAGGGCTGGCGAAATGCGGGCCGAAGAATCCATCCCTGTGCGTCAGCGTCCAGCCTGAGTTGCGGGTTGGCGGGCGCGGTGTTTCCGGCAGCGCTTTCCTGGCCAATCCCGGCTACCGGGCCTATCTGTTCGATAACCTGCAGGCGCAGGTGGTGGATATGGAAACCGGCGCTTTTGCCCAGGTGGCGTATGCCAACCGTGTGCCATTCATTGCGTTCCGCAGCTTGTCGGACCTGGCGGGCGGCAATGATTTCAAGGATGTCGGCGCCTTCTTCGGCAGCGGCCTGGCGGAGACCAACGAGGCTAATGTCACGCTGGCCTTCCTGGAAGCCTGGAGCCGCCGCCGGCGCTGACCGGCGCCAGCCGGCGGCGTTTGCGGCAGGCTGTCCGGGCTACTTCATGGAAGCCAGTTTCTGTTCCAGGGCCTTGGCGTCAAGCGCGCTGCCGGTGCGGCTGCCATCCGAAAAATACACCGTGGGCGTGCCGACGATACGCAGCTTCTTGCCCAGCGCCAGCACTTTGTCGTTTGGCGTCGGGCAGGCGGCCGCTGCTGCGGCTTTGCCGTTTGCCATCCAGTCGTTCCACGCCTTGCTGCGGTCTGCCGAGCACCAGATATCGCGCGACTTCACCACCGAATCGTCGGACAGGATATTGAGCAGGAAAGTATAGATCGTCACATTGTCGATTCCCTGCAGGGTCTTGTGCAGGTTCTTGCAGTAAGGGCAGTTCGGATCCTCGAATATCGCCAGCACCCGTTTGCCGTTGCCTTTGACAGTCTTGACCGCGGCGTCGAGCGGCAGGTCGGCGAAATTGATCGCTGCGAGCTGGTCCACCCTTTCTTTGGTCAGGTCCTTGTAGGTGCGGGTATCGATGACTTTGCCGACCACGATGTAGTCGGCGTTTTCATCGGTGTAGAAGATATCGCCGTTGGTGCGCACTTCATACAAGCCGGCATAAGGCGTCTTTGTGATCGAATCGACCTTGATGCCGACGCCCATGCGCGGCTCGATCAGTTGTTTGATGCGGGCTTCCTGCGCGGTTTCGGCGGCGGCGCCGGCGGCCGCCAGGGCGAGCAGCAAGGGCAAGGTATTCTTGAAGCAGGTCATGGCGTTTCCATTGCTAAGAAAGAGACAGGGTTCAGCGTCAGATTTTTTTCTTGGCGTCGATGGCGGACGGGTCTGCCCCCGGCACTTTCTTGTGCTGCGCGTCGGCCGGCGCCGCGTAGCGGGCTGCCAGTTTCCAGTCGCCGTCGACCTGTTTCCAGGTATCGACGACAAATATGTTCTTTGCCAGCGGGCTGGCGGCGGGAACATCCAGCGACCACAAGAAGCTGACGACCATCAGATTGCCGTATTCATGGACTGCCATCTGTTGCACCTGCGATGCAAACGGCGCCTGCTTCAAGGCGCTGGCGATCCATTCCGCGCGCGGCGTCGGCCGGGCGGGAGCGGCGGCGGTGCGCAGTTCATAATCGTCGGCAAGGCGTTTATCGATGACACCGCTGTTGCGCTGCTGGACAGCGTCATTCAATTCGTTTTCCAGCGTGCTGAAAATCTGCACCGTGCGGGTGACGGTCGGTATGGTTCTCTGGAGCGGAGCGGCGGCTTGCTGTGCGAAGCCGGATAGCGGATTTGCCAGCAGCAGCGCCAGCAGGAGAGGAAATTTTTTCATGGCATGGACTCGGGCGGTTGAATCGGAAAGAGCATCAGCTGAAGCTCCGCCGCAGAGCGCTCCGCGGCGGAATTCCATGTTACATCACGGCCGTCTTGCCATCACGGATAGTGCTGGGCGCAAGCCTGGCTTGGCAGCAGCGTCCAGTTCTGCTGGATCAGATACTTCATGGTGCCGAAGGTCTGGTTGTAGGCAGAACCGTTGGCAGCGGTCGACGTGGCGCCGAAATTCCATGCGCATTTGTCGCCGTTTTCCATGCCGTTGGATAACGCGTACCAGGCATTGCCGTCCGGATCGGTAGTCGTTTCTTCAAGTTCATGCGCAATGATGCTGGCCATCGCATCCGCGCCCGGCGTGTTGTTCGGGCTTGGCGTATTGGCGCCGCACGAGCTTGCGCACTGGGTTTCAGGATTGCCGATGAAGGCGTACTTGATATCCTGGCCGTTGATCGTGGCGTTGGTATGCCAGCCGCAATACTGGGTGCAGAAACCCGAGGTGGCGGTGGTGTTCTTGTCGGTCAGCACGAAGTAGACGCCGTTCACATCCAGCGGCAGCGCGCCGGAATTGATCTTGTTGGCGACGATGGTTTCGATGTTGGCGTCGGACAGCTTGGTGCCGAGCGAGCCGCTGTCGGTAGTGGTGCCGGCATAGTTGACGACGTTTTGCACATGCGTGCCGGCCTTATTGGTGTACGTGGTGTTGATGTTGAAGTATGGAGAACCGCCGATGTGGTTGCCGAGGTTGGTCAATACATTCTGCGAGGCGCTATCCCAGGTGCCGTACCAGATGTAGTAAACGTTCTTTGGCCCGGTCATCACCGGACCGCCCTGGTTGGTCAGGTTGGCGGTGCGCTGAGCCCTCAGGGTCGCCATCTTTTGCGCATGGGTCTGCACGTCCAGGTCGAGTTCGCCCCAGCCCTTGCCGGTCGGCTTGTAGACCGAGTCGCCGGATCCCTTGACTGCGCCTGCAAGTGCGACGCTGGCGTAAGCACAAGACAAAGCCAGCACGACTAATTTGCGATTCAATTTCATTGCATCTCTCCATAGTTGATGTGAATTGACATAGCCGGACGTCCGATCGGGAGCGTCCGGTTACCGCATCTGCAGCGAGATTGCGTCCCGCTGCAGCTCGACGCACAGGCGTGCCGCCACCTGCCATGGCGGAACGACGGCTGCGTCTAAGACAACCCGGGCGTGCAGAGCGCCAGGATTGAAATTCGGTATAGCGAAAAATTGGAAGCTAGAAGCTAGAAGCTAGAAGCTAGAAGCGAAGAGGCGGAGCGAGCGGCCTTGACGTGGCGTGATAGGCGTACGGCTGGAAACCAATGAAGCTGAGCATCATGTCATTCCTCCTGTTGTACAGCCATGTGCTGGCGCCGCATTGTGGTGGGCGCCGCATCATTTTGTCGTGGCCAGGGTTGGTCACGGGACTGCAGTGTATCCCCACATTTTGCTCTCGGACAATCTATTTAATTGTTACGCGGAAACAAAATTGTAACCAGATGATACAGAGTGATACAGTTGTCCAGCCATTGCATGCGAATGATTATTGGTAAAAAAAATGACAGCCGCGGCTGTCATTTTTTTGATGGGACCGGCAGGGCGGCAAGCCCTGGGTGCGCTGCCTTTATTTGAACAGCAGACGGATCGAATCCCAGGCGCGGCCGAAGATGGTGGCCTGGGCCACGTCTTCCAGCGCCACCACCGGAAACTCGGCAATGGTCTTGCCGTCGGCGTTTATCTTGACCGTGCCGACCTTGGCGTTCTGCTGGATCGGCGCGATCAGCGGATCGGTGCGTTCCAGCACTGGCTTGATCTTCTCTGCGACGCCTTTCGGCACGGTGACGTAGACGTCATGCGTGAAGCCGATCTTGATCTGGTTCTTGGCGCCTTTCCAGACTTGCGGCGTATCGATTGCCTGGCCCTTGGCGTACAGCTTGACGGCATCGAAGTTCTGGAAACCCCAGTTCAGCATTTTTTGCGCTTCCTGGGTACGGGTACCGTCGGAATTGGTGCCGATCACGACCGCCAGCAGGCGGCGGTCGCCGCCGGCGTTCGGACGCTTGGCGCTGGCGATGATGGAATAGCCGGCGCTGCTGGTGTGGCCGGTCTTCATGCCGTCGACGGTCGGGTCCAGCCACAGCAGGCGGTTGCGGTTAGGCTGGGTGATCTTGTTGTAGGTGTATTTCTTGGTCGAATCGATCTTGTAGAACTCGGGGAAATCGACGATCACGTGGGCCGCCAATGTCGCCAGGTCGCGCGCGGTGGAGTAGGTGTCGGCGCTCGGCAAGCCGTGCGGATTGCCGAAATGCGTGTTCTTCATGCCCATGCGTTCGGCTTCGTGGTTCATCAGCGCGACGAAGGAATCTTCAGTGCCCGCGACCGCTTCCGCCAACGCCACCGCGGCGTCGTTGCCCGACACCACCATCAAGCCGTACAGCAGGTCGTTGATCGACACCGGCGTCGCCGGATCGATGAACATTTTCGAGCTGCTCGGATCGACCTTCCAGGCGCGCACCGAAACATTGACCATCTGGTCGAGGCTGATTTTCTTGGCCTTGAGCGCATCGAAAACCACATAGGCGGTCATGATCTTGGCCAGCGAGGCCGGTTCGATGCGCATGTCGGGATCTTGCGATGCCACTACCTGGTTGCTGGTGGTATCGAGCAGCAGCCACGATTTGGCGGCTACTGTCGGCGGCGGCAATGTCTGGGCAAAGGCAACGGATATGGAAAGGACAGTGGCAGCGAGCGCCGCGAGTATTTTTTTCATGGAGTATCGAGTAATGAAATCAGTAGCGATAGAGCCGCATCATGTGAACAACGGGTGTGGACGATGAGCAACTTTATCTGCTTAAGGGGTTGAAAAATGCGTAAGCGGAGGCGGCAAGCAAACAACCGCATACAACCATGCCGACAGAATTATAGCCCCACTGCCTCCCCGGACGGCTTAAACACAATGCCGGCATGCTTGCATCGTCCTTAAGCCGCGTCTTTTAGCGACGCCACATTTCGACCATGAGATTCTTGATATGTTGCAGCCGGCGATGAAAAAAATGATCGGCGCCGGGAATCACGATTACCGGGATGTCTTGCGGACGCGCCCATTCGAATACAGCCGTGAGCGGAATCGTATCGTCCAGCTCGCCGTGGATCAGGATGCTGTCGGCCGGCACGGTCGGCATCGGCCATTTGCCGGCGGCGGTGCCGACCAGCACCAGCCGCTCGGCCGGCGTCCCGGCCTGGTTCAGGCGCTGCTGCAATTGCGCCTGGACGAAAGTGCCGAACGAGAATCCGCCGAGCACCAGCGGCAGGTCGGGATACTGCTGGCGCATGTGGGCCAGCAGCAGCGCCATGTCGTCGGTTTCGCCGCGGCCTTCGTCATGCACGCCTTCGGATTTGCCGACGCCGCGGAAGTTCATGCGCACCGTGGCATAACCCAGCGCCAGGAAACCGCGCGCCAGCGTATGCACCACCTTGTTGTCCATGGTGCCGCCGAACAGCGGATGGGGATGCGCCACCAGCGCCAGGCCGCGTGGGACGGCGAAGGTTGCGGGGTCGGGCAGGTCTAGTGCGCATTCGAGCCGGCCGGCTGCGCCGGCGATGAAAAAGGGAAGCGTTTGGGCGTTCATTGCGTTGATGATTCTGAGTGATGGTGACGGAATGCGTGCTGCCTAGATTTTCAAGCGTTCGACAATCTTGCCGCCGACGATATGGACATCGATGATTTCGTCGATGTCTTCATTGTCGACGTAGGTGTACCAGACGCCTTCCGGATAAATCACCAGCGCCGGCCCTTCTTCGCAGCGTTCGAGGCAGCCGGCCTTGTTGATCCGCACCTTGCCTTCGCCGGCCAGGCCGAGCTGCTTGACGCGGCGCTTGGCATGTTCCTGCGCGGCCTGGGCGCCGGCGTTGGCGCAGCAGACGCGCTCGCCGGGTTCGCGCTGGTTCAGGCAAAAAAATACGTGGTGTTCGTAAAACGGCTTATCGCTCATGGCAGGATTCTGGAATAGTTGACCAATACAGACGGGAATCATACACCGCCGCCATTTTGATTTCAGGAGCGGGGCTGCCGCGAGTCGTGCTGCGCCAGCTCGCGGCGCCGCTTGTGCATCGGATGGAACAGGAACCACAGCGTGCAGAACGGCCACAGCAAGGCCAGGAACTGGGCGACGCCGTTGAAGTTCAGGAATTTCCCCTGCGACCAGGTTTGCACGGTTTCGGTGTAATACGGATTGTCCGGCATGATATTGACCAGCAGCAGCGATATGGCCAGGGTCAGCCCGGCCAGGCGCCGCTGCGCCAGCTGCGGCGCATAGGCCAGGCCGCTCAGCATGAGGCCGCCGATCAGCAGGCCGCCGAATGAGCCGGGGGTCAGCCAGACGAAGGCGTTGTCGGGCGCGAACAGCAGCGCCGTCGCCAGGATCTTGGCCATCAGCGTGAGAAACACCAGCAGCAAGGTCAGCGGCAGTTTCGGCGCCTGCTGGCGCAGCAGGATCAGGAAGGTCAGGGCGGCCCCGGTCAGGCCGCAGGCGGTGATGATGGTCTCGGTCAGCCAGTACTGGTCGGCGCTGAACTGGATATCGTTGGTCAGCCAGGCTTGCAGGTCGATCGGCTGTTCCAGCAGGTCGGACAGCCAGGTCGACAGCATGGAGGTGAACTGGCCGAAGCCGAACAGGTGGCTGAGCGGATAAATCTGCGCCAGCGGCCACAGCGCGACCACCACCATGCCCTGGCTGGCTTCCCGGTTGAACCAGTGCTCGCGCAGCTGCAGCAAGCGGCTGTCGGGGCCGAAGCGCGGCCGCAGGATGACGCCCAGCACGGCGCCGAGCAGGGCGCCGGCGCTGTTGGTCATCAGGTCCAGGTTGGAGGCGACGCGGGTCGGCAGGAAGGTCTGCACGGCCTCCATGGCGCCCGAGACCAGGATGCCGGCCAAGGTCGCCAGCAATACCGACCAATACGGCGACCAGCGGCGCGAGCGCGGCAGCGACAGCACCATCAGCATGCCCAGCGGCAGGTAGCCGGCGATATTGGTCCAGACATCGAACACGGTCCAGTAATGCGGCAGCGGCGCGCCCAGGTAGGCGAAGGCGGTCAGGCCGAGGTCGCGCCAGCCGGCAAACGGATACCAGCTGGCGTAGATGATCAGCAGCAGGTAGATCAGCAGGCTGACGCGGGCAAACGACGGCGCGGCTGAAGAATTTGAGGCGGTTGCTTGTTGCGTCATTATTTTTTCGGCGCCACTGTCGCCAGCCAGCTCATCAGGTCATCGATCACGCCGTCATTGGCCGCCACGAAAGCGCTGGCGGCGCCGGCAGCGTCGGCGCTGGGAGTCGCGGCCTGGCGGCTGAAGCTCTTTTGCGCCAGCAGCGTGCGGCCGTTGAACAGCGAAGCCCGGACCTGCAGCGTCGCCAGGCTGTGCGAGGGAGTATCGAAGGTTTGCGTGAAATCATCCATGTCGATGCGCAGCAAAGGAATATTCAGCGCGGCGTCCGACATCGCCAGCACCGTGCCGCCAGCCTGGGCCAGGCGCGATTTCAGGCGCTGCTGGAACAGCTGCGCCGGCGGCATGGTCCAGCGGCTGGCGGCGTACGGCCGGGGCTGCAGCTGGTTGGCGTAGGCCAGGCGGAAATACATCATGTTGTTGTCCAGCCAGGCCGGCGCATTGACGTCGGCCACGCTGACGGCGGGCAAGGCTGGCGCGGCTGGCGCGGCGGTCGCGGCTGCGGGGGGCAGCAGGCCGAGGTCGTATTGGGTCGGCGCGTCGGCCTTGCTGGCGCAGCCCGCGACCAGGGCAAGCGCAAGGAACGACGACAGGGTTTTCAGGATAGCGGTCATGGCATGCCTTTAATCGGTTGGCGGCAGGGTGCGATCCCTGCCGCGCGTATGTTTATTTGCCTGGAGCGACAAAACCCGCTTCGCCGGGTCCGGGAGGCAGCGGCTTGCTGCCGAACAGGATGCTTTGCGGCTGCTGGTTGAGATGGTCCAGGGTCTGGTTCAGGCTGCGCATCGACGAGCGCGCTTCCGTGGTCAGCACATTGAAACGCGGCAGCGTATCGTATTCGACGCCATTGGCGACCGAGCCGATATTCTGCACCGCCCCGGCCAGGTTGGCGACAGCGCCGTCCGGTCCCTGCAGGCTGGCGGTCAAGGTGTTGAGGTTCTTGCTGAGCACCATCATGTTGTTGGACAGCGCCGTGACCGAGGCCAGCGCCTGGTTCAGCTGGCCGGTCAGGGCCGGCAGCTGGTTCAGGGTCGGCTGCAGCTGCTGCGGGATGCCCTGGTATTCATTGACGGTCTTGCTGACGTCGCTGAACGCTTTCACCATGGTTTTCTGGTTCTCGGGATCGAGCAGGCTGTTCAGTCTTTCCACCGTATCGTTGGCGCGCGACAGAATCACCGCGCCCTTGCTCTGCAGGTTGTCGAACAGGCTCGGCCGCAGTTCTATGCGTGCCAGGTGCTGCTTGCTGCTGTCGAGCTTGAGCGGCTTGCTGCCGTCGTCGTCCAGCTGGATATAGGCGATCCCCGTCACGCCCTGGTAGCCCAGGGTGGCGAAGGTGGATTGCGTCATCGGCGTATCCGGATTGACCTTGATCTTGATCAGGATCTGCCCCGGCGATTTCGGATCGAAGGTGATGGTGTCGACCTTGCCGGCATCCAGGCCGCGGTAACGCACGTCGGCTTGCGGATTGAGGCCCGGCACCGACAGCTTGGTGGCGATTTGGTAAGGGATCCGTTCCACCCGGTCGCTGTTGAACCACATGACGCCAAACAGCGCCGCGATCAGCAAGGCCACCGTGAACAGTCCGGCGATCAGGGCATGCGCTTTATTTTCCATAAGACTTCCTATTTACGCTTTCTGCATTTATCCGCACGTTTCGTGCTCAAAACGGTTAGCAGTAAGAAAAAATGTTTCGATGAACGGATGCCGCACTTTCATCACGCGCTCCGGCGTGTCGTAGGCGATCACATGCTTGTCCGCCAGCACCGCGATCTTGGTCGACAACGCCAGCAGCGGCTCCAGGTCGTGGGTGATCATCACTACCGTCAGGCGCATGTCCTTGTGCAGCGAACGGATCAGCTCGATAAAAGCGGCCGACGATGCCGGATCGAGCCCGGCTGTCGGTTCGTCGAGAAACAGCAGTTCCGGTTCCAGCGCCAGCGCACGCGCCAGGGCCACCCGCTTGACCATGCCGCCGGACAGGTCGGACGGCATTTTCAGCGCATGTTCAGGGCCGATGCCGGCCATCTGCAGCTTGAGCAGGGCGGCGTCCCGGATCAGCCGGTCCGGCAAGGCGCGCAACTCGCGCATCGGCAACGCCACGTTGTCGAGCACGGTCAGCGCCGAAAACAGGGCGCCCTGCTGGAACAGCATGCCCCAGCGGTTTTGCAGCGCGTACATCTGGTCGACATCGGCCTGGCTGATATCGGTGCCGAACACCATCACCTTGCCCTTGGTCGGCCGGTTCAGCCCGAGTATCTGGCGCACCAGCGTGGTCTTGCCGGAACCGGAACCGCCCACCAGGCCGACGATTTCGCCGGCTTCTATGCGCAGGTCCAGGTCCTGGTGGATCACCGCCTGGCCGAACTGGGTCCAGAGCTTGTCGATCTCGATGATGGTTACATGTTCGGCCATCAGAATCCCACGCCGCTGAAAATGATCGCAAATACCGCGTCGGCCACGATCACGATGGTGATGGCGGTCACCACCGAGGTGGTGGTGCCGTGCCCCAGGCTCTCCGTATTCGGCTCGATGCGCAGGCCGAAATAACAGGCCACCATCGCAATCAGGCCGCCGAACACCGCGCCTTTGCCGAGGCCGATCAGGTAGTTGGGCAGCGGCACCGCGTTCGGCAGCTGCTGCAGGAAATAAGTCGGCGACAAACCCAGCTGCAACTGCGCGGCGACCATCCCGCCCAGCAGCGCGATGGCGTCGGTCCAGATTACCAGCAAGGGCATCGCCACCAGCAAGGCCAGCACGCGCGGCAAGATCAGCCGGAAGCCGTGCGGCAAGCCCATCACCAGCATCGCGTCGAGTTCTTCGGTCACGCGCATCACGCCCAGCTGCGCGGTGATCGCCGAACCGGAGCGGCCGGCCACCAGGATCGCCGCCAGCAACGGCCCCAGTTCGCGGATGATGCTCATGCCGAGGATGTTCACCAGGTAGATATCGCCGCCAAAGGTGTGCAATTGCTGCGCCGACAGGAACGACAGCACCACGCCGATCAGGAAGCCGACCAGCGCCGTAATGCCCAGCGCCTGGTAGCCGACGTGGTAGACGTTGGCGGAAATCTCTTTCCACGGCGCCCGCTGCGGCGCGCGCACCATGCGCAGGAAATCCAGCACCAGTTGTCCCAGCAGGGTGATAAAGCCGGACACATGTTCCAGCATCTCGGCGCCGATGTCGTAGATCACGTTGAACAGGCGGCGGCGCGGCGGCTTGGGCGGCAATGCCAGGGTGCCGGCGCTGGCCAGGCGCTGGAAAAAATCGCGGTGCTGCGGCGCCAGGGTCAGTTGCCTGGGCCGGGTTTTGCCCCATGCGTTCCACAAGAATTGCGCGCCGATATGGTCCAGCGTGCCGATCCCCGACAAATCCCAGCGCAATGCGTCGTTTTTCCCGCCCAGTTTTCTCAGCTTGGCCTGCAATTCCCAGATCACTCCCGGCTGCGTCAAGGCATGCACCTGCCAGTTGCCGCGGGCGGCTACCAGGCTGCCATCTTTAAGATCGAGAACAGGAGTAGTGGAATCTGGGTTCGGCATCGTGTCAGTTTAAGGGAGAATTGCTTTCCAGACTATTACAGCAGTGATAAAACCGGGCCGGCAACGCCGTTCGGACAAGCGATTTAACGATTCCCAGAGAAATATGCCATACGGATTAGCGGCGCCGTTGTTTTTTATTGTGTTTTCATGGGGAATCCCGCGCATGGCGAGCCGCATTCCGGCATAACTCCCGCTACAATGCGCGGCATGACTGTCCAATTTATTGCACCAATTTCGCCCGCGAGCCATTTGTCGGCCGCCCGCATCACCGCATTTGCCGGCTACCACGCTGAACAGTGCCAGATCGAGGTAGTGGCCGAGACCGGCTCCACCAATGCCGACCTACTGGCGCGCGTCGCCAGCGGCCACCGCTCCAGCGCGCTCGGCGCGCCGACCTTGCTGGCGGCGCAGACGCAGACCACCGGCCGCGGCCGCGCCGGCCGCGCGTGGCTGACGGCGCCGTCGTCGGCGCTGACGTTTTCGCTGGCCTGGCCGTTTGCCGCGCCGCTGCAAACGCTGGTCGGCCTGCCGCTGGCGGTGGGCGTGGCGATTGCCGAGACCCTGGCCGATTTCGGCGTCGAGGTCCAGCTGAAATGGCCGAACGATGTCTTGCAAGGCGGCCGCAAGCTGGCCGGCATCCTGATCGAAACCGCGACCGCGCCGGACCAGCAGCTTTGGGCGGTGGTCGGCATCGGCATCAATCTCGCCATGCCGGAACAGTTGCAGGAACAGATCGGGCACCGCACCGCCAGCCTGCCGGCGACGGCGGCGCAGGACCGCGACCTGCTGCTCGGATCGCTGCTGAGTGCGCTGGCGCAGACCATGCGGCAATTCGAAAACGCCGGCCTGGCGGCTTTCGTCGAGCGCTGGAACCGGCTGCATGCGTTTGCCGGCCAGCAGGTGCTGATCCTGGACCAGGGCAAGACGCTGCACGAAGGCCGCGCGCTGGGCATCGACCAGATCGGACGCCTGTTGCTGCAAACCGATGGCGGCAGCAGTCCGATTGCGATCATGGCCGGCGACATTTCATTGCGGCCGAAGGAAGACTGAACCATGGGCATGCTGTTGATCGATGTCGGCAATACCCGCATCAAATGGGCGCTTACGGCCATGCCGCAGCCAGGCGACCTGGCAGGCGCGTGGCTCGACAGCGGTTCGGCGGCGCTGGGCGAACTGGTGGCGCTGAGCGAACGCTGGCGCAAGCTGGCGGTGACGCGCATACTGGTTTCGAACGTTGCCGGCGAGCATGTGCAAGAGCGCCTGCAGACGCTGCTGGAGACGGTTTTCGGCGCCGCCGTGCGGCCCCACTGGTTTGTTTCGCTGCCGCAGCTGGCCGGCCTGCGCAACGCTTACCGCGATCCGGCGCAGCTCGGATGCGACCGCTTTGCCGCGGCGCTCGGCGCGCAACGCCTGTTTCCGCAGCAGACCCTGCTGGTCGCCACCTGCGGCACGGCGACCACCATCGATGCGGTCAGCGCCGACGGCGTGTTCAGCGGCGGCATGATACTGCCGGGGCTGGGCTTGATGGCGACCTCGCTGGCGCGCAGCACCGCGCGATTGCCGCATGTGACGGACCATGTGCAAGTCAACACGCTGTTTGCCGACAACACCGACGACGCCATCATCAGCGGCTGCATCAACGCCCAGGTCGGCGCCATCGAACGGGCCTTTGCGTTGCTCGGCCGGCAATCTGGCGCGCATATACTTTGTGTCGTGGCCGGCGGTTCGGCGGCGCTGGTGGCGCCCTACCTGTCCATCGCCCACGAAACAGTTGATAATCTGGTATTGATCGGTTTACAAACTGCCGCGGCAACTCTTTAAGCTATGTTGAAAATAATTTTCTGGCTGTTGTTATTGGCGAATGCCGCCTTGTTTGCCATGCAAAAAGGCTATCTCGGCGCGCTCTACAGCGACGGCAGGGAGCCGGCGCGCATCGGCAGGCAGCTGCAGCCGGACAAGATCAGGATGACCGCAGCCGAGAACGTTATGGCCCCGGCTGCGGTTGCCTCGCTCGCCAGCGCCGCGCTGGCGCCGGCGCCCACGGCCGCCGACCTGGCGCCGGTGGCCTGCACCGAAGTCGGCAATTTCACCGCGGCCGAAGCGCGGCGTTTTTCGAGCCAGCTGGCGGAGCGCGTGCCGGCCGTCAAATTTGTCCGCCGTGAAACCCAGGAAGTGGCCAGCCACATGGTCTACCTGCCGTCGCTGGGCAGCAAGGAAGCGGCCGACGCCAAGGCCGACGAGGTGCGCCGGCTAGGGATCAGCGACTTTTTCGTGATCCAGGATTCGAGTCCGCTGCGCTATGGCATTTCGCTAGGCATTTTCAAGACCGACGAAGCGGCGCAAAAGCAGGTCGCCAGCCTGGCCAAGCGCGGCTTGAGCGGCGCCAAGGTCGGCACGCGCAGCGTCAGCTCCAGCAAGGTGGCGTTCCAGCTGCGCGACCTGGGCGGCGACGCCAAGCTTGCCTTCGACAAGATCAAGCTGGATTTCCCTGCCCAGGAAGTGCGCAGCTGCCCTTAACCCTTAGGGCGAGGTTTTTCCGGCGGCCGGTTCGTGCTCCCGTTTTTGTTCGTGCCGCAGCAGGCGCTGCAGGCAATCCGGGCAATAACATCCTGCCACCGTGAGGCTGGCGCCGGCCAGCGGCGGCAGGCGGCTGCACCAGCAGGGCTGGCTCGCATGCTGGCTGGCGCCGCAGGAGAACTGTTGCCGGCAGGCGGGGCATTGCGCCATTCCGTTTATCCTTTGAAGGCTTGTGGGCGTAGTGAGGGAAACCGCTGTCAGGATAACCATCTTCCCGGCATTGATATATCTACGCAACATCGCATGATTATTGGCGTGTCAGCCGTACCTAAGCAAGCGCATTTCCATGTAAAATCGCGCTGATCCATCGCGCAGCGATTTTTAACTCCCCCAGAGTTGCAGTCTTTGCACCCTTTTACTTTCTTCTGACAAACTGTTTCAGGTCGACGGGTCGTTAGCCACCGGTATTGAACCGCGCCGCGACCACGCAGCACCCCCAGCTTTTCGGAACTCTCTCGTAGGACTGTTCATGGCCGATTTGACCAACGATCTTGCCAACGTTGCACCAGGAATCAAAGCGGAAATTCTGGCCGAGGCGTTACCTTACATCCGTCAATTCCACGGTAAAACCATTGTCGTCAAATACGGCGGCAACGCCATGACCGAAGAACGCCTGAAGCACGGCTTCGCGCGCGACGTGATCCTGCTGAAGCTGGTCGGCATGAACCCGGTGGTGGTGCACGGCGGCGGCCCGCAGATCGACAATGCGCTGAAGAAAATCGGCAAGCAGGGCACTTTCGTGCAAGGCATGCGCATCACCGACGAAGAAACCATGGAAGTGGTGGAGTGGGTGCTGGGCGGCGAAGTGCAGCAGGATATCGTGATGCTGATCAACCACTACGGCGGCCAGGCGGTTGGCCTGACCGGCAAGGACGGCGGCCTGATCCGCGCCCGCAAATATCGCATGCCGGACCGGGAAAAGCCGGGCGAATTCCTCGACATCGGGTTTGTCGGCGAAATCGAAGCCATCAATCCGGCCGTGGTCAAAGCCTTGCAGGACGACGCCTTCATCCCGATCATTTCGCCGATCGGCTTTGGCGCCGACGGCCAGGCTTACAACATCAACGCCGACGTCGTGGCCGGCAAGATCGCCGAGATCCTGCATGCGGAAAAGCTGATCATGATGACCAATATTGCTGGCGTGCAAGACAAGCAAGGCAACCTGGTGACTGACCTGTCGGCCCGCGAAATCGATGAAATGTTCAAGGACGGCACCATCTCCGGCGGCATGCTGCCGAAGATTTCATCGGCGCTGGATGCGGCCAAGTCGGGCGTCAATACGGTGCACATCATCGATGGCCGGATCGAGCATTCGCTGTTGCTGGAAGTGCTGACCGAGCAGGCGTTCGGCACCATGATCCGTTCACACTGATTTCCAGGGATTCCCGGAAGCAAAAAGCGCAGGACTCAGGTCCCGCGCTTTTTTTTTGCGCTATGCAGGCACCAGCAGGGCCAGGTGCTCCGGCTCCAGGTAGCACCATTCTCCCAATTCCAGTTCCAGCGCTTCCAGCGTCAGGCCGCCGATGGCGGTGCGGCGCAAGGCCGAGCAATGGTTGCCGGCGGCGACCAGCATGCGCTTGACCTGATGGTATTTGCCCTGTTCCAGCACGATTTCGATTTCATGCGTGCCCAGCACACGGCAGCTGACGGCCGCCAGCGTTTGCGGCTCGTCATGCAGCTTGACGCCGGCCAGCAGGCTTTGCACCAGCTCTTCGGTGACAGGATCGTGGGTGGTGGCGACGTATAGCTTCGGCACATGCCGCTTGGGCGACGACTGGGCATGGATGAAACTGCCGTCGTCCGACATCAGCAGCAGGCCGGTGGTGTCGTGGTCGAGCCGGCCGACCGGCTGCACGTCGCGCCAGCTGAATTGTTCCGGCAGGATGCTCAGCACCCCGGGATGGTGGCTGGGCTTGCGCGAGCATTCGATATCGGCCGGCTTGTTGAGCACGATATAGACGTGTTCGCGGTAAGTCCATTCTTCCTCGAACAGGGTGAACACCAGGCCGTCGGTGTCGGGCGTGGACTTGTAGTCGGTGACGGCGGCGCCGTTGATGACGACTTCGCCGTCTTCAATCAGCTCGCGGCAATATTTTCGGCTGCCGAAACCCTGCGATTGCAGGATCCGGTCTAAGGTCAGTTTAGGCATGGCGGCAATGTAGCAGAACGCTGTAAAGACGGAAAGGGGCAGCGCGCGATGTACCATGTTGCCAGAATAAATAAATCGCCGTCACCGGCAAACCGGTACATGACCAAATTACTCTTTGTCTGCAGCCGCAACCAATGGCGCAGCCCCACAGGCGAACAGGTATGGCGGCGCCAGCCCGGGATGCAGGCGCGCTCGGCCGGAACCAGCCCGAATGCGCGCAGGAAAATCAGCGCTGCCGATATCAGCTGGGCCGACGTGATCTTTGTAATGGAGAAAAAGCACAAGAACCGCATCGTCGCCGAGTTCGGGCGCCTGCTGGAGCACAAGACCATCCACGTGCTGGATATTCCGGACGAATACCAGTACATGGATCCGGAACTGGTCGAGCAGCTGACCGAGGTTGTCGCCCACCTGCTGGCGGCTGCAGACGACCGGCAGGCGGACTAAGCCGCTTTAAGCCGGCTGAGCCAGTTTCGCGGCGTTCAATGACTCTCGGTATTACTCTGCCACCGCCTGGTGCCGGAAGCATTCGACGCAATGGTCGTTGACCATGCCGATCGCCTGCATGTAGGCGTAGATGATGGTGGAGCCGACGAATTTGAAGCCGCGCTTGGCCAGGTCCTTGGAAATGCGGTCGGACAAGGGCGTCGTGGCTGGATTGCCGCCCAGCAGCGTCCATTCGTTCTGGATCGGCTTGCCGTCCACATAGGCCCACAGGAAAGGCGCCAGGCCGCCGGCTTCGGTGCGCAGCTTGAGATAAGCCTGGGCGTTGCTGATGGCGGCGGCAATCTTCAGGCGGTTGCGGACGATGCCGGCGTCGGCCAGCAGGGCGGCGACCTTGTCCTGGTCGTAGCGGGCGATTTTCCTGGCGTCCCAGTTGTCGAAGGCGCGCCGGTAGTTGTCGCGCTTGTTGAGGATGGTTTCCCAGCTGAGGCCGGCTTGCGCGCCTTCCAGGTTCAGCATTTCGAACAGCCGCACCTCATCGTGGCAGGGCTTGCCCCATTCTTCGTCGTGGTAGGCCAGGTAGCGCGGATTGGCGGGATTGGCCCAGGCGCAGCGGGTGAGGACGGGGGTGGTGGTCATGGTCGGGGTAAGAGAAGAAGGCGGGAGGAGCGCTTCCTCGAAGTTGAAGTATGCACATGCTACCGCATCGCACCGGAATCATCCTGCCGTGCCGGAAAAGGGGGAGGCGGCGCATCCGCCCGTCTTCCACATACTTTTTTTGCATACCCTGCAGGCTGGCGCTGTGCCAGAATTGAATCCTCTACTTTTTCAGGAATCCGATCATGCAAGACCCGCTGGTCTATCTTAATGGCAGCATGACGCCGCTGTCCGAAGCGCGCATCCCGGTACTCGACCGCGGCTTCATTTTTGGCGACGGCGTGTATGAGGTGATTCCTATCTACGGCCGCAGGCTGTTCCGTTCCGAGCACCACCTGGCGCGCCTGTTCCGCAGCCTGGCGAAAATCAGTATTACAAATCCGCATGACAGGGAGCAGTGGCTGGCGCTGATCCAGGGCGTGATCGACGCCCATCCGGCGCATGACCAGATGGTCTACATCCACGTCACGCGCGGCGTCGCCAAGCGCGGCCACGCGTTTCCGAAAGAAGCGCTGGCGCCGACCGTGTTCATCATGACCAATCCGCTGGTATTGCCGAGCGACGCGCTGCGCGCCAGCGGCGTGCCTTGCGTTTCGATGGAAGACCAGCGCTGGCTGCATTGCGAAATCAAGTCGATCTCCCTGCTGGGCAATGTGCTGGCGGCGCAAAATGCCGCCGAGCACGGCGTGGTGGAAGCGATCCAGTTCCGCGACGGCTGGCTGACCGAAGCGTCGTCGTCGAATGTCTGGATCGTCAAGCACGGCAAGCTGATGGCGCCGCCCAAGGACAACCTGATCCTGGAAGGCATCCGCTACCGCCTGATCGAGGAGTTGTGCGCCGCCGGCGGCATTCCGTTCGAAGCGCGCCGGATTGCGCGCGAAGAGGTGTTCGCTGCCGATGAAGTGCTGCTGTCGTCGGCCACCAAGGAAGTGCTGCCGGTGGTGTCGATTGACGGCAAGGCTATTGGAAACGGCGCTCCCGGCCCCATATACAAGCAGTTATACGAGGCTTATCAGCAAGCCAAGGCTGCTGCCTGAAACGAACCGGTTTCTTTCGGATAGCCGGACGGATGGTTGCAGGGTGGAAATTTCCACCCTGTTTTCATTTGAACAAGCCGTTCCTGCAGAATTGCATGCCGCCGATGAGCTGGTGCAGCGTTTCGTATGTAATGAAACTTCATAAACGGTGTTTTTTCGCGCCATGCGTCGTTGCAAATCCTCGCGATAGCACCACTATCGCTCCGGTTTGCGCCTAGCCTGGCACGAAAATCCACCATTTCTGGAGCTCCATTACATACGAAACGCTACACGGAGTAAACTACCTGCCAGTAACATCACTAAAGAGTAAAGACCATGACCGACCTGACCAAGCCAATCGATCCAGCCGACAGCCTGATCGAATATCCAAGCGTGTTCCCCATCAAGATCATGGGGCCGACGCACGATGCTTTCGCAGAGACCATCATCGGCGTGGTGGTGCAGCACGATCCTACTTTTCATATCGACAAGCTGGAAGTGCGGCCGTCGTCCAAGGGCAATTACACCGGCCTGACGGCCAATGTGTATGCCGTCAACCGCGAGCAGCTGGATAACCTGTACCGGGCGCTGTCGTCGCATCCGATGGTGAAGATGGTCCTGTAAAGCGAATCATGGCTCGGGCGCCCCGGGCCATTCGCTTTGCGCCTTGAAAGCCCTCACCTCGTCCAGCAGCCAGCGATGGAAAGCCTGCACCTGCGGTTTGCTCATCGCTTCCTTGGTGCAGGCGAAATAATAGGATAGCGGGCAGCGCGCGACGACGTCGAACAAGCGCACCAGCTCTCCCGAAGCAATCTCCTGCAGCGCAATCGCGTGCCGCGTCAATGCAATCCCCAGGCCGTCCGAAGCCGAACGCAGCAGCATCGAGGCGTCCTCGATCAGCAAGCCGCCGGTCGGCTCCACCAGGTCGATGCCGGCCGCCTCGAACCACGGCAGCCAGGACGATTCGGTATCCATCCGCAACAGGCTGCACTGTTCCAGTTCCTGCGGCGTTTTCGGCAACTTGCCGCCGCGGTAGTTCGGGCTGGCCACCGGATAGTAAAAATCATCCATCAGTTTTTCCACCACCAGCCCCGGGTAATGCCCCAGGCCGTAGCGCAGGCCGACGTCGATAGGTTCACGTTCCAAGTCGTTGAGGTGGTTGCTCGACTGCAGCACCACCTCGGTATCGGGATGCAGGTCGATGAATTTCCACAGCCGCGGCGCCAGCCAGCGCGCGGCAAACGAGGGCAGGGCGGAAATCGTCAGGCGCTTCTGCTTGGCGTCCATCTTCAAGGCTTCGGCGGCAAATGCGATTTCATTCAGGGATTTGCGGATGACGGCGGCAAAACGCTGCCCCTGCTCGGTGATCGTGATCCGCTTGCCGTGGCGGCTGAACAGCATGATGCCCAGCTCCTGCTCCAGGGCCCGGATCTGATGGCTGATCGCACCTGGCGTCACATAGATTTCCTCGGCCGCGCGCGAAAAGCTGTCGTTGCGGGCGGCGGCCTCGAAGGCGCGCAGGGCGGAGAGGTTCGGCAGTTTTCTGAGATCAGCCATGTTATGTGAGGAAAATTAATAAGGGGAAGGAAAATTACTCGTTTTGCAAGCGCCTACCGCACGGCTAGAATGACTCTGTAGAAACAAGGAATGTCTATATCAAGCGGTTCAGCGGCTGATGTGGCATCCAATATACCAGCAGTTTCAAGGAGTGACATCATGAGAAAATTATTAGCTAACGAATCGTTGTCCATAGGCGCCGGCCAAGCCATGTCGGTCACCGCTCCGGTGGCCCAGACCCTGCAGATCATGCAAGGCCGCGTTTGGGTGACGGTGGCAGGACAAGGCGACGACTACTGGCTGCATGCCGGGCAGTTCCTCAACGTTGCCGCCGACAGCCATATCGTCATCGAAGCCGTCAAGGGCAACAGCGTGGTGCAGATCCAGCGGCAATCGACCCGCCTGCCGGCTTCCAGCGCACGCGCCGGCCTCGGCAAGCCGTTGGGCGCCCGTCCTGTAGCCTGCTGACCTGATGTCCGGCATGCAAGACGAGATCACGCTCTACGGCAACGCAAATTCGGGACACGCCTACAAGGTCGCCTTGATGCTGGCGGTCAGCGGCGTGGTCCACGATTACCAGGCAATCGATATCGACCAGCCGCACGGCCAGCGGCCGGAGCCGTTCCGCAGCCTGGCCAGGTTCGGCCAGGTACCGTTGCTGGTGCACAACGGCGAGCCGTATGCGCAATCCGACGCCATCCTTTGCCACCTGGCGCAGCACACGGGCGGTTTCGGCGCCGAATCGGCGCGCCGCATGGCGCGCGTGCAGGAATGGCTGTTCTGGGAAGCCAACCGGCTCGGCATGTGTTTGCCGCAGCTGCGCTGGGCGCGCAGCTTTGCGCCGCAGGAATACCCTGCCGGCGCCGTCGACTGGCTGCAGGGCCGGTATGACGTGGATATCGCCAGGCTGGAAGCGGAGCTGGCCGATGGCCGCGCGTTCATCATCGATGAGCTGCCGACCGCCGCCGATTTTTCCCTGTGCGGCTACCTGTTCTGGGCCGACGCCGCCAAAGTCGCGCTGCCGCCGCATGTGGCCGCCTGGCTGCAACGCATCCGCGCATTGCCGAACTGGCAATCTCCCGAGAGTTTACTTGGCCCCCTGAGGACCTGACCGCGCGCCGGCGTGCCAGCCGCGGTGTATCAGCCGTTTCTGCACGCCGGCCGCTTTTTTTCGTTACACTTGCGCTTATGTCCAGCGTGCAGCAGCTCCGTTCCCCCGATCATCCGCCCAGCCCCCAGATCATCCAGCGCGGCGTCGAGCCTTACGCCGTCAGTTTTGACGCGATGCGCGCGTTCACCGATTCCCGTTCCGCAGATATCCCGGACCAGCTCTGGATCGTCGAGCACCCGCCGGTGTTTACGCTGGGTTTGGGCGCCGATCCGGGCCATGTGCTGGCGCCGCACGATATCCCGGTGATACAGACCGACCGCGGCGGCGAAGTGACCTACCACGGACCAGGCCAAGTAGTGATCTACCTGCTGCTGGACTTGCGCCGCCGGCGTCCCGCCGCCCGCCTGTTCGTGCGGGAATTCGTGCAGGGCATCGAGCAGGCGGTGATCGACACGCTGGCAGCGTATAATCTGGCCGGTGAACGCAAGGCCGGCGCGCCCGGGATTTATATTGCCGACGGCGCCTGGCAAGGTGCGAAGATCGCCGCCCTCGGCTTGAAAGTCAGGGGCAGCGGCTGCACTTACCACGGTGTGTCGCTCAATGTCAGCATGGACCTGGAGCCTTTTTCCTGGATCAACCCGTGCGGCTACGAAGGCCTCGCCACCGTCGATATGAAAACACTGGGCGTTGATATAGCTCTCTCTGAGATGCAGTTAGCGCTTGCTCACAAACTGATTGACCGTTTTAACTGAGTCCCTTCCCGGGACTCCCGCAAGGAAACGCCTAGACCATGACCACAGAAACCACGCCGTCGCTGCCTGCCGAAGCCAGCGTTGCCGCCGCCAGCTACAATCCATCCGAAAAGCAGAAGGGCGCCAGCAAGACTGCACGCATCCCGATCAAGATCATCCCGATCGAGCGTTTGCAAAAGCCGGACTGGATCCGCGTCAAGGCGGCCTCGCCATCGTCGCGTTTCTACGAAATCAAGGACATCCTGCGCGCCAACAGCCTGGTCACGGTATGCGAAGAAGCCAGCTGCCCGAACATCGGCGAATGTTTCGGCAAGGGCACCGCCACTTTCATGATCATGGGCGACAAGTGCACCCGCCGCTGCCCGTTCTGCGACGTCGGCCACGGCCGTCCCGATCCGCTTGACGTCAATGAGCCGGAAAACCTGGCCAAGACCATCGCTGCGCTGAAACTGAATTACGTCGTGATCACCAGCGTCGACCGCGACGACCTGCGCGACGGCGGCGCCGGCCACTTTGCCGAGTGCATCCGCCACGTGCGCGCGCTGTCGCCGAACACCCGCATCGAAATCCTGGTGCCGGACTTCCGCGGCCGCATGGACCGCGCGCTGGAAATCCTCAACCTGGCGCCGCCCGACGTCATGAACCACAACCTGGAAACCGCGCCGCGCCTGTACAAGGAAGCGCGGCCAGGTTCCGACTACGAATATTCGCTGAACCTGCTGAAACGCTTCAAGGCCCTGCATCCGAACACGCCGACCAAATCCGGCATCATGGTCGGCCTCGGCGAAACCGATGAAGAAGTCTTGCAAGTCATGCGCGACATGCGCGCCCACGATGTCGACATGCTGACCATCGGCCAGTACCTGATGCCGAGCGGGAATCACTTGCCGGTGCGGCGCTATGTGCATCCTGACGTATTCAAGATGTATGAAGAGGAAGCTTACAAGATGGGCTTCGCGCACGCCGCGGTGGGCGCCATGGTGCGCAGTTCCTACCATGCCGACCAGCAGGCGCATGATGCCGGCATGGCGGTGAAAAATCAGTAGTTAATGAGACAAATTAGAAGTTAGCGAGACAAATTCAGATGTTGTGAGACAATTTTGAAACAATAAATCGTTGAATAACAATGACTTACCTCCAATTTATGCTTTTCCCAAGGGTGAAAGCTCTTGGCGGATTGATTGGTTCGGCGATTTAGCATTCCCAAACCGATTAATTCGCCGAAAGCAGCCCTCCCTGCTTCTGCACCTGTCGCGCGTTCTTGATAGCAATTACCGCGACAATCCCTCTGTATTGCTGTCACCAGCTTCAACTACGCCAGCGAAATTTCAGCGCAAGATATGGGTTTCGATAGGCACATTGCCCCGTCTACGTATCGGCGATAACGGAATCTATACACTGCGCCCATGGGGCAGCGCGCGTTTCAGCTTGAGCCGTTCTCATGTCTTGCTGCTCAACCGACTTTACCGGTACAAATTGCATGGTCGGCCCACTGGTATTGGTGCGTATCGCAACTTGGTGAAAGGCTCGGAGATTTCATTTTTTTGGAAATTTAATTGACATGATGTGCAGTTGCACAGCATAATTGCTGGATGAAACACTTGAGTGGGCCGGATTTGTGCCATTGCCTTGCTGCGCGCCGCAGTGCACGGTATCTGACGCGTCTTTACGATCGTCACCTATCGGCATCTGGCTTGTCCATTTCGCAATTTTCCGTGCTTGCGCTTGTCGATCAGCATCCGGCAATTTCTATCGCAACGCTTGCTGAATTCATGGTGATGGAGCGCACAACCTTGTTGCGAGCCCTAAAGCCGCTGCGCGATGGAGGCTTATTGCTCTGCGAGGCACATGGCCCCAAGTCGACGCTGGAATTCTCCTTGTCTGCCGAAGGTAGGAGCAAGCATTTTGAAGCTGAGCCGTATTGGCGCGCCGCGCAAAAGGAATTTGAAGAATACGCTGGGAAAGAACGTGCGGCAGATTTGCGCGGCACTATCCTCGATGTTGTTTTTTCGGAGTAGCAAGTCAATTTTTTTTGATGCTTGATGTGTAATTACACATCAAATTCCATCACTGTTTGTTTTTATCTGATGTAATGAAAAGGAGTTCTGACAATGACAGCGTTTCCCCGTATTGCTCGCACAAGCGAGCTTGATCCCGCTGATCGCGCAAGCGCAGTGGATTTTGTAAACAGAGTCAACTGGTTCTTTGAAACCTGGGATGTGGAGGCGATGATCGATTCTTTCTTTCCCGACGCCGTGGCGTATCACTTCCACGGTACGATCAGCGGCCACGCCGGAATCAGGCATTTCTTCGAGCATGACTATCCGTACCTGATTCCGGGAGTGAGCAGGCATGCGACCAATCACATCGTCGACCCGGATGAGGACGGCGTGGTCGTGCGTTACCAGAATCTGCTGGTTCGCCACGCCAGCCCTGAAGACGCTGCTGTCTTAGGCGCAGGCCAGGTGATGCACAGTGACAGTGGCTTGCCGGCGATCTGGCTGTACTCGCCCATGCGCGACCGTCTGCGCCGCAGCGGCAACAACTGGAAAATCATCGAACGTTACATCGGCGGCTCCACAACGAATAACGCCTTGACTCCGAAGGACACGGCGGCGAGCGCTTTTGCTGCGTTCATGCCGATATTGAAGGAGGAAAAATAATGCGACTTCGCTTATTTGGAACACATACCGGCCTACGGGTCTCCGAGCAGGTGCTCGGCACCGCAAATTTCGGACAACGCTGGGGGCATGGCGCCGATCTGGCAACGTCGACGAAGATTCTCAACAAGTATGCCGAGGCGGGTGGCAACTTCCTCGATTGCGCTGATGTGTATCAATTCGGAGAGTCGGAAGAATTCCTCGGACAGATATTGGCAGGGCGACGGGACCAGTTTGTGATTGCCACCAAATACACGCAGGCGTCGTCGCCCAATGCCGGCGTCCTAGCGACAGGCAACAGCCGGCTTACGATGCGGTTGTCGGTGGAGGGCAGCCTCAAGCGTTTGCGCACCGATCGTATCGATCTGTACTGGGTGCACTTTGCCGACGGTATGACGCCGATTGAAGAAATCATGATCGGTCTTGAAGATCTCGTGCGCAGCGGGAAGATTCTTTACGCGGGCCTGTCGAATTTCCCAGCCTGGCGCGCAGCGCGCGGCGCAACGATTGCGGAAGTGCGTGGCTGGTCCCGGCTGGCCGGCTTGCAGTTCGAGCATAGCCTAGTGCAGCGCTCCAGCGAACATGAACTGCTGCTAGCAGGCCAGGCGCTGGGACTGGGGATGGCGAGCTGGTCGCCGCTGGGCGGCGGGCTGTTGTCGGGAAAATATCGTCGAGGCGAAAAGGGGCGCCTGGAAGCACTGGGCGGCGCGGTATTCCAGAAGGAAGACTCCGCCCAACGCACGGCCATTGTGGACGCAACGCTGGCAATTGCGGCCGAGCTTGGCGTGTCGCCCGCCGAAGTCGCTGTTGCCTGGGTGGTGTCGAAGGATACCTTGCCGATCATCGGACCGCGTACTGTAGACCAGCTGGATTCTTATCTGGCGGCTTCCAGGGTGGTGCTGTCGGCGGATCATCTCAAGCGTCTCGATGCGGTAAGCGCGATTGCACCCGTCTTTCCGTACTCGATGATCGATACGCAGGAGATGCAGCAAGTCGCCGCAGGCGGCCAGTTGTCGCGCGTGGTGCTTCCGGCAAAGGTGATTGCCTAGGCAGGGACGCCGTTCAGGCGCGCTGTGAGGTGCGAAGGAAAAAAACAAGTTAAAGGGGGAGGCACGCTGCTCTGGGCAAAAGATATTGTCCGGAGCAGCATTTTTCATACGAGAAGCTCTGGCGGACGGCGCAGTCCGGCGTTACGGAATGAGCCCGGCCGCACGGTAGCTCTCGATGACATCGTCATACACCGTGACATCGTTTTGTCCGCGCGCAATCAGCTGGGCTCCCCCCACCGCCGCAAAGATGCCGAGTGCTCGGCGCCGGACGGCCTTTTTCTGTTTCGGATCAGACACCTCCAAGGAGAGCAGTTCAGTGAGCCAGTCGATATTGACTTCATTGAAGCGATTTACTTCGGCGCGCACTTCCGGCGGCAGGTCGTCGTGCTCCGCCGTCATGATGCCACACAGACACATGCGGTTGTCGTCGATCAACGCCGAGCGAAAGATGTCGGTGTATTTTTTCATGTAGGAACGCAGATCGTTATTGCCGGATATCACATCGCTCAGGTAGGCGCGGCCGTCTTCCGTATAGCGGCGCGCCAGTTCGGCGCCCAGATCTCCCTTGGTCGGGAAATGGTAGTGAACGCTCGCGCTCTTGATGCCGACTTCCGCCGCCAGGTCTCTGAAACTGAGTGCGTTGTAGCCATGCGCCTGCACCGTTCTGCGGGCGACGCTCATGATCTTCTCTCTGGTATCTGTTGCATTCATGCGAAAAACCTCTCTATCGATAGATAGTTGTTGACGAGCGCATTATACCCCTTTATTGTTTACCTACCGATAGATATATAAGGAGTTTTAAAAATGAAAATTTATGACCGCCCAGGCTTTCCCAATCCGGCTCGCATACGCATCGTCCTGGCCCAGAAGGGGCTCGACGCGCAGGTGACTTTCGAATCCGTTGATCTGATCGGCGCAGAGCACAAGCAGGCGCCGTTTCTGGCGAAAAACCCTTCAGGCGTCCTGCCGCTTCTGGAGCTGGACGACGGCACGCTGATTGCGGAAAGCACGGCCATCACCGAGTACCTCGACAATCTGGATGGAAATCCGGTATTGACAGGCCGCACGCCGAAGGAAAAAGCGCTGATCCACATGATGCAGCGCCGTGCGGAAAGCGGCTTGTTGGACGCCGTGGGCATCTATTTCCACTATGCCACCCAAGGACTGGGCAGCGACCTGCAAAAATACAAGAGTCCGGAATGGGCGCACCGCAAGGAATGGGGTGAGCGCGAACGCGACAAGGCGTTACAAGCCATGGCCTATTTCGATAAGGTGCTGCGCGACAGCAGCTTCATCGCTGGTCAGCAATTCTCGATGGCTGACATTACTGTCTTCGCCGGTCTTGCATTCGCTGATGCCGCAGGCATTCCGATTGCGCCGGAACTGACCGCGCTGTTGGCATGGCGCATGAAGGTGTCCGAGCTTCCGGCAGTCAAGAATCGCAGTGGACAAATGTTCGTTGCGGAAGATTTGCGCCGCCTGGGTTTCTGAGCCAGCTGTTGCAGTTTTTTTAAATACTGCTTCCGCGCGTCGGAAGCAGCGTTTCACAATCGCTTCCTTTTTACTTACTGACATGCATACTTCTTTCAGCAAAAAAGCGCTGCTTAGCGCCTCAGTGTTCGCCGCCGCATTCGCGCTTTCCTCTTTTGTTTTCACTCCAGTTGCCGTTGCGGCGGATACATCGGCAAAAACAGCATATACGCATCAAACTGCGCCGACGCAATTCATAGACGCCAACGGTACCAAACTCGCCTACCGGCGTTTTGGAAAAGCCAAGGGTGTGCCTCTGATCATGCTGCAGCATTTTGTCGGCAACATGGACAGCTGGGATCCCAAGGTCGTCGACGGCCTCGCTCGTGATCGCCAGGTTGTCCTATTCGACAACGCCGGCGTAGCAAGCTCGGACGGAGAAGTACCGAAAACCATCGAAGGCATGGCAGCGCACGCCATCAATCTCATGACTGCGTTGGGCATTAAAAAGGCCGACTTACTCGGTTTCTCGTTGGGTAGCTTGGTTGCGCAGGAAGTAGCACTGGAACGCCCGGAACTGGTTCGTCGTCTTATCATCGTTGGCAGCGGTCCGCGCGGCGGCGTCGGCATGGCGACGCTGACACCTGAATTCCAGGCGGCCCTCGCCAAAAAGCACGAGGTGCCTGACGAGCTGTTGCTAGATGTGTTCTTCACACCAACGCCAAAAAGCCAAGCCGCCGGCCGCGAATTCTTGAAGCGTTTGCGCGCGCGCACCGTCAATCGCGATGGTGATATCAACGACAAGGTCGCGCCGGCGCAGGTCGCCGCATTTGCTGCTTGGGGCGCTCCGTCCGCCAATGCGGGCGACTATCTGAAGAAAATCTCGCAACCGACGCTGGTGATCAGCGGCAGCAACGACATCGTTCACTACACCATCAATTCATTCAACCTCCAGCAATCATTGCCGAACGCCCAGTTGATTGTCTATCCAGACACGAATCACGGGTCGTTGTATCAGTATCCCGACTTGTTCCTTACTCATGTCCGCACCTTTCTTGACTAAGAAATAGACGGCTCCTTCTGCAAGGGCCCGCATGTCTCCCGATTTCCCGGGAGGCATGCTGGAACAATTGGACGAGCCGGTTTTGCCATGCGTCCGAGCGGCGCAAATGACCGAGAAATGCTGTTCTGGAGTTGCCAATTGTGCCTGCAATGGCAAACGCGTCGTTGAATTTCCCGGACGTGCTCACCAATGCATTACTGATCTAGTAAGAAAAATGAATGCTGCCGTGGAAGTGCACAGAGATCTTTGGCTGCTCAGCCATCGCGATACCAGTTCTGTGGCGCGCTCCAAGATGTTTGCTTTGTGGATTTCCTGATGCTACGAGAATGATAGAGAAAAATTCTGCTGCTGAACGGTAAAAACGGTAGGCGATTGGCAGTGTAGGGGGATTTCCAATTTTAAATTGCAGTATGGTGTGTAATTGCACATATATTTTTAAATCATTAAAGGAGTATTGCAGTGAATATTGACCTTTCCGGAAAGATCGCCCTTGTGACCGGCTCCACTGAAGGCATAGGATTTGCTATTGCCCGCGGGTTGCAGGAGGCGGGTGCGCAAGTGATCGTGAATAGCCGCAGCGTGCACAAAGTGGAAGCTGCGGTAGCCCGCTTGGGAGGCAGGGCGCGCGGCCATGCGATTGATCTCGGCGACGCGAACGGTTGCGCCGCGCTTATCGCGGCCGAGCCGAAAGCCGATATTGTGGTGAGCAATCTCGGTATCTTCCAGCCGGCGGATTTCTTTGAGGCCGACGATGCCGCTTGGGACAGCCATTGGCAAGTCAACGTGATGGCTGGCGTGCGTCTCGCGCGCGCCTATCTGCCACGAATGGCGGCCGCAGCCTGGGGGCGGTTCGTTTTCATCAGTTCGGAGTCAGCTTTCAACATACCGGTCGAAATGATCCACTATGGTGTCAGCAAGACCGCCGACGTCGCGCTTGCGCGTGGACTTGCCAAGCGCATGGCTGGAACCGGCGTGACGGTCAATTCGGTCCTGCCCGGCCCGACTTTTTCGGAAGGAGCTGCGCAGATGCTCAAGCAGCAAGTCGATGCAGGCGGGTCCTTTGAAGAGGCCGGTATCGCATTCGTCAGAACACATCGTCCTACTTCCATTATTGAGCGTCCGGCGACAGTCGAGGAGGTCGCCAACATGGTTGTCTACATTGCCTCGCCCCAGGCTTCCGCCACGACCGGAGCTGCATTGCGGGTGGACGGCGGAGTTGTCGACTCACTCGTCTGATCCGCCTGAGGGCGGAGACGGACGGCTATTAATTTGCAGGAAACCCATTGGAGATCAATGAATGAGAATCAACGCAAAACTGGCAGCTCTGATGCTAGTGACGACCGCTGCTATGCCGGTTGCCGGTGAGGCTGCTGACGCACCAACGGTTCATTATCGCCATGCCACTGTCGACAATATCGACATTTTTTATCGGGAAGCTGGCAATCCGAACGCGCCGACCTTGCTCTTGCTGCATGGATTTCCCTCGTCGTCGTCGATGTTCCGGGACCTGATACCGCTGCTGGCGGACCGTTTCCATCTGGTGGCGCCGGACTATCCAGGCATGGGTGCCAGCGAAGCACCTTCAGTGGAAAAATTCAAACCGACCTTCGATAACCTTGCTGCCGTGATGACGGATTTTGCCGCCAAGCTCAATCTTTCCCATAACATTCTTTACATGCAGGATTTCGGCGGCCCTGTCGGAATGCGCATGGCGGTCAGGAATCCGGAACGCGTGAGCGGACTGATCGTCCAGAATACGCCTGTCTCGCTCGACGGCTGGGATACCAAGCGGCTTGCCGCAATCCAGGCCAATGCAGCCGGTCCGGTGACGCCCGAGAAGCGCGCGGCGATAGAGGCACGCGTCGTACAGGCAACCTCGAATCTGCTGCATCAGTACGGCGCCGCCCATCCTGAGCAACTCAACCCCGATTCCTGGGCGGTTGACGCCTATGCATTGAACGATCCGGAAAAGCGCCGCATTATGACCGATCTGCAAATCGATATACCGTCGAGCCTGGCGCTGTATCCGGTCTGGCAGGCCTATCTGAAGGCCCGGCAGCCGCGCACGCTGGTCGTATGGGGACGCAACGATCCTATTTTTTCGCCCAATGGCGGCGACATCGTCAAGACCTTGATTCCTGCAGCCGATGTCCGCTACTACAGCACCGGACATTTTGCGCTGGAAGAGAACGGCGCCGATATCGCGAGTGAGATCCGGAGCCACTTCCCTTGACGGTGCAACAGCGCCGCCAATTAATATTGAAATGTTTTTCTTGATAGTCTCCGATTAGGGTGGTCTTCGCGCCACTCCTTTTTTGCGATCAGGCAGCGACGATTACGTCGATTGCGCCTGTTCGCTCCTACCACGACACCTCCAGCGAAGGAGTTGACGTCTACGCCGCCGTGGCTGCCTTTGCGGCCAATCCAAGCGCCCTGAGTGCATTGACCAGTACGACTTGTGGGCCTTGATGCATGAATCTCTCCTTTAGTTACTAGTGCGAATGAGTACCTTGCCGCGTGCGTGGCCGGTCGACAGCTTTTTGCCGCTGGTGCTGTGATGGACCGTGTGATCCGTTGCTCGTATAAGTTGGCCTTTACTGGGGAATCAGTGAGGACGATTCGGCGCTTGACTTTTTTTACTCAAAATCGCTGATTGCCTAGGAAAAGAGCCGCGTTGATGCGAAATTGTCTCGTTAATTATTGAATTTGTCTCGCTAATTAATGAATAAAAATGCGTCGAATAGGTAGATTTGTCTCATTAACTACTGATCGTTCACAATGGCGGTGAACGGCCAGCAGTAAACAAACGGCTTGCCCAGCTGGGCAAGCCTGCCCGGTCAAAGATTGATCATCTCCAGCTCCTTTGCGCCGTAGCGCTGGCCGACGATTTTTTCGTCCGGCAGCGCGGCGCGGATGGCAGCCAGTTCGTCGGTCCGCAGCACGATATCAGCCGCCGCTACATTCTCTTCCAGATGCTTGATTTGCCTGACCCCGGGGATAGGCATGATCTGCTCGCCTTGCGCCAGCAGCCAGGCCAGCGCCAGCTGCGCCGGCGTGCAGCCGCGGCGGCCGGCCAGCGTCACCAGCGCTTCAAGCAGGACGCGGTTGCTTTGCATCGCCTGGTCCTGGAAACGCGGCAGCGTACGACGGTAGTCGTCGGCCGCCAGTCCTTGCGTGGTGTTCAATTTGCCGGTCAGGAAACCGCGGCCGAGCGGGCTGTATGGCACAAAACCCACGCCCAGTTCTACGCAAGCCGGCAGCACTTCATTTTCCTGGTCGCGGCTCCACAAGGAATATTCGGACTGCACGGCAGCGATCGGATGCACCGCATGGGCGCGCCGCAGGGTGGTGGCGGAGACTTCCGACAGGCCCAGGTGGCGTACTTTGCCGGCACGCACCAGCTCGGCCATCGCGCCTACCGTATCCTCGATGGCGACTTGCGGATCGACCCGGTGCTGGTACAGCAGGTCGATGGTTTCCAGCCCCAGGCGCTTGAGCGAACCTTCGACGGCGGTCCGTACATGTTCCGGCCGGCTGTCGACGCCGGCCATGCGCGCCACGCCTTCGCCATGCGGCGAAATCCTGAAGCCGAACTTGGTGGCGATGGTGACCTGTCCGCGGACTGCCTTGAGCGCGCGTCCAACCAGTTCTTCATTGATATAGGGACCGTAGACTTCGGCAGTATCGAAATGGGTTACGCCCAGTTCGACCGCATGCTGCAGGGTGCGGACAGACTGCGCGTCATCGGCGCCGCCGTAGCCGAAACTCATGCCCATGCAGCCGAGGCCGAGTGCGGAGACTTGCAGGCCGTTGCGGCCTAATGTGCGGGTTTTCATGGAAGATTCCTTTCGTAATGGGATTGAAGCCAGTATCCTCCCCATCATTGCAAGTGATAAGCCATGCTATATTCAGTGAAATACTGAAAATAATTCATGAATGAATAAACCCGATCTCAGCGAACTGGATGCGTTTGCGTGTGTCGCCCGCCATCGCAGTTTCAGCAAGGCCGCCCTCGAGTGCGGCGTTTCCGCGTCGGCCCTGAGCCATGCCATACGGACGCTGGAAACGCGCCTGGCGGTGCGCCTGCTCAACCGCACCACGCGCAGCGTGACGCCGACCGAAGCCGGGCAGCAGCTACTGCTGCGGCTGGAGCCGGCGTTGCGCGAGATCGGCGAAGCGCTCGACCAGCTCAACGATTTCCGCGACACACCGCGCGGCACCCTGCGCCTGAACGTGCCACGGCCGGCGGCGCGGTTGCTGCTGGCGCCGTTGTTTGCGCGTTTCCTGGCGGCTTATCCGCAGATTCGGCTGGAAGTGGTGACCGATGACGGCCTGGTCGATATCGTCGCCGGCGGCTTCGATGCCGGCATCCGTTTCGGCGAGAGCCTGGCGCAGGACATGGTCGCCTTGCCGTTGGGGCCGCCGGTGCGCCTGATCGTGGTGGCTTCGCCCATGTATGCGGCGCGCCGGGGTTTGCCGCGGCAGCCGCAGGAACTGAAACAGCATGCTTGCGTCGGCCGCCGCTTCCCCAGCGGCGCGGTGTATGCCTGGGAGTTCAGCAAAGACGGCGAGCCGCTGGCGATTGCGGTCGACGGCCCTTTGCTGCTGGACGACGATGAACTGATACTGCGCGCCGCGCTCGACGGCATCGGCCTGGCGTATGTGTATGAAGCGCAGGCGCAGGAATCGATAGAGCAAGGCCGCCTGCTGCGCGTGCTGGATGCGTGGTGCCCGCCGATGTCGGGATTCTTCCTTTATTACCCGAGCCGGCGCCAGATGCCGGCCACCTTGCGGCTATTCATTGCCATGCTGCGCGATAGCGGGTATCAGTGAATCGCATATTTCCATGAGGTAATTTTCGCGGTATTCTTGGCTGCGCCCGGCATCGATTGTCAATCCATTGGAGGTGGTCATGTTTCGCATCCGTCTGTTACCGCTGATTGCAGTTGCCTGCCTCGGCCTGCCTGTTGCGGCAATCGCCCAGCAGCAGGCATTCACCAGCAAGAACGTCAACCTGCGCGCCGGGCCGGCGCGCGATTATCCGCTGGTGGCCCAGCTGCGGCCCGGCACTCCGGTAACGGTGGCCGGCTGTATCAACGGCTATAGCTGGTGCGATGTGTCGCTCCCCGACGGCAACCGCGGCTGGGTGTATGCGCAGAACCTGAACTATCCCTACCAGGGCAGCCAGGTGCCGCTGATCACTTACGGCAGCGCCATCGGATTGCCGATCATCGCTTTCAGCATCGGCGCTTACTGGGGGCAGAATTATCGCGGACGTCCGTGGTACCGGCAGCAGTCGCACTGGGCGCATCGTCCGCACCATCGTCCGCGTCCGCCGGTAGTGGTGCGGCCGCCGCCGAGGCCGTTCCCGAAACCGCCTGGCGCAGCGCCCGGCAGGCCACGGCCGCCGGGCTTCGGCGGTGGACATCGCCCGCCGCAAGGGGCGAGGCCGCCTGGCGGCAACAGGCCAGGCCGGCCGGGCCAAGACAGGCCACAGCCGCGATAGGCCTGGCCTGGCCGCCTGGGCCGCGATCACGGCGACCTGCGACAAGGCGCCCGGCGCCTAACCAGCTTATTTACCGCGCCGCATCTGCGCCAGCGTCGCCAGTTGCGCCGTGGCTTCCGCCAGTTCGGCTTGCGCGATGGCGTAGTCGATATTCGATGCCTGGTTTTGCAAACGTTCCTCGGCCTGCTGCCTGGCCGCGGTGGCTTTGGCTTCGTCGAGGTCTTTGCCGCGGATCGCAGTGTCGGCCAGGATGGTGACGGAGTGCGGCTGGATTTCGGCGTAGCCGCCGGCGACATAAATGTAATCGTCTTCGCCGCTCACGCGCTTGATATGGACCGCGCCCGGCCTCAGGCGGGTCAGCAGCGGCGTGTGGCCGGGCAAGATGCCGAGCGAGCCGGCGATGCCCGGCAGAGTGACCAACCCGGCGCTCCCGGCATATAACTCGCCTTCGGGACTGACGACCACGACTTGAGTTTCCGACATACGGTTTCCTGTAGCTAGGGCCTGTCCCCGTTAAGCCAATGATACAAGATCGCCTGCGCGGCATCAGGAAATTAACGCAATCCGCACCTGCTGCAATCAGTGCAGCTGGCCGCCGCCTTCCGCCACATCCTGCTGCAAGGTCATGGCGCTTTGCAGTGCGATGCGCAAACCTTCGATCAGCGTTTCCAGCGCCAGGCTGGGCTGGCCGGGATGGCGCGCTGCCTGCGATGGAATGTAGGGGATGTGGATGAAGCCGCCGCGCACTGCGGGTGCATGCGCCGCCAGCCGGTCCATCAAGCCGTAGAACACATGGTTGCAAACGAAAGTGCCGGCGGTCTGCGACACTTCCGCGGGGATGCCGGCAGCGCGCATCGCCTTGGCCATGCCCTTGATCGGCAGCGTTGAAAAATACGCTGCCGGGCCGTCGCTGCGGATCGGCTGGTCGATCGGCTGGCGGCCGGCGTTGTCGGCGATCCGCGCATCGTCGACATTGATCGCTACCCGTTCCAGCGACATCTGGCTGCGGCCGCCGGCCTGGCCGACGCAGATCACCAGGGCCGGCTTGAGTTCTTCCATCAGTTGCTCCAGCACTTGCAATGCCTGGCCGAACACGCAGGGCAGCTGGCGCGCCGCAACGTGGGCGCCGGCGCATGGCCAGCCGTCCAGCGCGCGCACCGCCTCCCACGACGGATTGAGCGGCTCCTGTTCGAACGGCTCGAAACCGGTGAGCAAAATTGTGTGCCGGGTCATGTGCTGTTCCGTCTTAGTTGACTGTTTCCATCGCCAGCATGGCAAATGTCGCCAGCCAGTGCTCGCCGGCGTATTCGCCGCTGACGACATGCGGCAGGCCGGCTTCTATATGGCGCCGCGCCGCCGCGGCCAGCGTGGCGGCAGCCGGGTCGTTTTCCGGCAGGCGCCGGGCGATCCGCTTCATGCACCAGGCGCGGCTCAGGTTCAAGCCGTTCAGATGGGCAATCTTGGGATCGCTGTGGTCGCTGACGTCGGCCGGATTCATCAGGCGGTCGATATCGGCCAGCGTCGGCAAATACTGGGCGAACCAGTCGACGAACACATCAGCCTCGAGCACGTCCGCCATCAGCAAGGCTTCGGTCAGCGCCGCCGACAGGAATTCGTCGCCGCCCGGTTCGTAGTGCGCCGGGTAATTGCTGTCGCCCATGAAGTAACGGCAAGCGGCATTGACGACGGCGCTTTCCAGTTCCGTATCGTTGCGGTGGCGCGCGAAATCGAGTATCAGCTTCAAGGAGAACGCGCTGTTGTAGTGGGTGCCGACCCGGATCGCATAACTGAGCTTGGCGAAATAGCTGAACACGCGGCTGCGTATTTCGGCCGTCAGCGGCTCCATCGCCGCCAGCCAGGCCTTGGCCTTGGGGTGCTGCCAGGTTTCCAGTTCCTGCGCCAGCGCCATGATCCAGGCCCAGCCGTAGGGACGTTCGAAGGAGACCCGTCCCGGCGCCTGGAAATACGCCAGTTCCTGCTGCATGTTGGCGGCGGTGAAGTGGTCGTCGAACAGCACCGCGATCTCTTCCTGCTGCGGCAGAGCCGGATACAGCCGAGCGCAGCGCGCCAGCAGCCAGTAGCCGTGCACCGCCGAGTGCCAGTCGTAGCAGCCGTAGAACACCGGGTGCAGGGCGCGCGGCGACAACGCATCCTGCGGGCCGTTCAAGACATGCATGATGTGGTTAGGGTACTCGTGGCGCAGCGAACGCAAGGGCAAGCGCGCGAAGGCGGAAACCTGGTCAAGGGTCAGGTGCATGGTATCTCCTTAGCGGAATGCGATGAAGTACATCAACAGTACGTTGGCGGCCAGCAGCGTCAACGCCGTAGGGATCTGTATCTTGATTACCTTGTATTTGTCGGTCAGTTCCAGCAGCGCCGCCGGCACAATGTTGTAGTTGGCGGCCATCGGCGTCATCAGCGTACCGCAATAACCTGCCAGCATGCCGATGGTGACCAGCGGCGCCGGATCGGCGTGCTGGCCTGTGATCAGGAACGGCAGCGCGATGCCGGCGGTCATCACCGGGAAGGCGGCAAAAGCGTTGCCCATGATCATGGTGAACAAGGCCATGCCGACGCAGTAAATCACGACCAGCATGAAACGGTTGTCGGGATTGACGAACAGGGTGACTACTTCCTGCACCGATTTGCCGGTCTGGGCGGCGACGAACACGCCGCCCAGCATGGCCAGCATCTGCGGCAGGATCGCGGCCCAGCCGATGGCGTCGACCAGCCGGCGCGATTCGCGCACGGCCTGCAGCGGCGTGCCGCCGGTCAGTTTCCAGCCGGCCAGGATGGCGCAGACGCTGGCAACGCATAGCGCCGCCAGCGTCAACTGCTTCTGGTCGAGCAGGTAGACGCCGCCGACCGAGACATTCTTCAGCAGCACGGTGCACAGGACCGTGATCAGCGGGATCAGCAGCGCCGGCAGGAAGATCCAGTTGCCGAAACGGTTGGCCGATGCCTGGCGTTCTTCGGCGCTGCGTTGTTTGTAAGAACCGGCCGACAGCAGGCCGCAACCGGCGATCAGGGAAATCACCACGACCACGCTGCCGATGACGCGGTAGGCCAGCGGCTTGCCGAGCCCGGCTACCAGCATGTCGCCAAACAGGAACACCGCGCCGAACAGGAACCAGAACAAGGCCGTGGTCAGGCGTTTCGGATTGCCTTTGTCGCGCAATGTCATGCCGACCAGCAGCATGACGATGATGCCGACCAGGTAATAAATCTCGTTGATGGTGAGAAGGGTCTTCATGCTGCCACCTCCTGGCCTGCGGATTTTTGCCAGGCTTCGACGTCGCGCCGGATGCTGGCGTCGAGCCGGGTCAGGCGCGTCATGTGGATGATCAGCGCGGCGATGGCGGTCGGGATGGCCCACAGGCCGAGATGCAGCGGTTCGATATTGGTGATGCCGTTTTCCTTGAGGAAGGCGTCCATCAGCAGCACCGCGCCGAAGGCGATGAAAATGTCTTCGCCGAAGAACACGGCAATATTGTCGCAGGCGGCGGCATGGGCGCGGATCTTGTCGCGGATCGGGACCGGCAGTTCGCCGTATTTAGCGACTGCGGCGCCTTCCACCATGGGCGCCAGCAAGGGCCGTACGGTTTGCGCCTGGCCGCCGATGTAGGTGAGGCCGAGCGCGCCGAGGAACTGGCGCAATACGAAATACAGCATCAGGATGCGTGCCGAGGTAGCATTGGCCAGGCTGGCGATCCAGTCCTGCGCCCGCTCTTTCAGGCCATAGCTTTCAAGCAGCCCGATGACCGGCAGGATCAACAGGAAGGTCGCCAGCGAACGGCTGTTGACGAATTTTTCACCGAAGGTCTCCAGCAATGTGCCGAGATCCATGCCGACCGACAAGCCGGTCGCCAGGCCCGCCACGGTCACCACCAGCAAGGGGTTGAATTTGAAGGCGAAGCCGGCTACTACGATCGGTATGCCGATCAGCGGCAATAATTCTGTTACGGTCATTGCTATCTCCTCATGTTGAGACGGTCGTTGCTGCGCCGTCGATTCTGTTGATTTTCTGGTGTTGCTCGGTGCTGCTGTTTCTTAACCCAGCAGCGGAAACAGGGTGTCGGCAGCTACCGTCCGCGGCGCGCGGATGGCGATGCCTTGCCGTGTCAGCTCGTCGCGGATGCGGTGCGCAAAGGCCAGCGCGTGTGCACCGTCGCCGTGCAGGCACACCGTATCGGCCTTGACCGGCGCCCAGCTGCCGTCGATCGCATGGACCTTGCCTTCGCGGATCATATGCATGGTTTGTGCCAGTGCCTGTTCCTCGTCTTCGATCAGGGCGCCGGGCGTGCCGCGCTTGACCAGGCTGCCGTCGGCCATGTAGCCGCGGTCGGCAAACACTTCTTCCACGGCGTGCAGGCCGGCGCGGCGGGCGGCGGCGGCCAGTTCGCTGCCGGCCAGGCCGAACAGGGCCAGGCCTGGATCGACATCGCGGATGGCGGCGGCGATGGTGTCCGCCAGTTTGGCGTCGCGCGCCGCCATGTTGTACAGCGCGCCGTGCGGCTTGACGTGCGCCAGCTGGGCGCCGTGCGCAGCGGCGATCGCCGCCAGCGCACCGATCTGGTACTGCACGCCGCTATAGATTTCATTGGCCGGCAGCTGCATTTCGGTGCGGCCGAAATTGTCGCGGTCGGGAAAGCTGGGATGGGCGCCGATGGCGACGCCTTGCGCCACCGCCCAGGCCACGCATTGCTGCATCATCAGGGCGCTGCCGGCATGCCAGCCGCAAGCGATATTGGCCGAGCTGACCAGCGCCAGCAGCGCTTCGTCACTGCCGTCGTTTTGTTCGCCGAGGTCGGCGTTGAGGTCCACCTGCTGTGATTTTTTCTTGGGCATTGCCTGCTCCTATCTGGCCGGACGCAGCCAGTGCATCGCGGCTTCGATCTGCTGCAGATACAAGGCGTCCCGGCGTAATTCTTCGCGCGCCTGGGCGGCGTCGCATTCGACAAACTGTATGGTGCGGTTAAAGCGCAGCTGGGCCAGCCTGGCCAGGTCGGCGCTGATCACCACGCCGATTTTAGGATAACCGCCGGTGGTTTGCGCGTCCGCCATCAGCACGATTGGCTGGCCGGCGGGCGGCACCTGGATCACGCCCGGCAGTACGCCGTGGGACAGCAGGTCGCTGCCTTTTCTGATCTTCAGTTCCGGCCCGCTCAGGCGGAAGCCCATGCGGTTGCTTTGCGGCGTCAAGGTCCAGTCGCTGTTCCAGAAAGTTTTTTGCGCGGCTTGCGTGAACAATTCATATTCGGGGCCGGGGACCACGCGGATCGCCAGCGTTTCTGTATCGTCGGCTTCGTACCAGGAGGGCGGACGGACGCCGAAAGACGGCGCGCTATGCAGTGCTGCTCCAGGGTTGTCCGGCGCGCCGGTTGGCAGACTGTCGCCTTCGGCCAGCGCACAGCCGCCGTGGCCGCCGAACCCGGCTTGCAGGTCGGTGGCGCGCGAGCCCAGCTGGATGGCGCAGTCGATGCCGCCGGAGACTGCCAGGTAGGCGCGCATACCGTGCCGCGCTGCGTTCAGCTTCAGGGTCTGGCCGGCGCGCGCGCGCAAGCTCCACCACGACGGCAGCGGCTTGTCATCCAGCGTCGCCGCAAAATCCGCGCCGCCCAGGGCGATGCGGCAATCCGCCGTGAACGCCAGTTCGCAGGGGCCAAGCGTGAATTCGATGGCGGCGGCGCCGTGCGGATTGCCGACCAGCAGGTTGGCGATGGCCAGCGCGGTGCGGTCCAGCGCCCCCGACTGGCAGATGCCGAGATGGCGGAAGCCGCTGCGGCCCATGTCCTGGACCGAGTTGATGCGGCCGGCGCGAATGATCTTGATCATGCGATCACCTCGCTGGCGACGAAGCGTACGCGGTCGCCCGGTTGCAGCAAGGTAGGGGGATTGGCGGCGGGATCGAACAGGCGCAGCGCGCTGTGGCCGATCAGTTGCCAGCCGCCGGGCGAGGCTGCCGGATAGATCCCGGTCTGGCTGCCGCCGATGCCGACCGACCCCGCCGGCACCACTAGCCGAGGCTCGCTGCGGCGTGGCGTGGCCAGCAGGGGATCGAGGCCGCCCAGGTAAGGGAAGCCGGGCTGGAAGCCGATGAAATAGACGATGTATTCAGCCGCCGTATGGCGCTTGACGATTTCTGCCGGCGACAGGCCGGTGTGGCGCGCGACTTCTTCCAGGTCGGGCCCGCAGGCGCCGCCGTAGGTAACCGGGATGTCGATCTTCCGTCCGGCTTTCTGGCTGATGGAAGCGGCGTCCCATGCGTTCTGCAGCTTGTCCGCCAGCTCCCCGGCGTCGGCCGCCAGCGGGTCGAACAGCACAGTCAGGTTATTCATGCCCGGCACCACATCGCGCACGTGCGGCCAATGCGCGGCCTTGGCGGCGATGGCCCACAAGCGCTGCTGGCAATCCAGGGTGGCGCTGGCTCCTGTGTGCAATATCAGGGCGCTTTCGCCAAGAGCTTGTATGACGGCTTGGGTCATTGCGGCTGGTTTCCTTCGGCAGAATAGTCGGCAATCGCGGCACCGGGCCCGGCTGCCGCAAGGCGGCGCATGGCTCTGTTCCCCGATTGCTGGGACAACACGTTGAATTGCAAAGAAAAATGGCGGGACAAGTTGGCAGCCGTCGCAGCCTGCCGAATCAGTCTACCCCCAACAAGCTTACTCTTTGTAAATCAGAGTTTAAGCAAAGGGCAATATCCTTCATCAAAAATAAAATGTCAATAATTTGTATGTAAATAGTGTGCAATGTTGCTGGAATGTCGATTTGAATTCACTCTGGTTTTTGGTACAACTGGTTGTATGATTGATTTTTCTTGTCGTTTTGTGAGAAATGTATGAACGTCGCCGCACCTAAAATCCTGTCTTCCGCCCACCTGGCTTCGGAAAGCAGCGTTGAGCTGTCGGAACTGGAATATGCGTTGATTATTGCCGGCAATGCATTCAACCGCTGGATGGCGCGCTGCATGTCGGCGGCCGGCGTCAAGGACATGACGCCGGTTGAAGTATCCTTGCTGCACCACGTTTGCCATCGCGAACGCAAAAAGAGCCTGGCCGACATCTGCTTTGTGCTGAATATCGAGGACACGCACATCGCCAGCTACGCGCTGAAGAAACTGGTGAAAGCCGGTTACATAGAAAGCGGGAAAGTCGGCAAGGAAGCGTATTTCTCCGCCACGGCAAGCGGTTACGCGCTGTGCCTCAAATACCGTGAAATGCGCGAGGAATGCCTGGTCACCGTGCTGTCGGACACCGGTTTGTCGAACCAGGCGCTGGGCGACGCCGCCAAGTTGCTGCGCACCGCCTCGGGCCTGTATGACACGGCTTCGCGCGCGGCGACGTCGAGATAAGCCTGGCAAAAAGACGGATATGAAAAAAGGCGCTTGAAGCGCCTTTTTTTATGCTGCCGCGAGTGCCTTGTCGAGCAAGGCATGCAACTCTTCAAACTTGGGCGCGCCCACGTAGCGCTTGATGATGTTGCCTTGCTTGTCGATGACGAAGGTGGTCGGCGTCAGCTTGACGTCGCCGAAGGAGTCGGCCAGCTTGCTTTGCGTATCCAGGGCGACCTGGAACGGCAGGCTGCGGGTCTGCACGAAATTCATGACGTAGTTGGGCGGATCGTAGCTCATCGCCACGGCCACGTAATCGAGGCCCTTGTCCTTGTACATATTGTAGGTCTGCACCATTTGCGGCATTTCGGCGACGCAGGTGGTGCAGCTGGTGGCCCAGAAATTCACCATCACCACTTTGCCGCGCAAGCTCTTCAGCGATACCTGTTCGCCTTTGATATTGGTGAACGTGACATCGGGCGCCGCATGGGTGTTGGCCATCGACAGGTAGCCGGCCAGCGCCAGCGCTACCACCGCGGCGGCGCCTGCCACCTTGATCCAGAGCCGTTTGCCGGTGGTGTTTTCAACTTGAGCTTGCATGACAGAATCCAGTACGGGCGAAACCCGGAAAGGCCCATTATAACGATCTGGGAGCGGCTCTGCCGAAAGCCTGGAAATCAACGGTCAGTTGTCGAATTGCCACGGGTAGGCGTGATACGTGGCAGCCACCGCAGGCGGAATCGGCGCTTCGATGCCGGCGCAGATTGCACGCAGGATGTCGGCGCTGGTGATCTGCAGCGGAGCGCCATCGTCGGCCACGGCCAGCAGGGCTTTGACCAGCTGCGGTTTGGCCAGCGGCGCCAGCTGGTTGGCATGGTCCAGCGCCAGCCTTACCTGCGGGAAGCCGAGGCTGGCGCCGTTGCAATAATGCTGGGCGGCGAGATTGAGTTCCGGGCAAAGCCGGGCGCCGCGCAGGAACGCCGCCAGCCGCGCGCCGACAGCATCGGCATGGTCGGCCGGCACCGCCACATGCGCTACCAGCGACAGCAGCACGGCGATGTCGCCGCTCAGTTCGGACAGGCGATTGAACTTGACCGGCACCAGGCGCCCGGAGCGCAGCGCCAGGCGGCGCGCCAGGATGGTTTGCAGCACGAACTCGGCCAGCGTGATGCGGCTGTCGGCGGCGATCAGCTGGTCCACCAGCGCCAGCATCTTGTCGCGCTCGGCTTGCGCCAGCTGACGCAATGCCGGTGTCGCCAGGTCGACCAAGGGCAGCCTGGCGCTGAGCGGCAGCTGCGCAATCGATTCTTCCAGGAAAGTAGTCAGCGCTGCCTGCTGCGGCGCCTCCTGCTTGAGCAGCGCGAGCTGCGTTGCGCGCTCAGCGCCTTCGCCCAGCAGCAGGGCATAGACCACCGCACGCGCCGAGAACGGATCGCGCACCGCGCCGTTGAGCTGGGATGACAGCGCGGCTTTGCCGCTGCTGTTGCCGAATTCGAGCGACGGCGTCGGCAATCCGCCGGCCACCGGCGTGGCTGCCGGTACCGCGGCTGCGCCCACCAGGCCGGCAGCCGCCGCGGCAAACGGAAGGTCAGGCAGGCGTTCCTCGCTGGCGGCATACGGCACCGCCAGTTCCGGCGCTTCCAGCGGCGACATGCTGCGGCCGTAGATGCGCTTCAAGCGCTCCGCCAGCGGCGGATGGGTGGCGAACCAGCCGTCCAGCAGGTTGGGGCGGGCGCTGCCAAGGAACATGTGCGACAGCTGTTCGGCGTTCGGATGATCGATCTGCGAGCCGATTCGCTTGCCGTCGGTGAGACCGCCGATCTTGCGCAAGGCGCCGCCTATGCCCTCGGGATTGCGGGTGAACTGGACGGCGCTGGCGTCGGCCAGGAATTCGCGCTGGCGCGACACCGCGGATTTGATCAGGCGGCCAAAGAAGATGCCGATATAGCCGACCAGGAACAACGCCAGCCCGGCCAGGAACAGCACCAGCTGCCAAGGCGGACCCTTGTCGTCGCTGCGGCTGCCGGAGAAGCGGCCGAAGTTCATCAGCTGCTGGCCGAAGCCGGCGATCATCTGGATGCCGAACAAGACGCCGATCAGGTGGATGTTCATGCGCATGTCGCCGTTCAGGATATGGCTGAACTCGTGGCCGACCACGCCTTGCAGTTCATCGCGCGTGAGCCGGTTCAAGGTGCCGCGCGTGACCGCGACTACCGCCTCGTTCTGGTTGTAGCCGGCGGCGAAGGCGTTGATCGCATCTTCCCGCTCCAGCAGATAGACCTTGGGACAGGCAATGCCGGACGCCAGCGCCATTTCTTCCACCACGTTCAACAGCCGCCGTTCTTGCAGGTCGCCGCTGGCGGGCGAGACGATGCGGCCGCCGGCCATTTGCGCCACGGCGTCGCCGCCATCGCGCAGATTGAAGGTCTGGATCAGGGTGCCGCCGCCGATCAGCAGCAGCGTGACCAGGGTATTGACTTCGAAGAAGCCCTTCGGATATTGGCGCAGCACGCCATGGTGGCTGCCGAACTTGAACGTCCATAACAGCGCCATGGCAAGGTTGACCGCCAGCACGATGGCGATCACCGCCAGCGCGAACAGGAACACCAGTTTCCTGGTTTCCTGGCGCGCCTGGTGCTGCTGCTCGAAGAAAGTCATGCGCGCTGCTTCAGCTGCGTTTGCGTGCCGGGCTTAGAACGTCACCTTGACCGCTTTGCGTTCTTCAGGCGCTTCGGTTGCCTGCAGCAGTTCCGCCGGCTTGAAAGCAAACATGTTGGCGAAGATCGAGCCGGGGAATTGTTCGATGGCGGTGTTGTATTCCATCACGCTATCGTTATATGCCTGGCGCGAAAAGCCGATCTTGTTTTCAGTGCCGGTCAGCTCTTCCGTCAGCTGCATCATGTTCTGGTTGGCTTTCAGGTCCGGATAGGCTTCCGACAACGCAAACAGCTTGCCCAGGCTGGCGCTGAGCGCGCCTTCGCTGGCCGCCATCTGCTGTACCGCCGCCGCGTCGGTGGCGTTGCCGCCGACCTTGGCATTGGCGCTGACTGCCTGGTTGCGCGCCGCGATCACCGCTTCCAGCGTCTCGCGCTCATGCTTCATGTAGCCCTTGGCGGTTTCCACCAGGTTCGGGATCAGGTCGTAGCGGCGCTTGAGCTGCACGTCGATTTGGGCGAACGAGTTCTTGAACCGGTTGCGGAAGCTCACCAGGCGGTTGTAGATACCGACCGCCCAAAACACGATGGCGAGCACGATTGCCAGAAAAATGATGAAGCCGATCATGGTTTTCCCCAAAAAAAAGCCGCCGGACAATTTGTCCAGCGGCAACGTTATATGACAAGAAGCGGAAAAGCAAGCCTGATTCTATCCGGGCTCCCAAGGCAGGCGGGTTACTTGGCGTTTTCCTTGCTGCTTTCCCTTGGCGCCGACGACATCTGCGTCAATTCGTCCTCGGTGATGTACTCAAACACCTTGACCACTTTTTGCACGCCGCTGACGCCGGCCGCGATTTCGGCTGCACGCTTGCCTTCGCGTTCAGTGACACGGCCCATCAGGTAGACATTGCCGCGTTCGGTCACTACCTTGATCGAGTTGCCGAATACATCCTTGGCGTCGACCAGGGAGGCGATCACCTTGCTGGTGATGAAGGTATCGTTGGAGCGCGCGGAGAAAGTCGACGGTGCGCCGATCGCCAGTTCATTGGCTACCGCATGCACGTTTTCGATGGATTGGGCCTCGCGCTCAGCCGCTGCCTTGGCGGCATCGTCGCGCACTTCGCCTGTCAGCAGCACCTTACGGTTGTAGCTGGTGGCGTTGACGTGGCCGTCCTGGCCGACCACGCCGGGAATCCGCGTTTCAGCCTTGACCATGATAGCCTTGTCTTCGGTCTGCGCGCCCAGTGTGCGGCGATCCGTCGCAGCGAAGCCGCCGGCGACGGCGCCGCCCAGCGCCAGCGCCACGCAACCTTGCAAAGCCATCACCACTGTGCCGCACAATGCCACGGCAGCCAACGGACGCTGCCAGTTGCTCCAACCCGGGTTTTGCCGATCAATCATTCGCATCTCCTCCAAATAAAGCGACATCGATGCCGTCGCATAAGCAGTGAATCGTTAACAGATGGACTTCCTGGATGCGCGCGGTGCGGTCGTGCGGCACACAGATGTGGACATCTGCTTCAGTCAGTTTCTTGCCGATGGCGCCGCCGCCTTTGCCGGTCATGGCGACGACGCGCATGTCGCGTTCCAGCGCGACATCGATGGCGGCCAGCACGTTGGCGGAGTTGCCCGATGTCGAGAACGCCAGCAGTACGTCGCCGGCTTGTCCAAACGCTTGCACCTGCTTGGAAAAGATTTCGTTATAGCTGTAATCGTTGCCGACCGCCGTGATGATCGAAGTATCGGTAGTCAGCGCCAGCGCCGGCAACGGCAGCCGCTCCCGTTCAAAGCGTCCCACCAGTTCCGCCGCAAAATGCTGGCAGTCGGCAGCAGAGCCGCCGTTGCCGCAGGCAAGAATCTTGTTGCCATTGGACAGCGCAGAGAACATAAGTTCAACCGCGCTGGCAATCGGGCCCGCCAGGACTTCCGCTGCACGGGCTTTCAGTTCGGCGCTTTCGTTGAAGTGCGCCAGGATGCGTTGATTTATCATGATGTCGGTATTCTGTGTGGAATGCTGGGGTTTGTGGTCCGTGTCGCCGGCAGGATGGTTTTCTGCTTAGTTTCCTGCTTGATATGCTTGCCATGGTTATCGTGGCCTGATTATAGCGGTCAAGCCGGCAGCTTAATCATGTTTCGAACGCCTGCCTGATCCATTCGATCGCGTCGTCGTCGATGGCGACCACATCGAAGCGGCAGGCCGGCGGCTGGGCGTAGCGCTGCAGGAACACTTCGGCGGCGATGATCAGCTTGGCTTGTTTGCTGCGCGTGACGCTGGCTGCGGCGCCGCCGTAGCGCCGGCTGTTGCGCTGCCTGACTTCGACAAAAACCAGCAGGCCGGAAACCGGCTCGGCCAGGATCAGGTCGATTTCACCGCCCTTGCAGCGAAAATTCCTTTCGACCAGTTTCAATCCGCGTTGCTGCAGGTAGGCCAGCGCGCGGTCTTCCGCCATCCGGCCGCTGGCCTGGCGCGGCGTCGGCGCTTTCAACGGTTGCATCAGGCGCGGGGCCGGATCAGGGCGCGCCCAGCGGCGTGACGACGCCGTTCTGATAGGCCGCGGCCGGTTCTATGCGCTCAAAGCTGGGCATGCCGACGCCGAAGCTGATGTTCAGCTGGCCGGTCACGCCGTCGATCTGGAATACCGTATTGCGCGCGGCGATTTCATGCGCGATGCGGAAGGCGTCGATGCCCAATGCATATAGCCGTTCCAGGTCGGCATTGCGGCGCTGGTCGGCGGCTACCGGCTGGTGCGGATACACCATCACGGCAGGATGGTCGGCTTCCACCTGCCAGGGAATGTCGAGCAGCCGTACGCCGTTCAGTTCAGGAATCTGGTGCTCTGGATTGTTGTCGTTGAGGGTCAGCGGATTGAGCTGGGAAATGCCGAAGATCGGCGTTTCCTGGCCGACTGCGCTGCGAATCTGCCGGGCCTGGTCGGCGTTGAGGGCGGCGAACAGCAGGCGCGGTTTTTCGCTTTCGATCCGCTGCTGCAGCTGCGCCAGCGCGCCGGCGTTGAACGTGCCGTCTTCAAGGTTCAAGGTCATCAGGTCGGCATGCAGTCCGCTGCCCTGGATCTGCTGTATGAAGGCATTGGCGACGCGTTTTTGCCAGGTGGTGCTGGTGCTCAGCACGAACACCTTGCCGGGCGCATAGTCGGCGCCGACCCAGCTCGCCACCTGCCGCGCTTCAGCTTCGATCGACAAGCCGACCGGCAGCAGCTGCGCCGGCAAGGCGATTTCCTTGCCGCCGGAAAAATCCGGCTGGGTCAGGGCGATGGTCGGTTTGTCTATCTTGCCGTTCTGGATGATGGCGGTGAGGCCGGTGCGCGACAAGGGGCCGACCACGATATCGTATTTCTTGCTGGCGGTCAGGTAGGCCGCCAGCATGTCGCCAGGCGTGTCGGCCGCTTCGATCACGGTCACGGCCAGGCCATCCTTGTCGCGTTCATAGGCGTTCAGGAAGCCGCCGCGCACGGCGTCGGCCGCCGCGCCCAGAGGACCTGAGCGCAGGGGCAGCAGCAAGGCGATGCTGGCCAGCGGAATGGTGTCGGCGCCGCCATCGGTGGTTGTGTTTGCCAGCGCAGGCGGGCACAATCCGTTGAACAGGATACACGTCGCCAAAGCCAGCCTGGCCCATTTATATAACATTCATAACTCCCCATGACTCATCAATCTGCCAGCAACCTCATCAACCCAGCAATTTTGGATGAGGTGGCGCAGCAAGCGTATCCCGCGTCGACATTATATGTGCTGGCCACACCGATCGGAAATGTCTGCGATATCAGCCTGCGCGCCTTGCACGTATTGTCCATGGTCGACGCGGTGGCGTGCGAGGACACGCGCAATACCGCCCATTTGCTGGGCCGCTACGGCTTATCCAAGACCTTGCTGGCGGCGCACGAGCATAACGAACGGGAAGTTGCGGAAAAAATCGTGGCCCGGCTGCAGGCCGGCGAGCGCATCGCGCTGGTGTCGGACGCCGGCACGCCGGCAGTCTCCGATCCCGGCGCGCGCATCGTCGACGCTGTGCTGCGCGCCGGCTTGCGCGCCTTGCCGCTGCCGGGGCCGTCGGCGGCGGTCACCGCGCTGTCGGTCAGCGGCCTGGTCAACGACCAGTTCCAGTTCGTCGGATTCCTGCCGAGCAAGGCCCGGCAGCGCGAACTAGTGCTGGCCGGCCTGGCCGGCGCGGCGGCGACCCTGGTGTTGTACGAGGCGCCGCACCGGATCATAGAAACCGTCGATGCCTTGCTGCAGGCTTTCGGCCCGGACCGTCAAATCGTGCTGGCGCGCGAGTTGACCAAGCTGTTCGAGAGCGTGCACCGCTGCCCCCTGGGTGAAGCGCCGGCCTGGCTGGCAGCCGACGGCAACCGGCAGAAGGGCGAATTCGTGCTGCTGGTCGAAGCGGCGCCGGCCGTGCTCGACGATAGCGCCGAAGGCGAGCGGGTTTTGCAGATCCTGCTGGCGGAATTGTCGATCAAGCAAGCTTCCGCCCTGGCGGCGCAAATTACCGGGCAAAAGAAAAACGCCTTGTATGAACGGGCGCTGGCGTTGAAAAATGCCGGTTAATGTAAAGGTGATAGCTTTTTGTTATCAATAAATACCGCTCTGATTCGTTAAACTTGACCGTAAATATGCACAAATTGATGGGCGCGGGGATGTATTTTAGCAACGGCGGCAGCATTCCAAATTAGTGCCAGCCCCGGGTTCGAGAGTAAAATCCGCCTCCTTGTGCAATGCCGCAAAAAGTTTCAAGCAAATATCAAATTGAAGTAAGCGGGCCATAGCCAGACTTGCCCTTACCAATAAGAGAGAGAACATGAGCAATACGCAAAACAGCAATAGCGCCGGATTCAAGTCATCCCGTTTCCACATCATTACGCTGGCTGCTTTGGGCATCGTGTTTGGCGATATCGGCACCAGTCCGCTGTATGCGCTGAAAGAGTGCTTCAGCACGGAGCATGGCATCCCGTTCACGCCGGCCGGAGTGCTGGGGATTATCTCGATGCTGTTCTGGGCCATCACGATCGTGGTTTCGCTGAAATATGTCTTGTTCGTGATGCGCGCCGACAATAACGGCGAAGGCGGGGTGCTGGCGTTGATGGCGCTGTCGCTGCGCACCGCAAAAAACGGTTCCGGCCGCGCCAAGCTGCTGATGATGCTGGGTGTGTTCGGGGCCTGCATGTTTTACGGCGACGTCGTGATCACGCCTGCCATCTCGGTGCTGTCGGCGGTGGAAGGGCTGGAAATCGCCACGCCGGGGCTAAGCCGCTATGTGGTGCCGCTGTCGCTGGTGATCCTGATCGCGTTGTTCCTGATCCAGAAACACGGCACCACGGTGGTCGGCAAACTGTTCGGGCCGGTGATGTTCGTCTGGTTCCTGTCGCTCGGCCTGCTGGGTATCTACAACGTCATCAAGGCGCCTGAAATCCTGGCCGCGATCAATCCTTATTATGCTTTTGCCTTCATGCAGCAGCATGCGCTGCAAGCGTTCATCGTGCTGGGTTCGGTGGTGCTGGTGCTGACCGGCGCCGAAGCCCTGTACGCCGACATGGGACACTTCGGCATCCGGCCGATCCGCTTTGCCTGGCTGTTTACCGTGATGCCTTGCCTGATGCTGAATTATTTTGGCCAGGGCGCAAACCTGTTGACCAATCCGAGCGCGATCCAGAATCCGTTTTACCTCATGGTGCCCGACGCCTTGCTGCTGCCGATGGTGATCCTGGCCACCGCTGCCACCGTGATTGCATCGCAAGCCGTGATTTCCGGCGCGTTCTCGCTGACCAGCCAGGCCATCTTGCTGGGCTTCGTGCCGCGCATGCGCATCCTGCACACCTCCGAAGACGAACGCGGCCAGATCTATGTGCCGGTAATTAACTGGATGCTGTTGATACTGGTGGTGGCGGTGGTGCTGGCGTTCAAGAAATCCGACAACCTGGCCGCCGCCTACGGCGTTGCGGTGACCACTACCATGCTGATCACCACGGTGCTGGCGGCAGTCGTCATGCGCACGGTCTGGAAATGGAATCCGTTCCTGGTGGCGCTGGTCATCAGCGCCTTCTTCATCGTCGATTTCGCTTTCTTTGCAGCCAACCTGCTGAAGATCGTCGACGGCGGCTGGTTCCCTCTGCTGCTGGGCGGTTTTGCCTTCTTCCTGCTGATGACCTGGTACTCCGGCCGCATGCTGCTGCGCGAGCGCACCAAGGACGAAGGCATTCCGCTGGAACCTTTCGTCGAAGGCTTGCTGGCCCATCCGCCGCACCGGGTGGAAGGCACGGCGGTATTCATGACCGGCAATGTGGCCACGGTGCCGGTGGCGCTGCTGCACAACCTGAAGCACAACCGCATCTTGCACAAGCGCGTGTTTTTCTTGAAGATCAGTATCTGGGACGTGCCTTTCGTCGAAGACGACAAGCGCCTCACCTTGAAGGAACTGGGCAACGATGTGTACATCCTGCGCACCGCTTTCGGTTTTAAGGAAGCGCCTGATGTCCACACCGTGATGGCCCTGGCCAGCAGCCAGTTCGGCCTGGAGTTCGATGTCATGGACACGTCGTTCTTCCTGGCGCGCGATACCGTGATCCCGAGCAAGATTCCTGGCATGCAGCTATGGCGCGAAAAACTGTTCGCCTGGATGTACCAGAACGCCGCCAAGCCGTCTGACTTTTTCCATATCCCGGTAAACCGGGTGGTTGAACTGGGCACCAAAGTCGAAATCTGAGCTGCCCGGAGTACCCCGCCAGCCGCTCCGGCCGGCGGGATTCAATGCTTGCCGAGGTTAACTTGGCAACGCCACAAAGGATGGCCGGACGCCAGGTACTTGCTCTCGAACGGAGTGATCGGCTGTTGCGGCAGATATGCTTCGCAGCCAACCTCCTTGCCGCTGAGCTGGCTCAGGGCGCTGGCGCATTCCTCCACATAAATCTGCCAGTTGCTGCGGCATTCCAGGATGCCGCCGAGCGCGACGATATCGGGAAACACCGGATGGCCGTGCCAGCGGCGGCTTAGCTGGCCGATCTTCGGCCATGGATTCGGATACAGCAAATAATGCCGCGCCGGGAAAACGCGTGCGGCCAGCAGCAGGCGCCAGTAATCCACCAGGTCGGCACGAATCCGCATGAAATTGCCGGGCAGCGGCGCCGTGCCCGGCCACAGGGTATTGCGGCCGACCCGGTCTGCCGACTGGTCGACGCCGATCACGAAATGATCGGGATATTGCGCCGCCAGGTGCATGGTCGACAGGCCGACGCCGCAACCCGCATCGAGGATCAGCGGCAAGCTGCCGGCAGCGCGCCAGGCCGCCATGCTCTCATCGAAAGCGCGCTGGTTGTAGATGCTGACCGGTTTTTGAAAAACATGCGCCGCGTGTTTGGCGACGGTGGCCGCAAGCTGGTCATGGACGCCGCTCTGGGCACTGTGGATCGGACTGGAATTGGCGTACATGAAGGGATGAAGGAAGCGGACTGCGATGAAACCGCGGAGACGCCAAGGCCGCTCCAGTCTTCCCGGTGAAGCCGGCGGCGCCGGCAACCGCAGGTCGACTGAAGCGAAGTGGATCGGAAAAGGAATTACTGCAAGGTTACGGGCTGACTCATCATCGAGTCATAATTGCCTAAGAAGGCATCGATATCTTCGATGCTCGGCTCGGTCGCGATCAGATCTTCGACACCTTTACGGAAAAATTCGGCCAAGGCACCAGCAATGAAAATCTCACGCTTGAATGATTTATCGACGATTTCATAGCCGCCGAAGCGCAAGGCTTCGCGTTGTTCATCGGCACCAAATTCGACGACGCTGTATTGGTCACTGTTATAAATCAGGTTCATATGCGCTCCCGGTAGTTAAGACAGAAGGTAATGATCGAGTAAGCAGTTTTCAAGCCAGCCAATGAAAATATTATTGTTAACTCCTTTTCCGAGAGACATGTTTCCGATGAGACATATTTATCTGGTGAAGAACTTAAGCATTCATTTCATTTATATACTACGCCAGCACTCCTGTTTGTCACGAACTAAATGTTGATCAAGGCTATGCATTTTTCCTAACAGCCATCCAAAATCGCCAGATCCCATTGCACCGCAGTCTGGAATTGCCGTTGCCGGGCTTTGCCGGCGATGTTGCAGATCCGCTACTCGGCCCATTCGAACATGATGTGTTGATGCGATCCCTGTTTGATTGTCACATCCTGAGCCTTGCTCTTGCCGTCCTTGGTGGCTTCGAGGCGGTAACGGCCTGCCGGCAGCTGCGCCAGCAGGAAAGGCCCTTTTGATACGGTTTCCAGGACTGCGTTGTGGCTGGCGTCGCTGATCTTCACCTGCACGTCAGAAGTAAATTCGGCGCGGGGCGAGGCGTTGATGACAAACTCGAGCTCCAGCGAATAATTTTTGGCCATCTGCTGCATGGCGGTCGATTCGTCTTGTCCGATACCGCCGGACAAGTAAGTGACTGCGCCGCTGGTGACCGGTTGCAGCCGGCCCGGCACGGCATCGGCCGCAAAGGCCAGATTGGCCGCCAGCAATACTGATACGGCAAAAAGAGAGCGCTTGTTCATGATGCTTCCTCCAAAAATGCATCTCCCGGCATGGGCGATGGCGGAATGAGGAAAAGAAGTCGGCGCGACGGTGAAGAGATGGATCTGGCGCGCCTACGGAAACCATCTTAGCGGCCGCAAATTAAAATCAGCTTAAACCGGACTGTTATCTGCGCATTCAGCTGTAGTAATAAGATTTGGCCGGCACGCTGTCCTTGCCGGCCCTTTTCTGTTCGTCCAGGTCGACGTCGCGATCCCAGAATATGTGCCAGCCCCGGCTTTGCTCATCAATCACTTCAGGGTGCTCTTCCAGAAACTTGTCCAGGAACTGCGTGATTTCCGAAACGTAACCATCATGTCCGGCCTTGTAGGTTTTCGGTTTGCTAAACATAGGGCCTCCAATCCTGATGATTTTTGGACTTCCAGCCGCGTCTTGAGTTTCCTGCTCCTGTATTTAATGGCGCAAGCATGCAGCGTGCAACACTGCGGGAAATTGCCTGGAAGCATATAAAATATTTCAAATGAGAACTAAAAGATATAGGCCGTTCTACGTGTATGTAGCAGTACTCCTTCATATCCACCTAGCAATCTTGAACATTGTTAGGGCTGCCCAATGATAGGCTGCACCCGTTACCGTCGGAAAACGTCATTTGTCAAAATGTCATTCAGATGATTGATGGAATGTGGAGACGTTGTGGCATTTTCATTGGAGACAGTTAGTGGGCAACATGACAAGAGGAGCTGGCAAGCGCCAGCAATTAGTGGATAAGGCCACTGAGCTGTTTTCTGCGCATGGCTTCCATCCTGTCGGCGTGGATCGGATCATTGATGAATCAAACGTGGCGAGAATGACCATGTATCGTCATTTCGCCGGAAAAAACGACCTGATCGGGGAGGTCCTGGGGCAGCGCTTCACCTTCATCGTCGACAGCATCGCTCAGCAGCTGGCGCCGATGGAAGACGCGGATGCCCGGATCAAAGGCATTTTTGACTGGTACGGAGCCTGGTTTCGCAGTCCTGAATTCGCGGGGTGCTTATTCGAGCGGGCGCTTGCCGAATTCGGCACTGCCTATCCTGGCGTGTCGGAAGTGGCAATCGGCTACAGGGTGAAATTGTTCGGGTGGTTTGAAGAATTATTGCTGGAGATAGTGCCAGGCAAGGCCGCAAAACAGCTGGCCGGCGTGTTTGTGATGCTGCTCGATGGCGCCACGATCGACGCTCGTGCGTTCAACGATCCGTCGGCCGCGGAGCGAGCCTGGCAGGCGGCGGAACTGCTGCTGAACCAGGCGAAGAACGCAGCGCGATGAAAGCCGGGGGATGGTTTTGGAAATTGGCTCTTGAGGTCCTGGAAAAAGGAAAAGATCTCGGAAGTTTTTTTTTCAGGAAGAAAACGGCAAAGCGTTCCTCCTGCCAGCAAATTACTCGGCGCCGCGTCTTTTTGAGCAGGCATAAGATTCATTTATCCTGCAGCGCGCGCCGGTATTGGATCGCCTCCGCCACATGGGCTGCGCCGATGATATCGGCCGCGGCCAGGTCGGCGATGGTGCGCGCCACTTTCAATACCCGATGGTAAGCACGCGCCGACCAGTGCAGGTGGGCCATGGCGCCGCTCAGCAGTTTTTCGCCAGCCTGGTCGGGCTTGCAGAAGCGGTCGATTTCATTGGCTGACAAGCCATTGTTTTGCTTGCCCTGGCGGACCATCTGCAACCCATGCACTTGCGCCACCCGGGCCGCGATCGCGGTGGAAGATTCGCCATCGGCTTGTTTGAGCAGCTGATCGTGCGGCACGGCCGCCACCTGGATCTGCATGTCGATGCGATCCAGCAGCGGTCCCGAAATCCTGTTTTGGTAACGCAGGATATTGTCGGGCGTGCAGCGGCATGGCTTGGCCGCGTGGCCGAGGTAGCCGCAAGGGCAGGGGTTCATCGCCGCCAGCAGCTGGAACTGTGCGGGAAAGTCGGCCTGGCGCGCGGCCCGCGAAATCGTGATGTGGCCGGATTCGAGCGGTTCGCGCAATACTTCCAGCACACGCCTGTCGAACTCGGGCAGTTCGTCGAGGAACAAGACGCCGCGATGGGCCAGGGAAATTTCTCCTGGACGCGGCGGGCTGCCGCCGCCCACCAGCGCCACGCCGGATGCGGTGTGGTGCGGCGCCCTGTATGGGCGCACCTTCCAGCGCGCGCCGGAAAAACCGCTGGTGAGCGATTGCACCGCGGCCGATTCCAGCGCTTCACGGTCGCTCATGGGCGGCAGGATTCCCGGGAAACGCGCCGCCAGCATGGATTTTCCGGTGCCCGGAGGGCCAACCAGCAGCACGCTATGGTTGCCGGCCGCCGCCACTTCCAGCGCACGCTTGGCCTGCGCCTGTCCTTTGACGTCGCTGAAATCAAGGTAGGGAGGCGGCCGCCGTTGTGGTTCCGCTGTATGGCGCGACAGTCTTGTTTCCTGTTGCAGAGAGGAAAAGTGAGCGCATACCTGCAACAAACCGTCAGCCGGGAAAATGCAAGCATCGCCAACCAGCGCCGCTTCATCGGCATTGCCGCGCGGCAGGATGAAAGCGCGGCGTTCTCCGCTATCCGCGGTCATGGCGAAAGTCATCGCCAGCGCGCCGCGTATCGGCCTCAATTCGCCGGACAGCGACAATTCTCCGGCAAATTCATATTGGTCGAGCTGGTCGGACGGCATTTGTCCCGATGCCGCCAGGATGCCGAGCGCAATCGGCAAATCGAAACGGCCCGATTCTTTCGGCAGATCGGCCGGCGCCAGGTTGACCGTGATGCGGCGCGAGGGAAATTCGAAACGCGCATTTTGCAGCGCCGCGCGGACCCGGTCTTTGGATTCCTTGACCTCGGTTTCGGGCAGGCCGACGATGGTGAAAGATGGCAGGCCGTTGGCCAGGTGGACTTCGACCGTGACCGCGGGCGCCTGCATGCCTGCCAGCGCCCGGCTTCTCAGTACCGCCAGCGTCACTGGCTCGGCATCAAGGGCGTTTCAATTGCGCTTCCAGCTCGGTCACGCGAGCCTCAAGCGCCTCGAGCTTGGCGCGGGTGCTTGCCAGCACCTGGGCTTGCACGTCGAATTCTTCACGCGTGACCAGGTCCAGCTTGGAGAATCCCTGGCCCAGCATGGCCTTGACGTTTTTCTCGATATCCTTGGCGGGAGAGTTTTCGATGGCCTGGTTGATCTTGGCCTGGATGTCGTCAAAAAAGTTGGGTTTGTTCATGATCGGCCCTTCAAGGCAAATAAGAAAAATGATAACCGATACAGGCAAGCCCGACATCGGAATTCTGGCCCGGCGGGGCAGTTTAAGCCATAACCACCCATCCTTCCGCCGCTAGAGCTGCTTGCGGTATTGCACGAAACCGGAACGTTGCGCGATGCGGTCGTACAGCTGCATCGCGGTGCGGTTGGTTTCGTGCGTCAGCCAGTGCACGCGGGTGCTGCCGGCCGCCTTGGCCTGCGCATAGACATGCTCGATCAGCCGGCGGCCGACGCCGGCGCCGCGCTGTTGCGGCGAGACGTACAAATCTTGCAGGTAGCAGGAATCTTCCACGGTCCAGCAGGAGCGATGGAAAATCCAGTGGACCAGGCCGACCGCCTCGCCGCCTGCCATCGCCAGCGCGCCGAACGCCGGTTCCTCCGGATCCAGCAGGCGCTGCCAGGTGGCCAGGCGCGTGGCTTGCGGAATATCGACTTCATAAAAATCCTGGTAGCCCTGCCATTGCGGCTGCCAGATGGCGAAATCCTGCTCGCTGAGCGGCTTGATCTGAATCGATGAACGTGGTGCGGATGCCAAGATAACCTCCTGTGGGAATACGATGACGATAAATGCCTGCGGGTGCACGACAGCGTTTATCGTAGCGCCGCAAGTTGGTATCATCAAAGATCCAAGATTGATTATATTTATAGGTCCAATGTGAAGATTGCGCCTCCGCTCCTGTTGATGAACCTCGATCCAGCCGGCATTACGCTGGACGGCGGCAGCGGCCTGGCCAAGCAGCTCTACCTGGCGCTGCGCCGGCGGATACTGGCCACGCCGGGCACTTACCGCATCAAGCTGCCCACTTCGCGCAACCTGGCGCTGGCTTTGCAGGTGTCGCGCAATACCGTGGTGCGAGCGTACGAGCAGCTGTACGCCGAGGGTTACATCAGCAGCAGGGTAGGCGACGGCACCTATGCCGATGGCTTGGCGGCGGCAGTTGTTGCCGAGCCGGATGCGCAGGTGGGTGCAGCGCCCGCCATGCGGCAATCGGCCATGCAGCTGCGCTTGAGCGGATACGAGGCGCGGCGCCGCATGTCGGCCGGGCCGGCGCGCGCATTCCGGCTCGGGATTCCCGCCTATGACTTGTTTCCGAACCAGATCTGGGGCCGTCTGCAAAGCCAGTTCTGGCGTCGTGCGCCGCTGGCGGAAATGGGTTACGGCGACGCCGCCGGCAACCTGCGGCTGCGCGAACTGATTGCGGCCTACCTGCGGCAGGCGCGCGGGCTGGCTTGCGAGCCGTCGCAAATCATCATCACCGCCGGAGCGCAGCACGGGATTGCGCTGTGCGCGCAATTGCTGCTCGATGCCGGTGACAAGGTCGCTATCGAAAATCCTTGTTATCCCGCTGCAGCCGCAGCGCTGACAGTGGTTGGCGCGCAGCTGGTGGGGATTGCGCTGGACCAGGACGGGATGGATACGTCGCAGCTGGCGCAGCACGCTGACTGCCGGATGGCGTATGTGACGCCGTCGCACCAGTATCCGCTCGGGGTCACGCTGTCGCTGGCGCGCCGGCTCGAACTGCTGGCCTGGGCCGAGCGTTGCAACACCTGGGTCGTCGAAGACGATTACGACGGCGAATATCGTTACGACGGCACGCCGTTGGCGCCGCTGGCGGCGCTCGATCGCAGCGGGCGCGTGCTGTATGTCGGCACCTTTTCAAAAATCGCCTTTCCCGGTTTGCGGCTGGGTTACCTGGTGCTGCCGCCCAAGCTGGCGCCGGCGCTGATTGCGCTGCACGCCATGGGCGACCGCCATCCGCCGGCCGCGGACCAGGCGGTGATGGCCGAATTCATCGCGGCCGGTCATTTCCAGCGCCACATCAGGCGCATGCGGCGCGCCAGCCGCGCGCGCCGTGACGCCTTGCTGGAAGGCTGGGCGCCATTGTTCGGACAGCAGCTGCCTTTGCCCAAGGTCGCCGCCGGTTTGCACCTGAGCCTGCCATTGGCGAGCGCAGGACAGGAAGCTGACCTGTTGGCCAAGGCCATCGCCGCCGGCGTTGAACTCAATCCCATGAGCCGGTTCTGCCTGCCTGGGCAAGCTGTCAATCCGCAGCATCGGGCCGGCCTGGCGCTGGGTTTTGCCGGTGTCGACGCCGCGGCCATCGGGCGCGCACTGTTATCCCTGCAGCAAGCCTGGACTTGATTTGTAGCCGACTACAGGATGTCATGTAGTCACCCCTTCATATTTTTGCACCAAAACAATGCTCAATTAAATGCATGCATTATTGTGGTGCATTTCCTTGCCGTCTTTTTCTGTGCAAGAACATCCCGCAGTTAACAATCGGCAAAAGCTGTGAGCAAAACGCCCCACAAGGGGCGGCAGCCGTGGAAAAGGAGAGATCGGCGCAGTTGGCATGGGTTCTGCTATGGAAAGTCCGAGGAGTACTGATTTAGCGGTTTTTCATTCAACATACCAACAGGGACATCCATGAAAAAGCTGATTTTAGCCGCAGCAATAGCAGCAAGTTTCTCCGCAGGTCTCGCTCATGCCGAAGACGCCAAGCCGGATAACGAGATCAGTTACAACATTGGCGCGGTCAACGACTACCGCTACCGCGGCATTTCGCAAACGCGTTTTGACCCGGCGATACAGGGCGGCGCGGACTACACCAACAACCCTACCGGCCTGTATGCGGGCACCTGGCTGTCGAATATCAAGTGGATCAAGGATGCGGTCGACAGCGCCCATACCGGCACCGGCGGCAAGGGCCCGGTTGAATGGGACATCTACGGCGGCAAGCGCGGCGAACTGCCTGGCGGCTTCACCTATGACGTCGGCGGCCTGTACTACTACTACCCGACCAACAACTACAGCCAGATCGGCCGCAACGCCAACACTTTCGAGCTGTATGGCCAGATCGGCTACGGCCCGGCCTATTTCAAGTACTCGCATGCACTGACCAACCTGTTCGGCACGGTCGACAGCAAGAACAGCGCTTATTACGATGCCGGCGCCAATTTCGATGTCGGCGCGGGCGTCACGCTTGGGCTGCACCTCGGCCACCAGACAGTGGAGCATTTCAGCTTCGGCAGCTACACCGACTGGAAAATCGGCGCCACCAAGACCTTTGAGCAGCTGGCCGGCGTGACGCTGGGACTGGCCTATGTCGGCACCGACGCCAAGGATGGCGCGTACGTCAGCCCGAGCGGCAAGAACCTGGGCCGCAACGGGGTAGTGTTTTCGGTAGCGAAGACCTTCTGACGTATTGGGGCCAGAGTTTAAGAGGCGCCGCAGGGCGACGAATTACTCTGTCCTCAACTGACCGGGAAGTGAGCCTAAAGCAAAGCCGGATTACGCAAAACCTGAGTGAGCTGAATTCCTAAATTCGATAAAACAACGAGGCCGACATGAAACTGATTACAGCAATCATCAAACCATTTAAGCTCGACGAGGTGCGCGAAGCGCTCTCGGCGATTGGCGTGCAAGGCATTACCGTGACCGAAGTCAAGGGTTTCGGCCGCCAGAAAGGGCATACTGAGCTGTACCGCGGCGCCGAATACGTGGTCGACTTCCTGCCGAAGACAAAAATCGAAGCAGCGGTGGACGACAGCATCCTGGAACAGGCGGTAGAAGCGATTGAAAACGCGGCGCGCACCGGCAAGATCGGCGACGGCAAGATTTTTGTATTTGATCTGCAGGAAGTTATTCGTATTCGTACCGGTGAAACCGGCAAAGATGCAATCTAAGGGGATAAAAAATATGAACATCAAAAGTACGTTTGCTACGATTTTGGCGGCTTGCTCGCTGATCGCGGCTACTTCCATGTTGCCGGCCCGTGCCGCCGACGAGGCATCGGCAAGCGCTAGCGCAAGCGTGGCGGCTGCCAGTGCGGATGCTTCCACCGCAGCTCCGGCTGCCGCGCCTGCGGCATCGGTTGCTGCGGCGCCGGCAGCAGCCGCTCCGGCCGCCAGCGCTCCAGCTGCCGCCGCGCCTGCGGCACCGGTGCCGAACAAGGGCGATACCGCCTGGCTGCTGGTATCCACCGCGTTCGTGATCCTGATGACTTTGCCGGGCCTGGGCCTGTTCTACGGCGGCCTGGTGCGCAGCAAGAACATGCTGTCGGTGCTGATGCAGTGCTTCACGGTGTTCTCGCTGATCATCGTACTGTGGATACTTTACGGTTACAGCATTGCGTTCACCGAGGGCAACGCGTTCTTCGGCGGATTCAGCCGCCTGTTCTTGCATGGCATGACGCCGGATTCGGTGGCCGCCACTTTCAGCAAAGGCGTGGTGGTGCCTGAGTTTGCCTACGTGGTGTTCCAGGGCGCGTTCGCCGCGATCACCTGTGCGCTGATCATCGGCGCCTTCGCCGAGCGCGCAAAGTTCTCCGCGATCCTGGTGTTCACTGTCCTGTGGTTCACATTCGCCTACCTGCCGATGGCGCACATGGTCTGGTTCTGGCCTGGTCCTGACGGCTTTACCGACGCGGCTGCCGCGGAAAAACTGACCGCTACCGGCGGCTGGCTGTTCCAGAAGGGTGCGCTCGATTTCGCCGGCGGCACTGTGGTGCATATCAATGCCGCTATCGCCGGCCTGGTTGGTTCGTACGTGATCGGCAAGCGCGTCGGCTTCGGCAAGGAAGCATTCAAGCCGCATAGCCTGACCCTGACCATGGTCGGCGCTTCGCTGCTGTGGTTCGGCTGGTTCGGCTTCAATGCCGGCTCCGCGCTGGAAGCCAACGGCAGCGCCGCGCTGGCTTTCATCAATACCTTGCTGGCGACTGCTGCTGCGGTGTTGAGCTGGAGCGCCGGTGAATGGATCGGCAAGGGCAAGCCTTCGATGCTGGGCGGCGCTTCGGGTGCGGTCGCCGGCCTGGTGGCGATTACCCCTGCCGCCGGTTTCGTCGGCCCGATGGGCGCCCTGATCATGGGCTTGCTGGCTGGCTTCATCTGCCTGTGGGGCGTCACCGGCCTGAAACGCCTGCTGGGTGCGGACGATGCGCTGGACGTGTTCGGCGTGCATGGCGTCGGCGGTATCCTGGGCGCATTGCTGACCGGCGTATTTGCGGCGCCTAGCCTGGGCGGCGTCGGCATCTATGACTATGTCACCAATGCAGTGCTGCCGGACTATTCGATCCCTGGCCAGCTGTGGATCCAGTTTGAAGGCGTGCTGACGACCCTGGTCTGGTCGGGCGTGGTTTCGCTGATCGCATTCAAGCTGGTCGACATCGTCATGGGCTTGCGCGTGACCGAAGAAGAAGAACGCGAAGGCCTGGACATCTCCAGCCATGGCGAATCTGCTTATCACGACTAAGTCTTGCCTGATCGCGCCGGATAGCTGCAGCATTGGCTATCCGGTGCGATGTTCGATGCAATCCCGGGCCCGTCCTGGGATTTTGTTTTTTTGACGTATCCGTTTCAGGAGATTCCAGCTTGGACCCGACCATCACCCCGCAACGCCTGACCGCATGCACGGTTGAAGACGTCAAGGCGAACCAGTTCGACCAGGTGGTGGGGCCGCTCACCGATATCCTGATGGCGTGCGTGGAGCAGGGCGCCAGCATCGGATTCCTGGACACGCCGAATGCCGAAGATGCTTTTTCATTCTGGTACGGCGTCAGCGGCTCGCTGGTGAGCGGCGGCCGGCGCTTGCTGGTGGCGCGCTTTGCCGGCCAGATCGTCGGCACCGTGCAGCTGGTGCTGGCGGCGCCGGCCAACGGCCGTCACCGCGCCGAGATTTCCAAGCTGCTGGTGCATCCCGACGTGCGGCGCAAAGGCGTCGCGCGCGTGCTGATGCAAAAGACCGAGACCATTGCGCGCGCCGACGGCCGCTCGCTGCTGTTCCTGGAGACGCGCACCGGCGACGCGGCGGAGTCCCTGTACAGCTCGCTCGGATTTGAGCTGGCCGGCATCGTTCCCGCCTATGCCCGCTCGACCACCGGCAAGCTGAGCGACAGCAGCTTCATGTATAAACGGATCTGATCCTGAAGGGCCAGCGGCGATTGCGCCCGAATCCAATCATAATGTGACACGATTTACAAGGCGCCTGACGGCGCTTTTTTGTTTTTCCGGGACTTTAAAAATCCGCGACCGGCCCGATGTAAACTTGGCTCATGGACGCACCTGCCGGAGCGTCGCCGTGGATGGCATCCCGGCGGTAGACCGGCGAAATAATGCATTTCCCGTTAGAATCTGCGTCTCTTGCCTGTCATGGGAGTCCTGAAAGACATTCCTGTCATGGGCAGTTGCGCAAGTTCGCTGCATAGTTCCCAAAAGAAAGTTTTATATGGTTCCGCACCTTGTCACCGCCCTCAACGGCCCTTTGCTCGATCTGGAAAAGAAAATCCTCGCAGCCACCCCGGCTATCGAGCGCTGGTTCCGGATGGAATGGCAAGAGCACACGCCGCCGTTCTACTGCTCGGTCGACCTGCGCAACTCGGGCTACAAGCTGGCCCCGGTGGATACCAACCTGTTCCCGGGCGGATTCAGCAACCTTTCGCCCGAAATGTTGCCATTGGCGATACAGGCGGCCATGGCGGCCATCGAAAAATATTGTCCGGACGCCAAGAACCTGCTGCTGCTGCCGGAACTGAACACGCGCAATACCTTTTATCTGCAGAACGTGGCGCGGCTGATGCAGATTTTCCGCCAGACCGGCTTGCATGTGCGGCTGGGCACGCTCGATGAAAGCGTGAAAGAAGCGCAAACGATCGAATTACCGGACGGCAGCACCATCACGCTGGAGCCGTTGGAGCGCTCCGCCAACGGCCGCCGGCTGGGTTTGAAGAATTTCGACCCATGCACCATTTTACTGAATAACGACCTGTCTTCCGGTACGCCGTCGATACTGGAGAACCTGAACGAACAAAATGTGCTGCCGCCGCTGCACGCCGGCTGGACCGTGCGCCGCAAGAGCAACCATTTCATGGCCTACGACGAAGTGGTGAAGAAGTTTTCGAAGCTGGTGGATGTCGATCCGTGGATGCTGAATCCGTTCTTCGCCAAGGTCGACCAGGTCGATTTCGATGCGGCGGACGGCGACGACAAGCTGGCCGCCGCCGTCAGCTCGCTGCTGGCCAAGATCCGCAAGAAATACAAGGAATACGGCATCACAGAAAAACCGTTCGTGATCGTCAAGGCCGACGCCGGCACCGACGGCATGGGCGTGATGAGCGTGACCGACGTCAGCCAGATCAAGGAGCTGAGCCGCAAGCAGCGCGAGAAGCTGTCGCTGGGCAAGGCCGGCGGCGAAATCCACGACCTGATCATCCAGGAAGGCGTGCACACTTTCGAGCATATCAACGATGCGGTGGCGGAGCCGGTGGTGTACATGATCGACCGTTACGTGGTCGGCGGTTTTTACCGCGTGCACGCCGAACGCGGCATCAATGAAAACCTGAATGCGCCGGGCGCCCATTTCGTGCCGCTGGCATTCGCCCAGCAGCATGCGCTGCCGGACATGCTGGCCAAGCCGGGCACCACCGCGCCGAACCGCTTCTATATGTATGGCGTGGTGGCGCGCCTCGGTTTGCTGGCGGCGTCGCTCGAAATGGAAAAGACCGATCCGAATCCGGAAGAATATTAATCGCGCTGTCCTGACAACCCTAGGGCCTGAAAAATGAAAATAGCTTTCCTCGCCGATCCGCTGGATACCTTCAAGACATACAAGGATTCGACTTACGCCATGATGGTCGAAGCCGTCAAGCGCGGCCATGCCATCTATGCGTTCGAGCAAAAGGACATGGCGCTGGAAAGCGGGGTTGTCACAGCCAACGTGGTGCGCGTCAGCCTGACCGGCGACGGCAAGGACTGGTACCGGGCCAGCGCGCCCGCCGCCATGTTCCTGTCGGAATTCGATGCGATCCTGCTGCGCAAGGACCCGCCTTTCGACATGGAGTACATCTACACCACCTACCTGCTGGAATTGGCGGAAACACAAGGCGCCCGGGTATTCAACAAACCGCAGGCGATCCGCGACCACAATGAAAAGCTGGCGATTGCCCAATTCTCCAAATACACCTCGCCGACCCTGGTGACGCGCGATGCGGCACGCTTGCGCGCCTTCCACGCAGAACACCAGGATGTGATCCTGAAGCCGCTCGACGGCATGGGCGGCACCGGCATTTTCCGGGTGCGGCAAGACGGCCTGAACCTGGGCTCGATCATCGAAACACTGACCGACAACGGCCATCGCACCATCATGATCCAGCGCTTCATCCCGGAAATAGTCGCCGGCGACAAGCGCGTGCTGGTAATTGGCGGTAAAGTCGTGCCCTATTCGCTGGCGCGGATTCCGCAAGGCAGCGAGGTGCGCGGCAACCTGGCGGCCGGCGGCGTCGGCGTAGCGCAGCCGCTGACGGCGCGCGACCGTGAAATCGGCGAAGCACTTGGGCCGGTGTTATCACAGCGCGGCCTGTTACTGGTAGGATTAGATGTGATTGGCGATTATCTGACTGAAGTCAACGTCACCAGCCCGACTTGCTTTCAGGAAATTAAGCAGCAGGCCGGTTTTGATGTGGCCGAGATGTTTATCGATGCGCTGGAAGCGGCGCTGTAATGTATTTTGTTGTCCTGGTTGTTAACAGCCAAAGCTGTGGGCCAGGATGGTCGTTGCTGTAAAACCGTTGTAAACCGGGACGAATCCGCAAGCCGGATTTGAAATTGAAACTATGATCGGCATTCTCCTTTTAACCCACGCCCCCCTGGGCCAGGCATTCATCGCGGCTGCCTCTCATGTGTTTCGCCAGACGCCGGAGCGGCTTGAAGCGATCGATGTGGTCGCCGACCAGAATCCCGTCGAAGTGCAAAAACTGGCCAAGCAGGCCGCTGCACGCCTGGACGATGGTTCGGGGGTGCTGGTGATTACCGACGTCATGGGCGGTACGCCATCCAATTGCACGCTGCCGTTTTGCACCGGCAACCAGACCCAGGTGATTGCCGGCATCAGCTTGCCGATGCTGCTGCGCGCCTTGACCTATCGCAACGACACGCTGGACGTGGTGGCCGAAATGGCGCTGGCCGGCGGCCAGGGCGGGGCGGTCAGGGTCGATAACCGGGTGCGGGTGGCGCACTGATTTGCCAGGGCCGGGTCTTTCAATAAATCCAATATTAGATAAAAGACAAATGATTCAACAAGAAATCGAAATCATCAACAAACTCGGCTTGCACGCTCGCGCGTCAGCCAAATTTACGCAACTGGCAAGCAAATTCAAAAGTGAAGTCTGGATGACCCGCAACAAGCGCCGCGTCAACGCCAAGTCGATCATGGGCGTGATGATGCTGGCGGCCGGCAAGGGCAGCACGATATTGCTGGAAGCCGATGGCGAGGATGAGAAGACCTGCTTTGATGCCTTATACCAGCTGATTCAAGACAAGTTCGGCGAGGGGGAATGAACCTGATTTGTGAACGGACGCGCCGAGACGCGTATCCGGGCACTGCCCAATTATTTTCTTTGCAATTTAAACGTTTTATCTAGTCAGTTGAGGACAGGGCCGCACCGGGAGCGCAATGCGCCGCAAGCTTGATCCAGGCCTCTCCCGGGCTCTGCTCCACAATGTATAAAATTGGGCGACCAGATGGCATCTTTCACCTTACACGGCATTCCGGTTTCGCGCGGCATCGCGATCGGCCGCGCCCATCTGCTGGCGCCGGCGGCGATGGACGTCAAACACTACCTGATCGGCGAAACCGAGGTCGAAGCCGAAGTCCAGCGCTTGCAGAACGCCGTCACCAGGGTGCGTACCGAGCTGCAGACCATACGCGCCGACCTGCCGAAAGAATCGCCGCCCGAGCTGGGCGCCTTTGTCGACGTCCACCTGCTGATCCTGTCGGACCCGATGCTGGCCGAGATGTCGCTCGATATCATCCGCAACCGCCAATACAACGCCGAGTGGGCGCTGGTAACCCAGATCGACGAATTGTCGGCGCAGTTCGATGAAATCGAAGACACCTACCTGCGCGAGCGCAAGATGGACGTGCTGCAGGTGGGCGAACGCCTGCTCAAAGTGCTGACCGGCACCTCCACCCGGCTGCCGGAAGTCGACAGCGACGGCGCTTCGTTCGCCAATATCGTGGTGGTCGCCTATGACATCTCCCCGGCCGACATGCTGCAGTTCCGCGACCGCGCATTCGCCGGTTTCGTCACCGACCTCGGCGGCCAGAATTCGCATACCGCGATCGTCGCGCGCAGCCTGGATATCCCGGCCGCGGTCGGCATGAACAACGCTTCGCGCCTGATCAAGCAGGACGACTGGATCATCATCGACGGCGACGCTGGTGTGGTCATTGTCGACCCGGCAACAGTGATACTCAAACAATACCGCGAACGGCAGGTGCACCTGCTGCGTTCGCGCAGGAAACTCGGCAAGATCAAGAAGACCCGCGCGGTGACCCTGGACGGCACGGAAATCAGCCTGCTGGCCAACATTGAACTGCCCAGCGATTGCGCGGCGGCGATGGATGCCGGCGCCAGCGGGGTTGGCCTGTTCCGTTCGGAATTCCTGTTCATGGGCCGCATCGGCCCCCAGCACGAGCTGCCGACCGAAGATGAGCAGTTCGAATCCTACCGGCAGGCAGTGACAGCGATGAAGGGCCGGCCGGTGACGATCCGCACGCTGGATGTCGGCGCCGACAAGCCTATCAACACCGAAGAACAGACCGCGCTCAACCCGGCGCTGGGCCTGCGCGCGATCCGCTATTGCCTGGCCGAGCCGCAGCTGTTCCTGACGCAGCTGCGGGCCATTTTGCGCGCTTCGGCCTTTGGCAAGGTCAAGCTGCTGATCCCGATGCTGGCGCATGCTTTCGAGATCGACCAGACCCTGGCCATGATCGCGCAAGCCAAGCAGCAGCTGCGCGATGAAGGCGTCGCCTTCGACGAGGCGATCCAGACCGGCGCCATGATCGAAATCCCGGCAGCGGCGCTGGCCTTGCCGATGTTCATCAAGCGCATGGATTTCCTGTCGATCGGCACCAACGACCTGATCCAGTACACGCTGGCGATCGACCGCGTCGACCACGAAGTGGCGCATTTGTATAATCCGCTGCACCCGGCGGTCCTGTTCCTGCTGTCGACCGTGATCGCGCTGGGACGCAAGGCCGGCATCCCGGTTTCGGTCTGCGGCGAAATGGCGGGCGACGTCAAGTTCACCCGACTGCTGCTCGGCATGGGCTTGCTGGAGTTTTCGATGCATCCGGCGCAGCTGCTGGCGGTGAAGCAGGAGGTATTGAACAGCGACCTGGACGAACTGACGCTGCAAACCCGGAAAATCCTGCGCAACACCGAGCCGAGCGCGATTGCGGCGGCAGTCAACCAGATGCGCCTGACCGCATAATAATTACCTGTTCCATGCGTTCAGGTTTGACGCCAGGCCCCGACTTGGTTATTCTTGAGCTTATCGCGCCGATTTGAATGGTTTCACCACCTCAGCTTGCGGGCGCGCGGCATCACCCGGTCCAAGGACCAGACGATGCCAAATAAATACGGCTAAAGCGAGCTTGATGTACAAGCCCAGAATTTAGCCCGATTAGCGAAAGCTCTCGGGCTTTTTTTATTTCCATACAACTCTAATGACTCGCGTACCAGCCATGTCCCAAGGAATAGTTGCCCCGCAGTCCATGCATTTCGCGACGCCGCTGCAGTTGCAAAGCGGCGCGCTGCTGGCGGATTACACGCTGGTGTATGAAACCTACGGCAGCCTCAACGCCGACAAGTCGAATGCGGTGCTGGTCTGCCACGCCCTGAACGCCTCGCACCACGTCGCCGGCGTGTACCAGGACGATGAAAAGAATGTCGGCTGGTGGGACAACATGGTGGGGCCGGGCAAGGCGCTCGACACCAACAAGTTCTTCGTCATCGGCGTCAACAACCTGGGTTCCTGTTTCGGTTCGACCGGGCCGATGCACATCAACGCCGCCACCGGCAAGCCATACGGCGCGGAATTCCCGGTGGTGACCGTGGAAGACTGGGTGCAGGCGCAAGCACGCCTGGCCGATGCGCTTGGCATCAGGCAGTTCGCCGCCGTCATGGGCGGTTCGCTGGGCGGCATGCAGGCGCTGGCCTGGAGCCTGGCGTATCCAACCCGCCTGCGCCATTGCGTGGTGATTGCCTCGACCCCCAAGCTGTCGGCGCAGAATATTGCTTTCAACGACGTCGCGCGCCAGGCTATCCTGACCGATCCCGGTTTCCACGGCGGCGATTATTACGCCCATGGCGTGGTGCCCAAGAACGGTTTGCGGGTGGCGCGCATGGTGGGCCACATCACCTATCTGTCGGATGACGACATGGCCGAGAAATTCGGCCGCGACCTGCGTTCCGGCGCCTACCAGTTCGGCTTCGGCATCGATTTCGAAATCGAATCCTACCTGCGCTACCAGGGCGACAAATTCTCCGAGTACTTTGACGCCAACACCTATCTGCTGATCACCAAGGCCCTCGATTATTTCGACCCGGCCAAGGAATACGATGGCGACCTGACCCGCGCCCTGAGCAAGACCCAGGCGCAGTTCCTGCTGGTCTCGTTCATGACCGACTGGCGTTTTTCGCCGGAACGCAGCCGCGAAATAGTGCAAGCCCTGGTCAACAACAAGCGCCGCGTCAGCTACGCCGAAATCGACGCTCCGCACGGCCACGATGCATTTTTACTGGACGATCCGCGCTACATGAGCGTGGTGGGCGAATATTACAACCGGATCTGGCAGGAGCTGGAACAGCCGGCGGCGCCGGGCGCAGTGACTGAAGCAGCAGGAGCAGTGCATGAATTTTGATCAATTGAGCAGCTTGCGGCCCGACCTGGCCTTTATCGCGCACTGGGTGCGCGGCGAGTCGCAGGTGCTGGACCTGGGGTGCGGCGATGGCGTCATGCTCGACTACCTGCAGTCCGACAAGCAATGCGCCGGCTATGGCGTCGAAATCGACGACGCCAAGATTCCGGTCTGCGTGGCGCGCGGCGTTTCGGTGATCCAGCAAGACATGGAGGCCGGATTGACGCTGTTCGCCGACAACGCCTTCGACACGGTGCTGTGCCTGTCGGCGCTGCAGATGATGAAAAATGTTGAAGGAGTATTACGCGACATCGCCCGCGTCGGCCGCGAAGCAATTGTCTCCTTCCCCAATTTTGCCTACTGGCCGCACCGGGTAGCGCTGCTGCGCGGCCGCATGCCGGTGTCCAAGTCCTTGCCTTACGAATGGTATGACACGCCCAACCTGCGCTGCGCCACCATCAAGGATTTTGAAGAGCTGGCCAATGAAGTCGGCCTGGAAGTGCTCGAATGCGTCGCCCTGCACGATGGCCGGCCGATCTCGGTGCTGCCAAATTGGCGTGGTAGTCTTGCGGTATTCCGATTTCGTAAGAAATAACCTAAAAAATAAAGGATATGCCGCCGGGCTGCCGCGCAAGCCGCAGCCTGGCGGTTTATCCTGAACTCCCGCCGCCGCGGGCGCATCCATGACATCAGATTCAAATCCCTGGCATCACTATCTCAACCGGCGCATGCTGATCTGCGCCTTCCTCGGCTTCAGTTCTGGCCTGCCGCTGTTTATCCTGCTCAGCCTTCTGCAAGCCTGGCTGAGTAAATCCGGCCTTGATGTGAAATCGCTCGGCCTGTTCGCGCTGGTGATGTTTCCCTACACCTGGAAATTCCTGTGGTCGCCGCTGATGGACCGCTTTCATTTCGGCAAGCTGGGCCGCCGGCGCAGCTGGATGATGCTGACCCAGGCCAGCCTGTTCGTCGCCATCGGCAGCATGGGCATGCTCGATCCGCACGCCCAGGTGGCGGCGATCGCCTTCATGGCGTCGCTGGTGGCGTTCCTGTCGGCCAGCCAGGATATCGTGATCGACGCCTACCGGCGCGAGATCCTGCCCGACAGCGAGCAGGGCCTGGGTGCGGCGATCAACGTCAACGCCTACAAGGTAGCGGGCATGGTACCGGGCGCCTTGTCGCTGTTCCTGGCCGACCACATGAGCTGGCAGGCGGTATTCTGGATCACGGCGGGGTTCATGCTGCCAGGCCTGGCCTGTACCCTGATGATCAAGGAACCGACGGTATACGGCGCGCCGCCCAAGAACCTGCGGCAGGCCGTGGTATTGCCGTTCCAGGAATTCATCGCCCGCGACGGCTGGCGCAGCGCGCTGTGGGTGCTGGCTTTCATCTTCCTGTACAAGCTCGGCGACAGCATGGCGACCGCGCTTGCTACCAGGTTTTATATCGATCTCGGTTTTTCGCTGACCCAGATCGGCGTCATTTCCAAGACCACCAGCCTGTGGGCCAGCCTGGTCGGCGGCCTGGTCGGCGGCATCTGGATGGTGCAGATCGGGATTAACCGCGCCTTGTGGATCTTCGGCGTGGTGCAGGCGGTGACCATCCTCGGTTTTGCCTGGCTGGCCCAGGCCGGCCCGGATCCGCTGGTGCTGGCCATCGTGATCGGCGGCGAGGCGTTCGGCGTCGGCCTTGGCACCGCCGCTTTCGTGGCCTATATCGCGCGCACCACCGATCCGCGCTACACGGCGACCCAATACGCCCTGTTTACCAGCCTTGCTGCGGTGCCGCGCACCTTTATCAATTCCTCGGTCGGTTACATTGTTGCTGAAACCGGCTGGTTTCATTTTTTCATTTTATGTTTTGTGCTGGCGCTGCCGGGGATGTTGATTTTATTCAAGGTCGCGCCGTGGAGCGAAAAAACAGAAAACCCTGTTGCATCTTAGAAAAAGGTTTAGAATCAAATCGTGTAATCCTCTTCTGGGCCGCATCGAAAACGAAGCTGGCTGACCAAGGAACTGTGCGTATCTGAAGAGGTCGAATTCGGTAGAAATAATCTTCAATTTGTTTTCGCAACATCGTTGATGCGGGGGTGATATGGATATCTACAGCAGCTTTGCGAGTCGGTTCGACAAAACCAGAGAAGAAGAATTTTCCTTAGAAGAATATCTTGCGCTTTGTAAGACTGATCCCAGCTGTTATGCAACAGCCGGGGAACGCATGCTGATGGCGATAGGCGAACCGCATCAGGTCGATACGCGGCACGACCCTTCCTTGTCGCGGATCTTTGCCAACAAGGTGCTCAAGGTCTATCCGGCGTTCAAGGAATTCTACGGCGCTGAAGAAGTGATCGAACAAGTGGTCGCTTATTTCCGGCACGCGGCGCAAGGCCTGGAAGAACGCAAGCAGATCCTCTATCTGCTCGGTCCGGTGGGCGGCGGCAAATCGTCGATCGCCGAACGCCTCAAACAATTGATGGAGCATGTGCCGTTCTATTCCCTCAAGGGATCGCCGGTCAACGAGTCGCCGCTGGGCTTGTTCGATTACGAAGAAGACGGCGCCATCCTGGAAGAACAGTACGGCATCCCGCGCCGCTATCTCAAATCGATACTGAGCCCGTGGGCGGTCAAGCGGCTGCATGAATTCAACGGCGACATCCGCAAGTTCCGCGTGGTCAAGCGCTATCCGTCGATCCTGCGGCAAGTCGCGATTTCCAAGACCGAGCCGGGCGATGAAAACAACCAGGACATTTCCACCCTGGTCGGCAAGGTCGATATCCGCAAGCTGGAACAATATTCGCAAGACGACGCCGACGCCTACAGCTACTCCGGCGGGCTGTGCCTGTCGAACCAGGGTTTGCTGGAATTCGTCGAAATGTTCAAGGCGCCGATCAAGGTGCTGCATCCGTTGCTGACTGCAACCCAGGAAGGCAATTTCAAGGGCACCGAAGGTTTCGGCGCGATCCCGTTCGACGGCATCATCCTGGCCCACTCCAACGAGTCGGAATGGAAGGCGTTCCGCAACAACAAGAACAACGAAGCCTTGCTGGATCGCATCTACATCGTCAAGGTGCCGTATTGCCTGCGGGTGTCGGAAGAAATCAAGATCTACGAAAAGCTGATCCGCACGTCATCGCTGGGCAAGGCGATCTGCGCGCCGGGCACGCTGAAGATGATGGCGCAGTTTTCCATCCTGACGCGGCTGGGCGAACCGGAAAACTCCAGCATCTTCTCGAAGATGCAGGTGTATGACGGCGAGAACCTGAAGGACAGCGATCCGAAAGCCAAGTCGTTCCAGGAATACCGCGATTATGCCGGCGTCGACGAGGGCATGACCGGGGTCTCGACCCGCTTCGCTTTCAAGATACTGTCGCGCGTATTCAATTTCGATTCGACCGAAGTGGCCGCCAATCCGGTGCACCTGATGTATGTGCTGGAACAGCAGATCGAACGCGAGCAGTTCCCGCAAGAGCTCGAGCAGAAATACCTGTCGTACGTGAAGGATACGCTGGCCACGCGTTATGCCGAGTTCATCGGCAAGGAAATCCAGACCGCCTACCTGGAATCGTATTCGGAATACGGCCAGAACGTCTTCGACCGCTACGTCACTTATGCCGATTTCTGGATACAGGACCAGGAATTCCGCGACCATGACACCGGCGAAAGTTTTGACCGCGCGGCCTTGAACGCCGAGCTGGAAAAAATCGAAAAACCGGCGGGCATCAGCAATCCCAAGGATTTCCGTAACGAAATCGTTAATTTCGTGTTGCGCGCGCGCGTCTCGAACGCCGGCAAGAATCCGCTCTGGACCAGCTACGAAAAACTGCGCGTGGTGATCGAGAAGAAAATGTTCTCGAATACCGAAGACTTGTTACCGGTCATTTCATTCAACGCCAAAGGTTCGAACGAAGAATTGCGCAAGCATGAAGATTTCGTCAATCGCATGGTCAGCAAAGGTTACACGCCGAAACAGGTGCGCTTGCTGTGCGAATGGTATCTGCGCGTGCGCAAATCGTCGTAAGGTGGGCATTGGGTACGCATTGGATAAGTGCAGCGACTCACCCTAGGAGAGCCGACCGTGTTGCATCAGATAATCGACCGTAGACTGTCTGGCAAGAACAAAAGCATTGCCAACCGGGAGCGTTTCTTGCGGCGCTTCCGGGCGGCCATCCATCGCTCGGTGACGGAAGCCGTGCGCGACCGCGGCATCAAGGAAATCGAGAACGCCAAGAGCATCAGCATCCCGCGCAAGGGCATCAGCGAACCGGTATTCGGCCACGGCCCCGGAGGCAAGCGCGAGATGGTCCATCCCGGCAACCAGGATTACCTGCAAGGCGACCGCATCGCCCGCCCGGAAGGCGGCCAGGGCGGCGGCGGCAGTTCGGCCAGCGACCACGGCGAAGGCGAAGACGAATTCGTGTTCCAGCTGTCGCGCGAAGAATTCATGCAGTATTTCTTCGAAGACCTGGAGTTGCCGCGCCTGATCAAGACCAACCTGCTGGCGGTGCCGAGCTGGAAAAACATGCGCGCCGGTTATTCGACAGACGGCACGCCCAACAACATCGACATCGTGCGTTCCCTGCGCAGCTCGCTGGGACGCCGGATTGCGCTTGGTTCGCCGCTGGTGGTCAGGCTGCGCGAGCTGGAGCAGCTGATGGAGACGCTCAAGGCCGATCCGCAAGACCGGCGTGATGAAATCAAGCGCCTGGAGGACGATATCCATCACCTGAAGGGGCGCATCTGGCGCATCCCGTTCATCGATCCTTTCGACCTGCGCTACGTCAACCGGGTCAAGGTGCCGCAGCCGTCGAGCCGGGCCGTGATGTTTTGCGTGATGGATGTATCGGGTTCGATGGATGAGCAGCGCAAAGACCTGTCGAAGCGTTTCTTTATCCTGCTTTACCTGTTCCTGACCCGTAACTACGAACATATCGAAGTGGTTTTCATCCGCCATCACACGCGCGCCGACGAGGTCGATGAAGAAACCTTCTTTCATTCCCAGGAAAGCGGCGGCACGGTAGTGTCGAGCGCGCTGGAGCTGATGAAGCAGATCATCGACGACCGTTATCCGCCGGGCGACTGGAATATCTACGGCGCGCAAGCCTCCGACGGCGACAACTGGAATGACGATTCGCCCAAATGCCGGCAGCTGCTGGAGCTCGAAATACTGCCGCGCTCGCGCTATTTCGCCTACATCCAGGTTACCGTCGAAGAACAGAACCTATGGACAGAATATCAGCAGATCGCTGCGGTCAATCCCCAGTTTGCCATGAAAAAAGTGCAGGCTGCCAGCGAGATCTATCCGGTGTTCCGCGAACTGTTTGAAAAGCAGGTGCAGTCATGAACGACCGTCTGATCCGCCAGCCCTTGCCTTGCCCGTCCGACTGGACTTTCGACCTGATCGAGCTGTACAACGATGAGATCGCCCGCGTCGCGGCCAATTACAAGCTGGATATCTATCCCATCCAGCTCGAAATCATCACCGCCGAACAGATGATGGATGCCTACGCCTCCGCCGGCATGCCGGTGAATTACCGGCACTGGTCGTTCGGCAAGCATTTCCTGATGACCGAGCGCGACTACAAGCGCGGGCAGATGGGGCTGGCCTACGAAATCGTCATCAATTCGAATCCCTGCATCGCCTACCTGATGGAAGAAAACACCATGACCATGCAGGCGCTGGTGGTGGCGCATGCGGCGTATGGGCATAATTCTTTTTTCAAGGGTAACTATCTGTTCCAGCTGTGGACCGATGCCCACGCCATTATCGATTACCTGGTTTATGCCAAGGCTTACATCGCCGAATGCGAAGAGCGCTACGGTTTTTCCAAGGTCGAGGAACTGCTGGATTCCTGCCATGCCTTGATGCATTACGGCGTCGACCGCTACAAGCGGCCGCAGAAACTGTCGCTGGAAAAAGAGCAGGCGCAACGGCGCGAGCGGGCCGAATACATGCAGTCGCAGGTCAATGAATTGTGGCGTACCTTGCCGGAGAAAAAATCGGAAGCGGCCGAGCAGGTGGAAGGACGTTTCCCGCCCGAGACGCAAGAGAACCTGCTGTACTTCGCCGAGAAAAATTCGCCGCTGCTGGAGTCGTGGGAACGCGAAGTGATCCGCATCGTGCGCAAGATCGCGCAGTATTTCTATCCGCAGCGCCAGACCCAGGTAATGAACGAAGGCTGGGCCACGTTCTGGCACTACACCATCCTCAACACGCTGTACGACGAGGGCAAGCTGACCGACGGCTTCATGATGGAGTTCCTGCACTCGCACAGCAATGTGGTGTACCAGCCGCCGGTGACCAAATCGTATTACAGCGGCATGAATCCGTATGCGCTGGGCTTCGGCATGATGAGCGACATCCGCCGCATCTGCGAAAAGCCTACCGACGAAGACCGGCAATGGTTCCCCGAACTGGCGGGAACGCCTTGGCTGGACACCTTGCATTACGCGATGCGCAATTTCAAGGATGAGAGTTTTGTCGCCCAGTACCTGTCGCCGAAGCTGATACGCGACATGCGCCTGTTCGCGGTGCTGGACGACGAGAACCGCAGCGAACTGGAAGTCTCGGCGATCCATAACGACGCCGGTTACCAGTATGTGCGGCAAGCCCTGTCACGGCAGTACGACATCAACCACCGCGAGCCGAACATCCAGGTCTGGTCGGTCAATACGCGCGGCGACCGCAGCCTGACGCTGCGCCATTTCCGCAGCGACGGCCGGCCGCTGGCGGACGGCACCGATGAAATCCTGCGGCATATGGCGCGCCTGTGGCAGTTCGATGTGTACCTGGAGAGCGTCGACGACAGCGGCAATGTCTTGCAGCGCTACGAATGCGTCAGCGAAAACAAGTACGCGCTGCGGCCATGAAACACGATTGGCAACGACGCTGATGCAAGCAGCCAGCCCGGTCAAACCGGGCTGTTTTTTTACAGGCCGGCCGCAGCCCGCCTATGCACCAGCTTGCCGGCGGCATAGGTCGCGGCAATCGCCCGGTCATCGCCCAGCAGGGCCAGCGCAAACAGCAGTTCTTCCAGGCTCTCGGTGCGTTCGCTGCGGCGCGCCAGCAGCGGCGTGGCTTGCGGGTCGAGCACGATGAAATCGGCTTCGGCGCCGGCCGCGAAATTGCCGATCGTGCCTTCCAGCTGCATGCTGCGCGCGCCGCCCAGCGTCGCCAGGTAGAACATCCGCATTGCCGGCAGGTAGGTGGTCGCCATGCGCGCCACCTTGTAGGCTTCGTTCATGGTTTGCAGCATGGAGAAACTGGTGCCGCCGCCGACGTCGGTCGCCAGCGACAACGGCACGGCCGCCGCATCGGCGCCTTTGAAATCGAACAGGCCGCTGCCGAGGAACAGGTTGGAAGTCGGGCAGATCGCGATAGCCGATTGCGTCTCCGCCATGCGCTGGCGATCATGGTTGTCGAGCCAGACGCAATGGCCGTACATGGAGCGTGGGCGCAGCATGCCGTATTTGTCGTAAACATCCATGTAGCTGCGCGATTCGGGGAACAGCGATTTGACCCAGGCAACCTCATCGATATTTTCCGCAGCGTGGGTTTGCAGGTAGACATCCGGATGCGCCTGCGCCAGCTCGCCGGCCAGTTGCAGCTGGGCGTTGCTGGAGGTCGGCGCAAAACGCGGCGTGATCGCATACAGCTGGCGGCCGCGCTTGTGCCATTTCTTCAGCAGCTCTTCACTGTCGCGGATGCCGCCTTCGGCGGTGTCTTGCAGGAACTCAGGACAATTCCTGTCCATCAGCACCTTGCCGGTCACCATGCGCAGGTTGCGTGCTTCGCTGGCGCTGAAGAAGGCGTCCACCGAGACCGGATTGACGGTGCAGTACACCATCGCGGTGGTGGTGCCGCAGCGTAGCAGCTCATCGATGAAGAAGGTGGCGACATCCTTGGCATGGGCCGGATCGCTGAACTTGCGCTCGGTCGGGAACGTATATTTTTCCAGCCATGGCAGCAAACCCGGCGCAGGCGAGGCGATCATGTCGGTTTGCGGGTAGTGCAGGTGGGTATCGATGAAGCCGGGCATGATGATTTTGCCGCGGTAGTCCTGGATCTTCAGTTCGCCTTTCAGCTCAGCCCGCAATTGCGCCGACAGCTGCTGGTAGTCGCCGGCCGCCGCCACCTTGCCGTCGGCCACCAGCAGCAAGCCGTCTTCATGCCATGCATAAGCGTCGGCATGGTGCGCCGGATCGGCATGGAAATGGAGAACGCTGGCGCGGTACGCCTGCAAGGCGGATTGATCGATATTGCTGAAGCTGATGACTGCCATGAAACTATCCTTGAATGAAAACGCGTGCAAGCGCTGCTATGAATAACTGATGCGAACTATATCGGGCTGACCAGCTGCGAGTGCAACTGCGGCGCCGCAGTCTGCTGTTGCCTGGCGATCTGTTCCCAGACCTGCAGCAGCTGGGCGGCGACCGAGGCGGCGATGACGGCCGGCTCCTTGCCGACAATGCCCGGGATGCCGATCGGACAGACCATGTCGGCCAGCCGTTCAAGAGCAATGCCGCGCTCGTGCAGGCGATGTTCGAACTGCATGCGCTTGCTTTTCGAACCGATCAGGCCGAACCAGGCCACGCCGTCGCGCTGCAGGATCTGCGCCGACAAGCGCTGGTCCAGCGCATGGTTGTGCGTCATGACCAGGAAACTGGAGCCGGCCGGGGCGCCATCCACGATAGCTTCCGGCGTATCGGTCGCTTCCACGCGGACGTTGGCCGGCAATTCGTCCGGGAACATTTCTTCCCGCTCGTCGATCCAGACTACCCGGCACGGCAGGTCGCCCAGCGCCCTGACAATGGCCGCGCCGACATGGCCGGCGCCGAACAGGAACAGCAATGGCCGGGTCGCCAGGCAGGCATCGAGCAGCCAGCGCTTGCCGTTATCGTCGCGCAAGACCAGGCAGGCGCCGAGGGCGTTGACGGACGGCGTCGACAAAGACGGCAGGGTCGGCAACCGTCCCGGTCCGTGCAGGCGTTCGCCGTCGCCGTCGCACAAGGCCGGCGGCGTAGCGTCGTCCAGCGCTACCAGGCGCCAGCTGTCTTCCGCTTCGCGCAGGCGGCGCTGCAGGAAACTGAAATAGTCGGCCGCGGCCGGTGTCACCCGTTCAAACGCCAGGTGTACGACGCCGCCGCAGCATTGGCCCAGCGATGGTCCGAGAGAAAAGCGCTGCAAGCGGCGCTCGCGGCTCAGCGACAAGCCTTCGTCCAGCATCTCGCGGGCGATCCTGACCGCCTGCAATTCGAGATGGCCGCCGCCAATGGTGTCGAACTGCCCGACTGCGGTCACCACCATCTTGGCGCCCGGCTCGCGCGGACCGGAACCCTCGACCTGGGCCACGGTGACCAGGATCGCCGTGGTGGTTTGCGCGGGTTGCGTAATCAGCGTGGTGAGCGCGTCCAGCCAGTTGCTCATGATGTGCCTCCTGGTCAGGCCGCGCGCGCCATGGCGCGCACGGCGTCAACCGATTTCAGGATCGCTTCGCTGGTCGCCGGTGCGTTCAGCGGCGGATTGAAGCGCTTGCCGCCGACGCTGGCGATCGCATCGCGGATCGCGAAAAAGACCGAGAACGGCAGCAGCAAAGGCGGTTCGCCGACGGCTTTGGAGCGATGGATGCTGTCTTCGACGTTGCGGTTATTGAACAGCTTGACGCGGAAATCCTGGGGACAGTCGGAAACGCCCGGGATCTTGTAAGTCGACGGTGCGTGCGTCATCAGCTTGCCGTCCTTGTTCCACCACAGTTCTTCGGTGGTGAGCCAGCCCATGCCCTGGATGAAAGCGCCTTCAACCTGGCCGATGTCCAGCGCCGGATTGAGCGACTGGCCGGCATCGTACAAGGCATCGGCGCGCAGCAGCTTCCATTCGCCGGTGAAGGTGTCGACCACCACTTCCGACACCGAGGCGCCGTAAGCGAAGTAGGAGAACGGGCGGCCGGTCATGGTTTTCGGATCCCAGTGCAAGCCGGGCGTGGCGTAGAAACCGTCCGACCACAGCTGGACCCGCGACAGATACGCTTTCTGCGCCAGGTCGCCGAACGCCATGCTGTGTTCGCCGAGATGGACTGCGCCTGCGGCGAACACCACCGCCTTGGCGTCGCCGCCATGCAATTTGGCGAAGAATTCAGCCAGGCGCCGGCGAATCGTGTGGGCGGCATCCTGCGCAGCCTTGCCGTTCAGGTCGGCGCCGGTAGACGCCGCAGTGGCCGAGGTGTTGGCGACCTTGCTGGTGTCGGTGGCGCTGACGCGCACCAGTTCCAGCGGGATCCCGAGTTCATGCGCCACGACCTGCGCCACCTTGGTGTTGATGCCCTGGCCCATTTCGGTGCCGCCGTGATTGACCAGCACCGAGCCGTCGGTGTACACGTGGACCAGCGCGCCGGCCTGGTTGAAGTGGGTGACGTTGAAGGCGATGCCGAATTTGACCGGCGTCAGCGCCAGGCCTTTTTTCAGCACCGGGCTGCCGGCGTTGAAGGCTTCGACGGCGGCGCGCCGTTGCCGGTATTCGCTGCTGGCTTCGAGTTCGGCCACCAGTTCATGGATCACGTTGTCGACGATTTTCTGGCCGTACTGGGTGACGTTGCGGCCTTCTCCATCGTTGCGGCCGTAGAAATTCAGCTTGCGGATATCGAGCGGATCGCGGCCCAGGTTGCGGGCGATTTCATCGACGATGTATTCGATCGCAATCGCGCCCTGCGGGCCGCCGAAACCGCGGAAGGCCGTGTTCGACTGGGTATTGGTCTTGCCGCAGCTCGCCTTGATGTCGACATCGGACAGGTAGTAGGTATTGTCGAAATGGCAGACTGCGCGGGTAGCTACCGGCGCCGACAGGTCGGCCGAAAAGCCGGCGCGGCTCACCATGTCGACTTTTGCAGCGACGATCCGGCCGGCGTCGTCGTAACCCACTTCGTAATCGTAATAGAAGCAATGGCGCTTGCCGGTCACCATCATGTCGTCGTCGCGGTCGGCGCGCAGCTTGACCGGACGTTTCAGCTTGGCCGCGGCGATCGACGCCACTGCCGCCCACAAGGCAGATTGCGATTCCTTGCCGCCGAAACCGCCGCCCATGCGCCGGCATTCCACCACGATGTTATGCGAATGCACCCCCAGCGCATGCGCCACCACGTGCTGCATCTCGGTGGGGTGCTGGGTCGAGCACAGCACCAGCATGCCGTTCTGTTCTTTGGGGATGGCGTAGGAAATCTGGCCTTCCAGGTAAAACTGCTCCTGGCCGCCGACATACAGCTGGCCGCTGACGCGGTGCGCCGCGGTTGCGAAAGCTTGCTGCGGATTGCCGCGCGCCAGGTGCATCGGCGGCAACACATAGGATTTCGCCGCATGCGCCGCTTGCGGCGTCAGGATGGCCGGCAGTTCTTCATAATCGATGACTACCTTGCGCACCGCGCGGCGCGCATTGTCGTGGCTGTCCGCGACCACCGCGAAGATCGGCTGCCCCACGTATTCGACCAGGCCCTTGGCCAGGATCGGATCGTCATGGAGGATCGGACCGCAATCGTTGGTGCCGGGGATGTCGGCCTCGGTGAAGACTGCCACTACGCCAGGCGCGCTGCGCACCGCATCGAAATTGATCGAGCGGATCCGGGCGTGGGCTTTTTGCGACATGCCGAGCGCGGCGTGCAAAGTGCCTTGCGCTTCCGGGATGTCGTCGGTGTAGGTGGCTTCGCCCAGCACATGCAATATCGCCGATTCGTGCGGATGCGACTGGCCGACTTCGGCCCAGGCTGAGATGTTGCCTTGCGGCATTGGCTTCATAAAAACTTCAGTTTGCTTATTCATGATGTCGACTCAGGCACACACAAAAGGATTCACCTGATCGCTGCGCAACGGCGCATCGATGCGGGTTTCCAGCCAGAAGCGGCGCAACAGGTTTTGCGACGTCTTCATCCGGTATTCGCTGGAGGCGCGCATGTCGGATAACGGTTTGTAGTCGTCCGTCATCAGCGCTACCGCGCTTTCCAGCACGCTTTCGCTCCAGGCCTGGCCGCGCAGGGCGGCCTCGGTCAGCGTGGCGCGCTTCGGCGTTGCCGCCATGCCGCCGTAGGCAATCCGGATATCGCTGACCGTGTCGCCGTCCAGCGTGATCGAAAACGCTGCGCAGACGGCTGAAATATCCTGGTCGAAGCGTTTGGCCAGCTTGTAGGTGCGGAAGCGCTGCCCGGCATGCGGCAGCGGGATGCGCACGGCTTCGACGAATTCATCGGCCTGCATGTCTTTCTTCATGTAGTCGAGGTACAGCGCTTCCAGCGGCATAACACGCTGCCCCGCCGGACCGCGCAGCACCACTTGCGCGCCGAGTGCGATCAGCCATGGCGGCGAGTCGCCGATCGGCGAGCCGTTGGCGACGTTGCCGCCCAGGGTGCCGGCGTTGCGGATCGGCAGCGAGGCGAAACGCTGCCACATTTCCGACAGTTCGGGATAGTGCTTGCAGATCTCGGCATAGGCGTCATTCAGCGTTACGCCGGCGCCGATTTCCAGTTGTCCGTCGCGGCTGGCCATGGCGTTCAGTTCGCTCACCTGGCCGAGGTAGATGATGTCGCCCAGGTCGCGCATCTGCTTGGTCACCCACAAGCCGACATCGGTCGATCCGGCCAGTATCCGCGCGGCGGGATTGGCGGCGCGTACCGCCACCAGCTGCGCCAGGGTGCGCGGCGCGTAGAAAGCCTGGCCTTCGTGGCGGTAGACGAACATGTCGTTGCGTTGCAAGGGCTGCAGCGCCTGCTGCAGCGCCTGGCGGTCGAAACCGACTGCCGGCAATTCACCCATCCGGTGCGCAGCGTCGATGATAGGGCGGTAGCCGGTGCAGCGGCACAGGTTGCCGGACAGCGCGATGTCGATATCCTTGCGTTGCAGCGGCTGGCAGGCGCCGCTTGCGCCCGTGGCGCTGCAGGCAGGCGCCTGGCTGCCGTCGTTTTTCAGGTACAAATCCCACAGCGACATCACAAAACCGGGCGTGCAGAAACCGCATTGCGAGCCGTGGCATTCGACCATGGCTTGCTGCACCGGATGCAAGGCGCCGTCGTCCTGTTTCAGGTCTTCGACGGTATATAAGGCTTTGCCGTCCAGCGTCGGCAAGAACTGGATGCAGGAATTGACCGATTTGAGCGTGACGCCGTCGGCAGTCTGTTCGCCGATGACGACAGTGCAGGCGCCGCAATCGCCTTCGGCGCAGCCTTCCTTGCTGCCGGTGCAGTGCAGGTCTTCCCGCAGGTGCTGCAAGATGGTGCGGGTGGGCGCGGCCTGGTCTACCGCGTGGATTTCGCCACGGTAGTAGAAACGGATGACGCTGTCGGCCGTGGAATGAGGGGCTGGCGTAGGCAAGGCAATCTCCAATCTGGTTTAGCTGCTGCTGCAAAAACCATGCCTTTGGACCGTATTGCCGCTATCGCCTGGGTGCGGGTTAGGTAGGACTAGGCTGGCTTTGCAACGGCCTATTAATTATGAGCCCAGATTAGCATTTGCGCCGCCGCGCCATATAGCGAAACGGTGAATGTCAGGTATCTGGAAAATGGAATAGGGAATGAATAAGTGATTCATAAAGGCAAATACTGGTATCACAAACAGGGCATCGGCATTTTGTGATGTATTTGATAATTGTTGAGGTTTTCGAGAATGAGGAAATCCTCGGCGGCCGCAAATCCAGGGCTATCAATGCGGCGGCGGGAGCGGTTATCATCTCGCTGGAATAATTGATATTTAGCCCGGAGCATACTTGTGACCCCATTCTGTAACACATTACTTTGCCGGAACCCCGCACCAAGCGGGGCCGCGCGGCAGCCAGAAAACCAAAAACAACAATAATCAAGGAGACACACGTAATGCAATTGCTAGAAAATTTCTTCAAGCTCAAGGAAAACGGCACCGACATCCGCACCGAGCTGATCGCCGGCCTGACCACTTTCCTGACGATGGCCTACATCATCTTCGTCAACCCCGCCATCCTGGGCGACGCCGGCATGCCGAAAGGCGCCGTTTTCGTTGCCACCTGCGTGGCCGCCGCCATCGGCACCCTGATCATGGCGCTCTACGCCAACTACCCGATCGCACTGGCGCCCGGCATGGGCCTCAACGCCTACTTTGCCTACGCCGTGGTGAAGGGCATGGGCGTGTCGTGGGAAGTGGCGCTGGGCGCGGTCTTCATTTCCGGCTGCCTGTTCATCATTGTCAGCCTGGTCGGCATCCGCGGCATGATCGTCAATGGCATCCCGCCCACGATACGGATTGCGATTACTTCCGGCATCGGCCTGTTCCTCGGTTTCATCGCGCTCAAGAGCTCGGGCCTGGTGGTTGCCAATCCGGCGACCTTCGTGCAGATCGGCGACCTGCACCAGATCCCGGTGATCCTGTCGATTGTCGGTTTCCTGCTGATCGTGGTGCTGGACCACCTGAAGGTCAAGGGCGCGATCCTGATCGGCATCCTGGCCGTGACCGTGCTGAGCTTCCTGGTGGGCGGCAATACCTTCACCGGCGTGGTTGCGATGCCGCCGTCGATCGAGCCGACCCTGTTCAAGCTCGACATCATGGGCGCCTTGTCGATGGGCATCCTCAACATCGTGCTGGTGTTTTTCCTGGTCGAGATGTTCGACGCCACCGGCACCATGATGGGCGTGGCGAACCGCGCCGGCTTGCTGGTCAACGGCAAGATGGCGCGTCTTAACAAGGCTTTGCTGGCGGACAGCACGGCAATTGTGGCCGGCACCCTGCTGGGCACCTCCAGCACCACCGCTTATGTCGAAAGCGCGGCCGGGGTCCAGGCTGGCGGCCGCACCGGCCTGACTTCGCTGGCGGTCGGCATCCTGTTCCTGGCCTGCCTGTTCATTTCGCCGCTGGCCGGCGCGGTGCCGGCCTATGCCACCGCGCCGGCATTGTTTTATGTCGCCGGCCTGATGCTGCGCGAACTGGTGCACCTGGATTGGGAAGACAGCACCGAAAGCGTACCCGCCGTGATCACGGTGCTGATGATCCCGTTCACCTATTCGATCGCCAACGGGATTGCCTTCGGCTTCATCTCGTACGCCGCGCTGAAACTGTTCACCGGCCGCGCCAGGCAGGTACCGGTGATGGTCTGGGTGATTGCCGCGATCTTCCTGTTCAAGTTCATCCACCTGGGCGGCGACTGACGACCTGATTGCTTACTGGTTGAAATGATGGCTGAAAAAAAGGGAGCGTTTCAAAACGTTCCCTTTTTTTATAAGTGCGATTTATAAATTCGGCGCCAGCCAGCGTTCGACATCGTCTTTACTGACATCGCGCCTCGCCGCCATGTCGCTGACCTGGTCGTCGCCGATCTTGCCGACCACAAAATACTTCGATTCAGGGTGGGCAAAATAAAAGCCCGACACCGCTGCGCCAGGGAACATGGCGAACGATTCGGTGACCTGCATGCCGATCTCGTCGCACTGCAAGAGCTGGAACATGTCGGCCTTGACCGTGTGTTCCGGGCAGGCGGGATAACCGGGAGCAGGGCGGATGCCGCTGTAGCTTTCCTTGATCAGGGCTTCGTTGGACAGGCTTTCGTCAGGCACGTAACCCCACAAGTCCTTGCGCACCCGTTCGTGCATGTATTCGGCAAAGGCTTCCGCCAGGCGGTCGGCCAGCGATTTCAGCATGATCGAGGAATAGTCGTCGTGGGCGTCCTCGAAGCGTTTTTCGTATTTCTCGATGCCGATGCCGCTGGTGACGGCGAACAGGCCGATATAGTCGGCAATCCCGGACGACTTCGGCGCAATGAAGTCGGACAGGCACTGGTTGGGCCGGGGAACGCCGTCGATCACCGGCTTCACGGTTTGCTGGCGCAGGCCGTAGTAGGTAAACGCGACCTTGCTGCGCGTCTCATCGGTATAGATTTCGATGTCGTCGTCGTTCACCGTATTGGCCGGCATCAGCGCGACGACGCCGTTGGCGGTCAGCCAGCGGCCGTCGATCAGCTTCTTCAGCAGCGCCTGGCCTTCTTCGAACACCTTGCTGGCGGCTTCGCCCACCACTTCATCCTTGAGGATGGCCGGATACGGGCCGGCCAGGTCCCAGGTCTGGAAGAACGGCCCCCAGTCGATATAACGCGCCAGCGTGCCGAGGTCGACGTTCTTGAATACGCGGCGGCCGATGAACTTTGGCTTGACCGGCGCAAACTGAAGCCGTGCGCGATTCTCGCGAGCCGCCGCCAGGGTCAGCAACGGCACCGCTTTCTTGTTGGCGTGCTGTTCGCGTATGCGTTCGTAATCGACCGCGATTTCATCGATGTACTGGTCGCGCTGCTCCGGCGTGAGCAGCGACTGCGCCACCGAAACCGAGCGCGATGCATCAGGCACGTAGACCACCGGTCCTTCGTAGTTCGGCGCAATCTTCACCGCGGTATGGGCGCGGCTGGTGGTGGCGCCGCCGATCAGCAGAGGCATCTTGACGCTGCGGAAATACGGATCGCGCTGCATTTCCTTGGCGACGTGTGCCATTTCTTCCAGCGACGGCGTGATCAGGCCGCTCAGGCCGATGATGTCGGCGTTCTCGGCTTTCGCCATGGCCAGGATTTCCGAACACGGCACCATCACGCCCATGTTCACCACTTCAAAGTTGTTGCATTGCAGGACCACGGACACGATGTTCTTGCCGATGTCGTGCACGTCGCCCTTGACCGTGGCGATCACGATCTTGCCCTTGGGCTTGGCGGCGATGCCGGTCAGTTCTTCATGCAGGCGCTTTTCTTCTTCGATGTAGGGAATCAGGTGAGCCACCGCCTGCTTCATCACGCGCGCCGACTTGACCACCTGCGGCAGGAACATCTTGCCCTGGCCGAACAGGTCGCCGACGATATTCATGCCGTCCATCAGCGGGCCTTCGATCACATGGATAGGCCGGCCGCCGTTGCCCAGCAGTTCCTGGCGCGCTTCTTCCGTGTCTTCGACGATCCACTGCGTGATGCCTTGCACCAGCGCATGCGCCAGCCGCTGCTGCACGGTGCCGCTGCGCCATTCCAGCGTTGCTTCTTCCTTCTTGTCGCCGGCTTTCAGGGTCGAGGCGATCTCGATCATGCGCTCGGTCGCGTCTTCGCGTCGGTTCAGCACCACGTCCTCGACCCGCTCGCGCAGTTCGGCCGGCAGGTTGTCGTAGACGCCCATCATGCCGGCGTTGACGATGCCCATGGTCATGCCGGCCTTGATCGCGTGATACAGGAACACGGTATGGATCGCTTCGCGCGCCGGATCGTTGCCGCGGAAACTGAAGCTGACATTGGAGACGCCGCCGCTGATCTTGGCGTGCGGCAGGTTCTCGCGTATCCAGCGGGTGGCGTTGATGAAATCGACGGCGTAGTTGTTGTGTTCTTCGATACCGGTCGCGATGGCGAAAATGTTCGGGTCGAAAATGATGTCTTCCGGCGGGAAACCGATCTGGTCCACCAGCAACCGGTAAGCGCGCTCGCAGATTTCGATCTTGCGCTCGAAGGTGTCGGCCTGGCCCTTTTCATCGAAAGCCATGACGATCACGGCGGCGCCATAGCGGCGGCACAGCTTGGCCTGGCGCAGGAATTCCGGCTCGCCTTCCTTCATCGAGATCGAGTTGACGATCGCCTTGCCTTGCACGCATTTCAGGCCGGCTTCGATCACTGTCCATTTGGACGAATCGATCATGATCGGCACCCGCGCGATGTCCGGTTCGGAGGCGATCAGGTTGAGGAAGCGCTGCATCGCCGCCATCGAATCGAGCATCGCCTCGTCCATGTTGATATCGATGACCTGGGCGCCGTTCTCGACCTGCTGGCGCGCTACCGCCAGCGCTTCGTCGTACTGTTCGTTGAGGATCAGGCGCGCGAACGCCTTGGAGCCGGTGACGTTGGTGCGTTCGCCGACGTTGACGAACAGCGAGTTGTCGTCGATGGTGAACGGTTCCAGTCCTGACAAGCGCATTTCATGCGTGGTCTCCGGCACGGCGCGCGGCGGGATCTTGGCAACGGTGTCGGCAATCGCCTTGATATGCGGCGGCGTAGTGCCGCAGCAGCCGCCGGCGATGTTGACGAAACCGCTTTCGGCGAAATCCTTGAGCAGCGACGAGGTGACGTCCGGGGTTTCATCGAAGCCGGTGTCGCTCATCGGGTTGGGCAAGCCGGCGTTCGGATAAATGCAGACGAAGGTATCGGCGATTTTCGACAGCTCTTCAGCGTAAGGCCGCATCAAGGCCGCGCCCAGCGCGCAGTTGAGGCCGACCGTCAGCGGCTTGGCGTGGCGGATCGAATTCCAGAACGCCGGCACGGTTTGTCCCGACAGGATGCGGCCGGAGGCGTCGGTGACGGTGCCGGAAATCATGATCGGCAGGCGCAGGCCGGATTCTTCAAAGAAGGTGTCGATCGCGAACAGCGCTGCCTTGCAGTTGAGCGTGTCGAAAATGGTTTCGACCAGCAGCACGTCGGCGCCGCCTTCGACCAGGCCGCGCGTCTGTTCCAGGTAGGCAGCGACCAGCTGGTCGAACGTGACGTTGCGCGCGGCTGGATCGTTGACGTCGGGCGAAATCGACGCTGTCTTTGGCGTCGGTCCCAGTGCGCCGGCGACGAAGCGCGGCTTGTCCGGCGTCGAGTACTTGTCGCAGGCGGCGCGCGCCAGCTTTGCCGAAACCACGTTCATCTCATAGGCCAGCTGCGCCATATGGTAATCGTCCTGGGCCACCGTGGTGGCGCCGAAGGTGTTGGTTTCGATCAGGTCGGCGCCGGCCGCCAGGTACTGCTCATGCACTTCGCTGATGATGTGCGGCTGGGTCAGCGACAGCAGTTCGTTATTGCCTTTGACGAACAGCTCGCGGCCGGGGCCGGTAAAGTCGATGAAACGGCCCTTGGGACCGCCGCGATAATCTTCTTCCGTCAGCTTGTACTGCTGGATCATGGTGCCCATCGCGCCATCCAGGATCAAGATGCGCTGCGCGAGCAGCTGGCGCAGGCGGGTTTCGGTGGATACGGTCGAAGTTGCAGCGGTTGGTGTCATTAACGTACTCTGGTCAGTGGGGACGCAAAAAACCCGGTCGCCGATAGCGCCGGGTTTTTTGCAATGGCAATGCCAGAAATTATACGTTAAATCAAGGGCTTGCGTACGGCCCTTGGCTGCTACGCCGCTTGCTGGCTGACTTGCGGCGAGATGGTTTGCTGCGGTTCGTTGAGCTTCAGGGTGAGGCACTTCGCTGCGCCGCCGGCCTTGAGGAACTCGGTCAATGCTGTCTGATGAACAACAAAACCGTGCGCTTGCAACTGCGTCACCAAGGCGTCGGAGGCCTGGTTCAGAAAGATGTGGCGGCCGGAATTGACGGTATTGCAAGCAAAATGCAAGGCGTCTTCGCTGCCGACGATGATCCGCTTGTCAGCCGGAACGCGCGCCGCAATGTGCGCTTGCGAGGCAGCGTCGAAGGCTTCCGGGAAATACATGACATAACCGCCGGCCAACGGGCAGAAGCAGGTGTCGAGGTGATAGAAGCGGGCATCGACCAGCTTCAGCGGCTGCACTTCGATCTCCAGCAGCTCGGACAGCCTGGTTGCGCAGGCGACGTCGGAACGGTGGCCATGGCCGAACCACAGCAGGTTTTCGCTGCGGTCCATCAAGGCGTCGCCGGCGCCTTCGAAAGGCAGTTCCGGCGGCAGGGTCAGGACTTCGAAGCCATGGGCGGTAAACGCCGCCTCGAAATACACTTCCTCGGCTTGCCGCTCGACGTGGCGGAAACGCGACAGCACCACCTTGTTGCCCAGCACCACGCCGGCATTGGCGGTAAACACCAGGTCAGGCACACCCGGCATGGCCGGCATCATCTTGATCTTTGCTACCTGTCCGATGGCTTCCACCAGCGCCAGCCATTGCTGCATGGCGAGACTCCGGTTGCCATGCGCGATATTGCCAGCCATCCACGGATTAATGACGTAGGACACTTCAAAATGGTCCGGAGCACACATGAGGAATGTGTCGTCCGCGGTATGGTCCAGCAGGTGGTTGGTCATGCGTAGCTCCTTTCGGTCAGGTGAGCCGGGGGTGTGAGTAAAGATGAAAACGTGTGCTGGATTGCTTCCAGCGCAGCGTCGATATCGTTGGCGGTAATGATCAGCGGCGGCGCAAAGCGGACCACCGTGTCGTGCGTGTCTTTCGACAGGATCCCCTGCTGCATCAGGCGTTCGCAGAATTGGCGCGCGGAAATGAAGCCGGGGTCGAGATCCATGCCGATCAGCAGGCCCTTGCCGCGGACCTGGCGGATGGCCGGGTGCTGTATCGCCTGCAGCCCGGTGAGCAAGCGCTCACCCATGCGCTGCGCGTTGTCTGCCAGCTTTTCTTCGCGCAACAGGCGCAAGGCGGCATGGCCGACCGCGGCCGACAGCGGGTTGCCGCCGAAGGTGCTGCCATGGTCGCCGGGTGTAAATACCGCCATCAGGTCTTCCCTGGCCAGGAAGGCCGAGACCGGCAGCAGGCCGCCGCCCAGCGCCTTGCCGAGGATCAGGCCGTCCGGCTTGATGCCGTCGTGGTCGCTGGCCAGCAGGCGGCCGGTGCGGCCTAGCCCGGTCTGCACTTCGTCGCAGATCAGGAGCACATTGTGGCGGTCGCAGATTTCGCGGCACTTCGCCAGGTAGCCTTCGGGCGGCACGATGATGCCGGCTTCGCCCTGGATCGGCTCCACCAGGAAAGCGGCGGTGCGCGGCGTGATGGCGGCTTCCAGCGCCGCGGCGTCGCCGAACGGCACCGTGGCGAAGCCGCCGGAGAACGGGCCGAAACCGTCGCGGTACTGGGCTTCCGACGAGAAACCGACGATGGTCGTGGTGCGGCCGGCGAAATTGCCGCGGCAGACGATGATTTCAGCTGTCTGGTCGGCAATGCCTTTTACCTTGTGGCCCCATTTGCGGGCCGCCTTGATGGCGGTTTCGACCGCTTCGGCGCCGCTGTTCATCGGCAGCGCCTTGGGCATGCCGGTCATTTCGCACAGCAATTGCAGGAAAGGCCCCAGCTGGTCGCTGTAAAACGCCCGCGAGACCACTGCCAGCTGGCCGGCCTGCTTGCTCAATGCCGCCACCAGGGTCGGATGGCTGTGGCCGAAACTGACTGCGGAATAGGCCGACATCATGTCCATGTAGCGCTTGCCGTCCTGGTCCCACAGCCAGATGCCTTTGCCGCTGCTGAGCACCACCGGCAGCGGTTCATAGTTGTGCGCACAGTATCGGTCTTCGAGAGTTATTGCATGGTTCTTCATGGTCGGCTCCTGGTGAGGCCACTTCTAAAAACCTAGCGCAAGGACCGGCGCAAACGCCAATCGCATCTGGTCCCGGCTGGCGGGCGCCGGCTGCGGTGCTTAGAGGTAGCTGCAAAATGCTGTTTTATAGGTGTGCTGTATCTGGTTACATGATAATCACAAGCACTGGAAATATTTGTGCATAATTGCTCATGAATTCACTGTAATGTGCACGAATCATGCATAAAAGGAGACCGCGATGGAAAAGCTCGACCGCTACGACCGTATTTTGCTGCGAACCCTGCAGGCTAACGGCCGTGCTTCGAATGTAGAGCTGTCGGAACAAGTCAACCTGTCGCCGCCGCAGTGCTACCGGCGCGTGCAGCGGCTGGAGAAAGACGGCATCATCCGCGGTTATGCGGCGCAGGTGGAGCCGGCCGCGATCGGACTCGGGGTGGTGGCCTTCGTCAACCTGAACATCGCGCGCGAACAGTTCAAGCAGGTGCGCAAGCTGGAAAAGGCGATCCGGCTATTCCCGGAAATCCTGGAGTGCTACACGATCTCGGGCGATTTCGATTATTTGCTGAAGGTGGCGGCCAGCGACCTGAAGTCGCTGTCGGCGTTCCTGACCGATCGCCTGATGCAGGTGCCGGGGGTGGCGGGGGTGCGCTCCATGGTTTGCCTGGAGGAGATCAAGCCGTCCAGCCCGTTGCCGCTGGCAGACTAAGCTGAGCTAGATTCTCAACAATCGTTTAGTCAGCAGCGATCTCATGTCCTTGCGGGTATCGCAGACGATGTGGATAAAGACGGTCTGCTGGCGGATTTCATAGATGATCCGGTTCATGCCAGAGATAACCTGCCGGTATTGCGTGAGATTCAGGCTTTGAATTTCTTCGGGCACTTTCCCTTTGAGGGAAAAATCCTCAAGGCCATGCACGGCTTCTTTCAGTTTGCCGTAACTGGCTTGCCATGCCTGCAGGCCAGAATTCTTTGTGATGCAGGTTTTCAGCTCCTGTAAATCCAGCTTTGCCGAATTAAGGAAAACGACTTGAAACCTCATTGCGCGTCTTCTTTGTCCAGTTCCGCAAATACGTCAGCCGCGGAATGAAGTTGCCCCTGCTCAATTTCGCGGTTGCCTAGCGCCAGAATTTTCAGCAAGGACAGGGTTTCTTCGTGTTCCTCATATGAGCGCACATCCATCACGACAAGTTTGGCTTCGCCATTCTGGGTGATCAACATCGGCTCGCGGCTTTCAGTGATGTCCTTGACGATCTCGGCCGCATGGCTCTTGAGATAACTGATTGGTTTGACTTGAGTCGAGAATTTCATTGCCGGTCTCCTTCCGCTGGAAGCTGCTGTTACGACTGATGGACTGATTATAGTCCGAATTTGGTCTTCCTGGCGTCTCGAAGCAAAGCGGGAGATTCAAGTGTCCAGGCATTTGTGCTGTTCCAGCACAAATAATGTGCCGCCGGCCTGCTGTTCTCAACCGGGCCGCTGGCTTAACCTGTGTACTCCAGATCACCAACAGGAGTTCACATGACTGCCTCGACTGCAAAACCAAGCGGCAACCCGACCATCCGCGCCATCGTTGGCGCCGCTCCCAGCACCAGCCTTGACCCGCAGTCGACGGCCTTGCTGGTGATCGATATCCAGAACGAATATTTCACCGGAAAACTGCCGATTCCTGACGGGCTGGCGGTGGTGCGCAACGCTAATCGCCTGATTGCGCTGGCGGACAGGCGTGGCATGCCGGTATTCCATATCCAGCAGTGGGGTTCCGCCGAGCGGCCGCTGTTTACACAAGACACAGCAATGGCGGAAATCCATCCGGAGGTGCAGCGCGCTGCACATCATTCCGTAGTCCGCAAGACTTTTCCGAGTTCTTTTGCCGGCACCGACCTGCAGCAGCAATTGCAGGCGCGCGGTGTCAAGAAACTGATCATCAGCGGCCTGATGACCAACAATTGCGTGGCGGCCTCCGCTTTCGACGGCGGCGCACACGGCTATCAGGTCATCATCGCCAGCGACGCCAGCGCCACCCGCGACATCGAAAGCTGGGACGGCAGCGTGGTCAGCCACAAGGACTTGCACAAGGCGGTGCTGACCGGCTTGTCCGATGCAGTCGCAGAAATCCGTACCACCAGCGAGATCCTCGAACTGGCTATTTGAGTTTTGCTTTCTAACCAATTAACTAAACATGGAGCTGAGATCATGCCTATCCTTACCGTACTGCTATCCACCACGCCCGACACCGTCGTTTCCGCCAAGGTCGCCAGCACGCTGTCGCGCCTGACCGCGGCAATCCTGCACAAGAAACCGGAGCTGACTTCGATTGCCATTTCGCACGTCGATCCGGCCCACTGGTTTGTCGGCGGCCCGTCCCTGGCGGCACAGCGAAAAACCAGTTTCTTCCTCGATATCCGGATTACCGACGAAACCAATACCGCCGACGAGAAGGCGGCATATATCGACGCCGTCTTCAAGGAAATCGGTGCATTGCTGGGCGAGCTGCATCACGAAAGTTATGTCCATGTCCACGATGTACGCGCCGCAGCTTACGGTTTTGGCGGGCTGACGCAGCAGCATCGCGCCGTCGCGGCGCGCCTAGTTTGATGTCGGCAGGGCTGTGGCGCGGGGTTCTTCGATGACCAGGTCGGATTGCGGATAGGCGATGCAGGGCAAGATGTAGCCGTCCTTCTTTTCATCGCTGCTCAGGCCCGGCCATTCGATCTGGTAGCGTATTTGCCCGCTCAGCAGACGGCACATGCAGGTACGGCATGTGCCGTTCCTGCATGAACTCGGCAAATTGACAGCGGCGCGGCGCGCCGCTTCCAGCAGGGAGACAGCCTCGGATGTCTTGAAGGTCCATCCCTTCGGTTCGATGCGGACAGTGAATTCGGTGTGGAAAATCATCGTATGATGGCGCTCGTCTTGTAAAATCGACGGCCCGGCAGCAATCTCGGTTTCCGTCGTGAAGCGGGGCGTGTTTGCCATTTTCCATCATAAAAAGAATGCCTATGAATCTTCATCTGTCGCTCGTACCCGTGGTTTCCCTGCTCGCCGGCGTCCTGATCCTGGTCATGCCGAAACTCTTGAACTATATCGTCGCTTTCTACCTGATCGCCATCGGCCTGATTGGCTTGTTCGGCGGCGGCCATTTTCACCTGCATTTATAAGCAGGCCCATTACCCCCAGCGCGGGCTGCGATACCAGTCAGCGGCAAAATCGACAAACGCCCTGACCTTGGGCGACAGGTGCCGGTTTTGCGGATAGATTGCATACAGGTCGCGCGGTTTCAGCGTGAACCCGGGCAAGACCTGCAGCAGGTCGCCGCGCCGCAAGTCTTCATGCACGATGAATGAACTGGTGGCGGCAATGCCCAGGCCGGCCAAGGCTGCCGAGCGTAATGCAATGCCGGTGTTGGCCTGCAGGTTGCCGCGCACGCTGACTGCATGTTCGCTGCCATCGGCGGCATGGAACAGGAATTCGTTCGGTTTTTGCGCCAGCGTGTAAGTCAGGCAATTGTGCTGCGCCAGGTCGGCCGGCTGCCGCGGCACGCCGTGCCGTTTCAGGTAATCCGGCGCCGCCGCCAGCAGGATTGCGCAGGTCGCCAGGCGCTTGGCGACCAGGGTCGAGTCGGGCAGGGCGCGTGTCAGGCGCAGCGCGACGTCGAAGCCTTCCTCGATGACGTCGACCAGGCGGTCGTTGCAGACCAGGTCAACCTTGAGCTGCGGGTTGGCGAGGATGAATTGCGGCAGCCATTGCGCCAGTTCCAGGGTGCCGAACGCCATTGGCGCGTTGATCCGCAAGGTGCCGGCCGGGCGCGCCTGGTGCGCCGACACCGCCTGCGCGGCGTCATCCAGCTGGTCGAGTATCTGGCGGCTGCGCTCATAATATTCCTGGCCGGCCTCGGTCAAGGCGAAGCGGCGCGTGGTGCGGTTCAGCAGCTGCGCGCCCAGCTCCAGCTCCAGCTGGCGCACCTGGCGCGAGACGATGGTGTGCGACTGGTTGAGTTCCGCCGCGGCAGCGGTGAAGCTGCCGGTTTCGACTACGCGCCGGAATGCACGCATCGCTGCCAGTTGATCCATGCCGCTCCACCCGGAATAAAACCACAACGCTATCAGAATCGGGGCGTGCCTGCCATTTAATCCACCTTGAGCTTGCCGCTGGCGATGGCGCTGCCGGTTTCGCGCAGCTTCAGCAGCAAGGGCCGTTGGCGCAGGATTTCGCATTCAGAATAAGCAGCATCAAGGCCCAGCGCGGTCAGCGCCACTGCGCCTTCCTTCAGGCCGAAATCAAAACGCGGCGCGGCCGAACCGTTCGCCAGCAGGCCCACCGCCAGGATAATCGCGGTATCGGCATGGACTTCGACGTTGTCGAGCACCCGTCCCGGCGCCTGCATGCATTGGTTGACGCCGCTGCCGATGGCCTTGGCGCGCGATTGCGGCGTCAGCGCCTTGAAGATGCCGGGATTGCTGCCGGCGGCGGCAGCCCAGATGACATCGACGCCGTCGCCCAGCATGGTTTTGGTCAGCGCCTCGGCGCGCGGCGGATCGTTGAAGGGTTGCGCGCCTTCCACCCATAGCGGTTCATGCACCGAAATTGCCGGCCTGGCGGCCCGCGCACCGTTGGCGAAAGCCGCGCTGTTCTTTTGGCGCAATGCGGTATTGCTGGCGCCGATCAGTCCGATCTTGCCGCTGCTTGACGCCAGTGCAGCCTGCATGCCGGCCAGGTAGCTGGCTTCGGATTCCCGGAAAGTGATGCAAGTGATGTTGCTGGCGGCATTATCGATGCAATGCTCCAGGATCAGGAAGCGGGTTTGCGGCGCCTGGCGCGCGACCTTGTCCAGTATTTCCTTGAATTCGATGCCCATCACCACCACGATCCCGGCGCCTTGCTGGACCGCGTTGTCCAGCTGCTGCTGGCGGCCGGCGCGGGTCGGCTGGCTTTCCAGGGTGCTGGCTTGCAGCCGATACAGCTTGGCGGCGTTGTTGACGCCGCTGGTCCCTTGCTGCAGCAGCACGTCGTCATTGTTGGGCACCGGCCGCACATAGATGATCTTGGGCAGTTCGGCGGCGCCGCCGATAACGCTGACGCTGGCCAGCAGCAGCGCCAATGGCAGCAATAGCAGCCACCAGCGGGTGCGCGGGGATTCTGGCCCGGGAACAGGGGGGCGTGCGGCGGAGCGTGCTTCGGCACGCGGCGTTTGGCGGATCGGCGGCATTGTCTCTTCCTCTTTGTCAGGCGCCGGATCTGATGCCGGCGCTCATTTTCCAGACATATTGCTGGCAAAGCGGCCGCGGGCCATTTGAGGCAGGGCATACAAGGTATAGCGCCGAACTGATATCGCCACCATATTTAACTTTTGCTTACGGCTGCTGCGTGATACCGTTATCAGGCGACAGACAGGATCTGTCATTAGCGGCTTATCTCACTTGGTTCAGGAATATGTGTCAGTTACTTGGAATGAACTGCAATGTGCCGACCGACATTGTGTTCAGTTTTACCGGGTTCGCCACCCGCGGCGGCCAGACCGGCCATCATAGCGACGGCTGGGGCATCGCCTTCTTCGAAGGCAGCGGCGTGCGCCATTTTGTCGATTACCAGGCAGCAATTGCATCGCCGGTAGCGGAGCTGATCCGGCGCTGCCCGATCAAGTCGAAAAATGTCATCGCCCATATCCGCAAAGCTACGCAAGGCCAGGTCGCCTTGCAAAACTGCCATCCGTTTGTGCGCGAGTTATGGGGCCGCTATTGGGTGTTTGCCCACAATGGCGATCTCAAGGAATTTGCGCCGCAGCTGGACGGGCCATACCGGCCGGTCGGCAATACCGACAGCGAACTGGCTTTCTGCTACCTGCTGCAGCAGCTGCGGCGCCGTTTCGGCGATGCGCCGCCGGCGCAGGCCGAACTGACGCTCGCTGTGCGCGAACTGACGCACGAGATTGCCGCCCACGGTACTTTCAACGTGATGTTGTCGGACGGCTCAGCCCTGTACACGCATTGCTCCACCAATCTGTATTACATCGTGCGCCAGTTTCCGTTTGCCGAAGCCCACCTGTCGGACGAAGACGTCAGCGTCGACTTTTCGCAAGTGACGACGCCGCAAGACCGGGTGGCGGTGATCGTCACCGAACCGCTCACCACCAACGAAGTGTGGACCAAGTTCGGCGAGGGCGAGCTGATCGTGTTTGTCGACGGCCAGCCGGTCCAGGCTTAGGTCAGGTGTAGTCGATCGTCAGCGGCGCGTGGTCCGAGAAGCGCTCGTCCTTGTAGATGGCGACGGCATGCGCATTGGCGGCGATGCCAGGAGTGGAGATGTGGTAATCGATGCGCCAGCCGACGTTCTTGGCCCAGGCTTGGCCGCGGTTGCTCCACCAGGTGTATTGCTCGTCGCGCTGGTCGACCTGGCGAAACACGTCGACCAGGCCCACTTGCTCAAACAGGTGGGTGAGCCAGGCGCGTTCTTCCGGCAGGAAGCCGGAATTCTTCTTGTTGCCCTTCCAGTTTTTCAGGTCGCGTTCCTGGTGCGCGATATTCCAGTCGCCGCAGATGACGACTTCGCGGCCGCTTTCCCTGAGTTGCTGCAGGTGCGGCAGGAAGGCTTCCATGAAGCGGAACTTGGCGATCTGCCGTTCTTCGCTGGAGGAGCCGGACGGGCAGTACAGCGAAATCACCGTCAGGTCGCCAAAATCGCACTCCACATAACGCCCTTCGGCGTCGAATTCAGGATTGCCGAAGCCTATCCGCACAGCGTTCGGCTTGCGCTTGCTATACAGGCCGACGCCCGAATAACCCTTCTTTTCCGCGTAGTGGAAGTGGCCGACGTAGCCTTCCGGCGTCAGGAATTCCGGCGTCATGTCGGCGGCTTGCGCCTTCAGTTCCTGGACACAGATGAAATCGGCTGACTGTTTGGCCATCCATTCAAAAAAGCCTTTTCTGGCCGCTGAGCGGATGCCGTTGAGATTGGCGGAAATGATTCTTGGCATGTTTGGTCGATAAAAAGGTAATAAGAAGATGCCTAAGGATAACCGAAGGCCCGCTCTCGTGCGCGAGGCAGGTTGCAGGTTAAAAACGGTCTGCGGGCAGGCATGGTGTTTGCACTTACTGCTGTGGAAGGGATGAACTCCATTTAAAATGGCGGTCTGGTGTCGCTAATGTGCTGTAAACAGCGACAAAATTTGTCAGCCTCAACCGTCTGGAGTGCATTTTGAACAATTTACGTCAACAATTTATAGAATTTGCGGTCAAGGCTGGAGTACTGAAATTCGGCGAGTTCGTGACCAAGGCAGGGCGCACCTCACCGTATTTCTTCAATGCGGGCATGTTCAACGAGGGCGCCGCGCTGGGGCAGCTGGCGCAGTTTTATGCGCGTACCCTGATTGATTCAGGTTTGCAATTTGACATGTTGTTCGGGCCGGCCTATAAAGGGATCACGCTGGCGTCGGCGACCGCGGTGGCGCTGGCGGCGCAAGGACGCAATGTGCAGTTTGCCTATAACCGAAAGGAAGCCAAGGATCACGGCGAGGGCGGCAATATCGTCGGCGGGCCGTTGAAAGGGCGTGTGCTGATCATCGACGACGTGATTTCGGCCGGCACTTCGGTGCGTGAATCGGTAGAGATGATCCGCGCGGCCGGCGCCACGCCATGTGCGGTGGTGATCGCGCTGGACCGGATGGAGAAATCCGGCAAGGACGACGCCCTGTCGGCCAACTCCGCAGTAGAAGAAGTAACGCAAGCGTATGGCATGCCGGTGATTTCGATCGGCAACCTGAACGACTTGCTGGAATATATTTCCGGCGCTGGCGCCGACGCTGAACTGAACCGCTACCAGGCGGCAGTGGCGGCTTACCGCGAGCGTTACGGCGTAGCCTGACGACAGGCCCGTCGTCTGCGCCGGAAGGCAAATCAATGTGTAGCTGTCGTGGATGATGGGAATGAATCGGATTGCTCTAACTTTTTTGCGGAGTTTGTTTTTCAGCGCGGCAGGGCTGCTGCCGCTGCTTGCGCACGGCCAGATTTATACCTGCAAGGATGCGGCGGGCCGCACCATCACCGGCGACCATCCGATGCCGGAATGCTCCAACAGCAAGGTGCTGGAGCTGAGCAAGGCCGGCGTGGTCAAGCGCGAAATCCCGGCGCCGCTGACAGCCGAGCAAAAGCGCCAGCAGCAGGCGCTGGACGACAAGCGCCGCATTGAGCAAGCGGCGGAAGAACAGCGGCGCCAGCAGGACCGCGCGCTGCTGTCGCGTTATCGCAGCGAAGCCGACATCGAAGCTTCGCGCCGCTACTACCTGTCGCTGTCGCAAGACCTGATCAAACGCGACCAGGTAGCCATCGACGACGCCCAGAACCAGCTGAAAGCCGCCAATACCGAAGCCGAGTTCTACAAGCACCGGAAAACCTTGCCAGCCTCGTTGCGCAGCAAGATCGACGACGCCAACCGCGACATCGCCTACAACCAGAAAAACATGGCGGACCACCAGGCTGAGCTGGGCCGCATCAACGGCAAGTTCGACGAAACGCTGAAACACTACAGGGAATTGATTGGTGCGATGCCGGAGGCGCAGGTGTCGCGCTAGGCAAGACGGAAGATGGTCAAGCCATAGCGGCTGGCGATAAGAGCGCCAGCCGCTATTTTTTTAAGCAGTCAGTTTCTGCTTCAGCAGCTCGGTCAGCTGCGCAGGATTGGCTTTGCCCTTGGTGGCTTTCATGGCTTGGCCGATCAGGGCGTTGAATGCTTTTTCCTTGCCGGCGCGGAATTCCTCGACCGACTTGGCGTTCGCCGCCAAAACTTCATCGATGATTTTTTCCAGCGCGCCGCTATCGGAAATCTGTTTCAGTCCCTTGCTTTCGATAATCTCGTCGGCCAGGTTCTCCTGCGCGGACCGGGCGTCCCACATGGCGCTGAACACTTCCTTGGCGATCTTGTTGGAGATCGTGCCGTCGGCGATGCGCTGCAGCAGCACTGCCAGCTGGACCGCACTGACAGGCGCGTCGGCAACCTCGACGTTTTCCCGGTTCAGTGCCGAAGACAGGTCGCCCATCAGCCAGTTGGCAGCGGGTTTGGCTTGTTCCTTGCCGGCTTTCACGGTAACCGCTTCGAAGTAGCCGGCCATCGCTTTCGATTGGGTCAGCACCGCGGCGTCGTATTCCGACAGGCCGAAATCGCGCACGAAACGCTCGCGCATCGCGCCCGGCAGTTCCGGCATGGTGGCGCGCACGCGCTCAACCCATTCCGCGCCGATCACCAGCGGCGGCAGGTCGGGATCCGGGAAGTAGCGGTAATCCTGGGAATCTTCCTTGCTGCGCATCGAGCGCGTTTCCTTCTTGTCCGGATCGTAGAGGCGGGTTTCCTGCACCACCTTGCCGCCGTCTTCGATCACTTCGATCTGGCGCCGCACTTCGTAGTTGATGGCCTCTTCCAGGAAGCGGAAGGAGTTCAGGTTCTTGATTTCGCTGCGGGTGCCGTAGGCAGCCTGGCCGACCGGGCGCACCGAGACGTTGGCGTCGCAGCGGAACGAGCCCTCCTGCATGTTGCCGTCGCAAATCCCCAGCCACATCACCAGCGAGTGCAAAGCCTTGGCGTAGGCCACCGCTTCGGCGGCGCTGCGCATGTCCGGTTCGGTGACGATTTCCAGCAGCGGGGTGCCGGCGCGGTTGAGGTCGATGCCGCTCATGCCCTGGTAATCTTCATGCAGCGATTTGCCGGCGTCTTCTTCCAGGTGGGCGCGTGTCAGCTGCACGGTCCTGAGTTCGCTTTTGCCGTCTTTTTCCAGCACGAAGGAAACCTTGCCGCCCTGGACCACCGGGATTTCAAACTGGCTTATCTGGTAGCCCTTCGGCAGGTCGGGATAGAAATAGTTTTTGCGCGCAAAGATCGACTGCGGCGCAATCGTCGCGTTTACCGCCAGTCCGAACTGGATCGCGCGCTCCACCGCGCCGCGGTTGAGCACCGGCAGCACGCCGGGCAGCGCCAGGTCGACCGGGCTGGCCTGGGTGTTGGGAGCTGCGCCGAACTGGGTCGACGAGCCGCTGAAGATTTTTGATTTGGTCGAGAGCTGCGTATGCGTTTCCAGACCGATCACGACTTCCCACTGCATAATGATTTCCTTATTTATCTTGGTAACTGCATTCGCCGGTTTTCAAGTCCACCGACAGTTCCGTAAAATTTGCTCTTGAGCCGCACAGCGCCGGGCAGCTTGGTATCACGTGCAGCCGGTCGCCGTCGCGCTGCAGGCGGATGCTGCAATTCATGCCGTGATCGTAAAAATCGTAGCCGCGCTGGCGGCGTGCGGCGGCCGCATCTTTCAAGGTGATGCGCCAGTTGTCCTTGCCGCCATCCTGCCGGACTTCGGCCTGCGGCTCGTCGCCGGTGTCGATGCTGCATTCGAAACCGTGGGTCGGCCGGTACAGCGCGGATTCCCAGCGCAATGCTTCGATGCGGTCGCCGTCCAGCTTGAATTCACCGGTGTCGCCGTAGATCACTTTTTCACCATCCGTTTCGCGCGTCAGGTTGCAGCCGAATTTGGTCTGCAATTGCTGCGCCTGGATTACCGGAGCCAACAACGCGGCGCCCAAGGCGAACAATGCCGATGCCGCCAGCCTGGCGCGGCGATTCCGGGAAAAAAGCAAGATCGATGGCATCACTGGGAAATTGCTCTTTACTCAGGGCTGCGCACATGCCAGTCGGTCACGCGCTGGTACTGGTGCGCGACGTTGAGCAGCCTGGCTTCCTCGTAATAATTGCCGATGATCTGCAGCCCGACCGGGCGCCGCGCATTTTTCTCGCCCTGGCCGAAACCGCAAGGTATCGACATGCCGGGCAGGCCGGCCAGGCTGGTCGACAGCGTATAGATGTCGGCCAGGTAATTGGCGACCGGATCGTCCGCCTTGGCGCCCAGGTCCCAGGCCACGGTCGGCGAGACCGGCCCCATGATGACGTCGCACTGGCGGTTCGGGCCGGTCAGCGCGTTCTGGAAATCCTGGGCGATCAGGCGCCGGATCTTTTGCGCCTGCAGGTAGTAGGCGTCGTAATAACCGTGCGACAGCACATAGGCGCCGACCAGGATGCGGCGCTTCACTTCTTCGCCGAAACCTTCTGCGCGCGACTTCTTGTACATGTCGGCCAGGTCCTTGTAATCGGCGGCGCGGTGGCCGTAGCGGACGCCGTCGAAGCGGCTCAGGTTGGACGATGCTTCGGCCGGTGCGATCACGTAGTAGACCGGGATCGACAGCTCGGTTTTCGGCAGCGATATGTCGACCAGCGTGGCGCCCAGCTTTTCATATTCCTGCAGCGCCGCGCGCACCGCCTGTTCGACATCGGCCGACAGGCCGCTGCTGAAATATTCGCGCGGAATACCGATGCGCAAGCCCTTCAGGTCTTGCTCCAGGCCGGCGCTGAAGTCTTCCTTCTTGCGTTCCAGGCTGGTCGAATCGCGCGCATCGAAACCGGTCATGGCGTTCAGCAGCAAGGCGCAGTCTTCCGCGGTTTGCGCTATCGGGCCGGCCTGGTCCAGCGACGACGCGAAGGCGATCATGCCGAAGCGCGAGACGCTGCCGTAAGTCGGCTTGATGCCGGTGACGCCGCACAGCGAGGCCGGCTGGCGGATCGAACCGCCGGTATCGGTGGCGGTGGCGGCGGGCGTCAGGCGCGCCGCAACGGCCGCGGCCGAGCCGCCGGATGAGCCGCCAGGGATCGCGGTCTTGTCCCAAGGATTCTTGACCGGGCCGAAGTGCGAATTTTCATTGGACGACCCCATGGCGAATTCATCGCAGTTCAGTTTGCCCAGGGTCACCATGCCGGCGTTGCTGAAATGTTCCACCACGGTGGCGTCGAACGGGCTGATGTAGTTTTCCAGCATTTTCGAACCGGCGGTGGCGCGCCAGCCGCGCGTCACGAAAATATCCTTGTGGGCGATCGGCACGCCGGTCAGCGGCGTGCTGTCGTTTTGCGCCAGGCGCGAGTCGGCGGCGCGCGCCTGTTGCAGCGTCAGCTCCTGGTCGACGTGCAGGAACGCATTCAGGTCGCTGTGCTGGATCCTGGCCAGGTACAGCTGCGCCAGTTCCTCGGCCGAGATCTTCTTTTCGTGCAGCAGCACCGACAGTTGCTTGAGTGTTTTGGTATGCATGAGTACTTTTAAATATGAGCTTTGCGGGATATCCAAGGCTTGCACATGGCGCAAGCTTCGATTTATTCGATGACCTTCGGCACCAGGTACAGGCCGTCTTCGGTTGCCGGCGCCACTTTCTGGTAATCCTCGCGATGGTTCGATTCGGTCACCACGTCGTCGCGCAAGCGCAGCGACAAATCCTGCTGCAGCGCTGCAATCGGGTGGCTCAGCGGCTCGATGCCGGTGGTGTCTACCGCGCGCATCTGCTCGACCAGCGAGAAAATGCCGTTCAGTTTGTCGAGTGTGGAAGCGGCCTGGTCTTCGGTGAGTTCGAGGCGTGCCAGGTTGGCAATGCGCTTAACGTCGGAAAGGGCTAATGACATGATTTTCGTTTTTCGAGCGCGCACTTAGGCGCATATGATTAAAATGGAAATACTTTGCTTGCCGATAACTTCTCAGATTTTTGTAAATAGCAAGCATTTTGAGCGCTATACGCCCTAATTTGAGTCAAATTATAAGGTAGAATGTTGCGTCCATGCGGCAGGTAATCGATCTTTACCATGCGCCGGATACTAGACACCCCCCTAAAAAACGTTTGAGCGCATCATTGTTGCGCATTGGAACAATTCATGTTTGGATTTTTACGCAGTTACTTTTCGAATGACCTGGCGATTGATCTGGGTACCGCGAATACGCTGATTTATGTACGCGACCAAGGTATTGTCCTCGATGAACCGTCGGTTGTTGCAATTCGCCAGCAGGGCGGGCCAAACGGCAAGAAAACAATCCAGGCCGTCGGGCGGGAAGCAAAACAGATGCTGGGCAAGGTTCCCGGCAATATCGAAGCAATCCGGCCGATGAAAGACGGCGTGATCGCCGACTTTACCGTCACCGAGCAGATGCTCAAGCAATTCATCCGCATGGTGCATGACACCAAGCTGTTCAAACCGTCGCCGCGCATCATCATCTGCGTGCCTTGCGGCTCGACCCAGGTCGAGCGCCGCGCGATCCGCGAATCGGCGCTGGGCGCCGGCGCATCCCAGGTGTTCCTGATCGAAGAGCCGATGGCGGCGGCAATCGGCGCCGGCCTGCCGGTATCGGACGCTACCGGTTCGATGGTAGTCGACATCGGCGGCGGCACTACCGAAGTCGGCATCATCTCGCTGGGCGGCATGGTCTACAAGGGCTCGGTCCGCGTCGGCGGCGACAAGTTCGACGAAGCCATCGTCAATTACATCCGCCGCAACTACGGCATGCTGATCGGCGAACAGACCGCCGAAGCGATCAAGAAGGAAATCGGCTCCGCCTTCCCGGGTTCGGAAGTGCGCGAAATGGAAGTCAAGGGACGCAACCTGTCGGAAGGCATCCCGCGTTCGTTCACCATCTCCAGCAATGAAATCCTGGAAGCCCTGACCGACCCGCTCAACAACATCGTTTCCGCCGTCAAGAACGCGCTGGAACAGACCCCGCCGGAACTGGGCGCGGACATCGCCGAGAAGGGCATGATGCTGACCGGCGGCGGCGCCTTGCTGCGCGACCTGGACCGCCTGCTGATGGAAGAAACGGGTTTGCCGGTAATCGTGGCCGAAGACCCGCTGACCTGCGTGGTGCGCGGCTCTGGCATGGCGCTGGAGCGGATGGACAAGCTGGGCTCGATCTTTTCCTACGAGTAATCCAGGCTGATGCGACGCTTGTCCAGCCTCTCCAGCGTGCTCTTGAGGTCGGGCAGCGGCAACCGGGTCGGTGCATTGATGCATGCGACCCGCTTTCGTATCTACGGCATGAACATGCGCATGAACGTGTTTGTACCGCCAGCCATTGACCAAACCGAACCTGTCCATTACTGATGGAATACAGTCCACCACCCCTCTTCAAGCAAGGCGCTTCGGCCCGCGCCAAGGCGGTGATATGCACGCTGCTGGCGCTGGCCCTGCTGATTGCCGATTCGCGTATCCACGCCTTGCTGCTGCTGCGCCAGGCAGTCGGCACCGCGCTTTATCCCTTGCAGATGGTGGCCCTGATGCCGCGCGACGCGGCCAACCGGGTGGTCGATTATTTTTCTTCGCTGTCGACGGTGGAAAAAGAAAACCAGGCCTTGCGCAGCCAGCAAGGCGAACGCGCCCAGCAATTGCAGCAGGCGCAGCAGCTGGCCGCTGAAAATGCCCAGCTGCGCAAACTGCTCGGGGTCGAACAGCGGCTGTCCGTGAAATCGGTGATGAGCGAAATCCTGTACGACGCGCGCGACCAGTTTGCCCGCAAGGTGATCATGGACCGCGGCTCCCAGCATGGCGTCGCTACCGGCCAGCCGGTGATCGACGACGCCGGCATCGTCGGCCAGGTGACGCGCGTATTTCCGTTTACTTCCGAAGTAACGCTGCTGACCGACAAGGACCAGGCGATCCCGGTGCAGGTGTTGCGCAACGGCTTGCGCAGCGTGGCTTACGGGCGCGGCCAGTCGGGTTACCTGGATTTGCGTTTCATGTCTTCCAACGCCGATATCCAGAAGGGCGACCTGCTGGTGACTTCCGGCATCGACGGCGTCTATCCGGCCGGCCTGTCGGTAGCCAAGGTGGTGCAGGTCGAAACCAAGTCGGCCGACGCCTTTGCGCATATCGTCTGCGAACCGGTGGCCGGCATCGACCGCCATACCCAGCTGCTGATCCTGCTGGTTGATCCCAATCCCGTAGCGCGCCCGGATGATGAAGCTGCGATCCCTAACAGCAAGGCCGACATACTGAGCAAGCGCCGGCTGACCGAAAGCACGCGCGACAAGACCAGGGAAGCGGCGAAAGAAAGCAATGCCGAAGCCGCGCGTAAGAATCCGCAAGGAGCCGGCGTCCGATGATGCGTCCACATTACATCCTGTTGCCGGCCAATCCGCTGTTCATCGCGATGACGCTGCTGCTGGCATTCCTGCTTAACCTGCTGCCCTGGGGCCAGTGGCCCGGCGTGCCGGATTTCGTGGCGCTGGTGCTGGTGTTCTGGAGCATCCACCAGCCGCGCAAGATCGGCATCGGCATCGCCTTTTGCATGGGCTTGCTGATGGATGTGCACGAAGCTACCCTGCTCGGCCAGAATGCGCTGGCGTACACGCTGCTGTCTTACTTTGCCATCATGATCCATCGCCGCGTGCTGTGGTTCTCGGTCAGCGTGCAGGCGCTGCATGTTCTGCCCCTGATGCTGCTGACGCAGCTGATACAGCTGGTGATACGGATGTCCGTCAGCGGCAAGTTTCCGGGCTGGCTGTATTTTGCCGAGAGTTTCGTCTGCGTGGCGCTATGGCCTGTCGTGGTGTGGCTGCTGCTGGCGCCGCAACGGCGTGCGGTCGACCGCGACGATAACCGTCCAATCTAGCCGCATTCATGACCGAATTCAAAAACACCGAACACGAATTGCGCAAGTTCCGCCTGCGGATTACCGCGGCCGTGGCTTTTGTGCTGATCTGCTTCGGCTTGCTCGGCGCGCGTTTTATCTGGCTGCAGGTGGTGCGCCACGATGCCTACGCAGCGCAAGCCGAGGACAACCGGATTTCGCTGGTGCCGGTGGTGCCGAACCGCGGCCTGATCATGGACCGCAACGGCGTCATCCTGGCGCGCAATTATTCCGCCTACACGCTGGAAATCACCCGCTCCAAAATCCGCGGCGACCTGGAAGGCGTGATCGACGAGCTGGCGCAGGTAGTCAGCATCACGCCGAAAGACCGGCGCCGTTTCAAGAAGCTGCTGGAAGATTCCAAGAGTTTCGCCAGCCTGCCGATCCGCACCCGCCTGACCGACGAAGAAGTGGCGCGCTTCACCGCGCAGCGCTACCGCTTCCCGGGGATTGACGTGCAGGCGCGCCTGTTCCGCCAGTATCCGCTGGGCGAAGTGGCGGCGCACGTGATCGGCTACATCGGCCGCATCAACCAGAAAGACGCCGACCGCATCGACGACAGCGAGGACGCCGCCAACTACAAAGGCACCAGCTACATCGGCAAGGACGGCCTGGAAAAGAGCTACGAACAGCAGCTGCACGGCAACACCGGCTACGAAGAAATCGAAATCGCCGCCAGCGGCCGCGCCGTGCGCAGCATGTCGCATGTCTCGGCGACGCCGGGCAACAACCTGATCCTGTCGATCGACATCGAATTGCAGAAGGTGGTGGAGGAAGCATTCGGCGACCGCCGCGGCGCGCTGGTGGCGATCGAACCGTCCACCGGCGACGTGCTGGCATATGTCTCGCAGCCATCGTTCGATCCCAACCTGTTTGTCGAAGGCATCGACCAGCAAAGCTGGGACGAGCTGAACAACTCGCCCGACCATCCCCTGATCAACCGCCCCATGAGCGGCAGCTATGCTCCGGGCTCGACCTACAAGCCGTTCATGGCGCTGGCGGCGCTGGAGCTGGGCAAGCGCACACCGGCTTTCGCGATCAACGATATCGGCTATTTCATGCTGGGCGGCCACCGTTTCCGCGACGACAAGGTGGGCGGCCACGGCCGGGTCGACATGTACAAATCGATCGTGGTTTCCTGCGACACTTATTACTACATGCTGGCCAACGACCTCGGTCCTGACACTATCCACGATTTCATGAAACCCTTCGGTTTCGGCCAGCTGACCGGCATCGACCTGGAACATGAACAGCGCGGCATCCTGCCGTCGACCGACTGGAAGCGCAAATACTACAAACGCGTGGCGGCCCAGAAATGGGTAGGCGGCGACACCATTTCGCTTGGCATCGGCCAGGGTTTCAATGCTTTCACGCCGTTGCAGATGGCGCACGCAGTGGCGACCCTGGTCAACGACGGCGTGGTGATGAAGCCGCACCTGGTCAAGATCATCGAAGACGGCGTCACGCGCCAGCACACCCAGACGGTGCCGAAGGAAAGCTACCGCATCCCGCTGAAGCAGGAAAACATCGATTTCATCAAACGCGCCATGGTCGGCGTCACGCATGAAGGCACCGGCGCCAGGGTGTTTGCCGGCGCCGGCTACGAGTCGGGCGGCAAGACCGGTACGGCGCAGGTGGTCGGCATCAAGCAGGGGGAAAAATACGATGCCAAGAAACTCAATGCGCGCATGCACGATCACGCCTGGTACACCGCGTTCGCTCCGGCCGACAAGCCGCGCATCGCGATCGCCGTGATTGTCGAGAACGGCGGCTTCGGCGCGGCGGCGGCGGCGCCGATAGTGCGCAAGGCGCTGGATTATTATTTGCTGGGCAAGCGTCCCGGCGATGGCAACAAGGCTGCGGTGCTGGAAGAAGAGCCGGCGCCGGTCGAGGAAGACGCGAAGCCGGCGGACGGCGCCGACAACAGCTACAAGCCGGGCGAAGAAACGCCAGGCAACAGGGAATAAGCGGGAATGAGCGAGAGCAAGCGATGAGCCTGAGCGATAAACACCACTGGCTGCGCAGCATCAAATCGCATATTGCGGTATTTGACGGCGCGCTGTCGCTGATCATTTTCCTGATCCTGGCGGTCGGCATTGTCACCTTGTATTCGGCCGGCATCGATTTCCCGGGCCGGGTCGAGGACCAGCTGCGCAATATCCTGGTGGCGTTTGTCATCATGTGGGTTGCCGCCAACGTGCCGCCGCAGACCCTGATGCGGTTTGCCGTGCCGATTTATACGATAGGGGTGGCGCTGCTGATTGCGGTGGCCGTGTTCGGCATCGTCAAGAAAGGTTCGCGCCGCTGGATCAATGTCGGCGTCGTGATCCAGCCCTCCGAGATCATGAAAATCGCCATGCCGCTGATGCTGGCCTGGTATTTCCAGAAACGCGAAGGCATGATCAGCTGGCGCGATTACCTGGTGGCGGCGGTGATGCTGGCGCTGCCGGTCGGCCTGATCATTCGCCAGCCGGACCTGGGCACCGGCACCCTGGTGCTGGCCGCGGGCTTCTACGTGATCTTCCTGGCGGGCTTGTCATGGCGCGTGCTGATCGGCCTGGCGGTCGCCGCCGGCGCCAGCCTGCCGGTGCTGTGGTCGGTGCTGCACGATTACCAGCGGCAGCGGGTGATGATGCTGATCGACCCTACTTCGGATCCGCTCGGCAAAGGTTTCCATATCATCCAGTCAACCATCGCGGTCGGATCCGGCGGCGTGTTTGGCAAGGGCTGGCTGAAAGGCACGCAAGCGCACCTGGAGTTCATCCCGGAACGCACCACGGACTTCATTTTTGCGGTATTTTCTGAAGAATTCGGTCTGATCGGCAACTGCGTCCTGCTGTTCCTCTACATTTTGCTGATCGGGCGCGGCATGATGATCGCCGCCAATGCGCCAACCATGTTTACGCGCTTGCTGGCCGGGTCCATCACCTTGATTTTCTTTACTTATGCATTCGTTAACATGGGCATGGTCAGCGGCATCTTGCCGGTGGTCGGCGTACCGTTGCCGTTCATGAGCTACGGCGGCACCGCGCTGGTGACGCTGGGGCTGGGCGCCGGCATACTGATGAGCATCCAGCGCCATCGCAAGCTGATACAGACTTGAGTACGTTGAACTTGTGCGGCCGGAACCGGGTCCATTGATGCAATTATCTGTTTTGAATCGCCATCTCCAGGAGAGTGCATGCTAGGGCGCCGCCACAACGTTGCTACATATTCCAGCGCCTTGCTGCTGTCGCTGATCCTGGCCGGCTGCGGCACCTCGCCGAAAACCTCTTCAGTCCCGGCCGCCCCGGCCAAATCGGGCGCAGGCGGCATCGCCGGCCGCAACGTGCCGGCGCTGCCGCCTGCCGGCTCCGGCCGCGGCGGCTACTACAAGGATGACGGCCCGGGCGATTCCGCCCCTGAAGGGCTGCTGGACACCCCGGACGCCGTGCCCGTGGTTGAACCCTACTCGCGTACCGGCAACAAGCCTTATGTCGTATTTGGCAAGACCTACACGCCGATGACCGACGACCAGCCGTTCAAGCAACGCGGCATCGGCAGCTGGTACGGCAAGAAATTCCATAAGCAAAAGACATCCTCCGGCGAGCTGTACGACATGTACAAGATGACCGCCGCCCATCCGACCTTGCCGATTCCTTCCTATGCGCGGGTAACCAACCTGAAGACCGGCGCCCAGGTGATCGTGCGGGTCAACGACCGCGGTCCGTTCCACTCTAGCCGCATCATCGACCTGTCCTACACCGCGGCGCTGAAGCTCGGTTACCTGGGCAGCGGCAGCAGCCAGCTGGAAGTGGAGCGCTTGCTGCCGGCCGACATCATCGCGCTGAACAAACAGCGCGGCAGCGCGCCGGCGCCGCAGGCCGCGGCATTGCCGGCAACTGCGGCCACCGAGCCGTCCAGGGATAACACGGCGCCTGCCGTGGTCACGACCGAATCGGTCGACATGCCGGTGCTGACGGCGCAACCGCTGCTGATCAGCCAGACGTCGCCAACGCCGGCAGCAGCCCCTGCCGCCAGCAATAGCTCGCTGGCGGCAGGTTTCTACCTGCAGTTCGGCGCCTATGCACAGCAAGCCAATGCGGACGGCGCGCGTTCCCGCCTGATGCTGGAGCTGTCCGGCGTCGTGACATCGCTCGACAGCGTTGCGGTGAACGGCATGTATCGTCTATATGCCGGACCGTATTCCAGCCGCGCTGACGCCGACAGCATCCTGCAGCAGATCCGGCAACGTTCCGGCGCCACGGCGATTGTCGTGCAGCGTTAGCAGATTTACTACCTTCCCCCTTGTTCTTCCTTGCCATCGTTGCATGGCAACGTACTCTGCTGCGTTCGCTTCCTTGAGCCTGGATAGGCCCTGACCGTGGCGCCAGGCCTGGTTTTCGGTAACCGAATGGTCACACAAATTTCATACGCCTGACATATTTGACCGCAATACTTCCGCCATTCAAAAGCGTAACGGCGGTACATATCATGGTTGAAATCAAAGGTTTGTCAAAGACGTTCCGCGGCGGTTTCCGCGCTCTCGACAATGTCAGCCTGCGCTTCGCGCAAGGCGAAATGGTGGCCTTGATCGGTGCATCCGGTTCTGGAAAATCGACTCTTTTGCGCCATATTTCCGGATTGATGGCTGCAGATAACAGCGGCGGCACAATCTCCATCGATGGCCGGTCAGTCCAGAAGGACGGCGTGGTCGACCGTAACATCCGCGCGGTGCGCGCCAACGTCGGTTTCGTCTTCCAGCAATTCAACCTGGTGGGCCGGCTGCCGGTGCTGACCAATGTCCTGACCGGCGGCCTGTCGCGCATGCCGCTCTGGCGCAGCTGCTTCAAACTGTTTACCGCCGAAGAAAAGGCATTGGGCCTGGAAGCGCTGGCGCGGGTCGGCATTTCCGACCATGCGTACAAACGCGCGTCCGCGCTCTCGGGCGGCCAGCAGCAACGTGCCGCGATTGCCCGCACTATCGTGCAGAAGGCGCGCGTGGTGCTGGCTGACGAACCGATCGCCTCGCTCGACCCGGAGTCGGCGCGGCGCGTGATGCAGACGCTGGCCGACGTCAACCAGCGCGACGGCAGTACGGTCCTGGTGTCGCTGCACCAGGTCGATGTCGCCTTGCGCTTCTGCCCGCGCACGGTGGCTTTGCATAAAGGCCGCGTGGTATACGACGGCCCTTCCAGCGCCCTGACCGAGCCGATGCTGCGTGAACTGTACGGCAGCGAAGCGGAAGACATCCTGGGCGGCTCCAACACCTTGACCCGGCCCGCTGTAGCCGTACCAACGCCTTTCGACAGCGTGCCGGCGCTGGCGGTGGCAGCCTGAAATACATCTCGTCATTGAATATCACCTCTTTCCACTCAGGAGTTCCACATCATGTTTGCAAAATTATTTTCCGGCGCCGCGATCATCATGGCGATGCTGGCAGCGTCGGCTGCGCACGCCGATGACGTCAAGGTGCTGAACTTCGGCATCATTTCAACCGAATCGTCGAAAAACCTGAAGCAGGACTGGCAGCCGGTGCTCGATGAGCTGAGCAAGCGCACCGGCATCAAGGTCAACGGCTTCTTTGCTTCCGACTACGCCGGCATCATCGAAGGCATGCGCTTCGGCAAGGTGCAGATGGGCTGGTTCGGCAACAAGTCGGCGATGGAAGCTGTCGACCGTGCGAGCGGCGAAGTGTTCGCGCATGTGGTCAATCCGGACGGCAGCGCCGGCTACTACAGCCTGGTGGGCGTGCAGAAGGACAGCCCGAACAAGAGCATCGAAGACATCTTGAAAAACGCCAAGAGCCTGACCTTCGGCATCGGCGATCCGAATTCGACGTCTGGTTTCCTGGTTCCTAGCTACTACATTTTTGCGAAGAACAATGTCGATTCGAAGACAGCGTTCAAGGTGATCCGCACTTCGAATCATGAAGCCAACATCCTGGCGGTCGCCAACAAGCAGATCGACGCCGCCGTGTTTGCTTCCGACACCATGGCCCGCATCGAAGAGCGCCAGCCGGCTGTCGCCAAGGAAGTCCGGATCGTCTGGAAATCGCCGCTGATCGCCGCCGATCCGCTGGTATGGCGCAAGGACTTGCCGGCCGACCTCAAGGCCAAGATCAAGGAATTTTTCGTCACCTACGGCAAGACCGGTCCTAACGCTGCGCAGGAAAAAGCGCAGCTGGCCAAGCTGGAATACAGCGGCTTTGAAGAATCCAGCGATGCGCAGCTGAACCCGATCCGCCAGCTCGAACTGTTCAAGCAAAAGGGCAAGCTGGAAGCGGACGCCAACCTCAGCGCCGACGACAAGAAAGCCAAGCTGGACGATATCAACCGCAAATTGTCCGACCTGGCCAAATCCTAAGCAATGACAAGTCCTGCATCCCTGAAAATGGAAACCGCGTTTCCCGCGCCGCCCAAGCAATCGATAGGCCGCACCCTGTTCTGGGGCGTGCTGCTGGCAGTCCTGATCGCTTCCTGGCGCGGGGCCGACATGCGGCCGCTGGAACTGCTGCGCGACGGCGGCAACATGGGCACCTACGCCGCCAGTTTTTTCCCGCCCGATTTCCATGACTGGCGCACCTACCTGCAGGAATTGATCGTGACCATACAGATCGCGGTCTGGGGTACGGCGCTGGCAGTGGTGTGCGCAGTGCCCTGCGGGTTGCTGGCTTCGTCGAATATCGCGCCGGCCTGGGTCAACCAGCCGGTGCGGCGTTTGATGGATGCGGCGCGCGCCATCAATGAAATGGTGTTTGCGATGCTGTTCGTGGTGGCGGTCGGGCTGGGGCCGTTTGCCGGCGTGTTGGCCTTGTTTGTGGCGACCACAGGCACCTTGTCCAAGCTGTTTTCGGAAGCGGTCGAAGCCATCGATCCGCAGCCGGTCGAGGGAATACGCGCCACCGGCGCCAATGCCCTGGAAGAGATTGTCTACGGCGTGCTGCCGCAAGTGATGCCGTTGTGGATTTCCTACGTGCTGTATCGCTTCGAAGCCAATGTCCGTTCGGCAACGGTAGTCGGCATGGTCGGCGCCGGCGGCATCGGCGTGATTTTATGGGAAGTGATCCGCAGCTTCGAATATGGCCAGACTTGCGCCGTGCTGATCATGATCGTGCTGGCGGTCAGCATGATCGACCTGGTTTCGTCGCGTTTGCGCAAATTGTTTATTTAAATATTTCGTTTCAGTTTTCATATCAGGAACCGGCGCGCCGCCTGCGATTTCCCGCAAGGCGGCCGCGCCGTTTTTCTACGTGCTGGATTTTCGGTATAGTCTTTACTCTCTCGAATAATTTCGACACGGAGTAAAGAGCAATGACTTCCGCCGTTTCCGACCATTCCTTGCCGCACGTGACAGTGCGCCAGGCCACGCCTGGCGACGCCGAGGTCCTGGTGGCGCTGCTGGCCGAAATGGATGATGAGCCGGTCCGCGCCACGCTGGATGCCGAAGGCGCACGCCAGATCATGGCCAGGATGGCCGCCTATCCATACTTCCGGGCGTTCCTGGTGTTTGCCGACGGGGTAGCGGTCGGCACTTTCAGCCTGCTGGTTTTCTGCAGCCTGACCCATGAAGGCAGCGAACAGGCCGTGATGGACGCCGTCGTCATCAGCCGCACTTGCCGCGGCCAGGGCATCGGCAGCGTGATGCTGGACCACGCGGTGCGCATCGCCGGCGAGGCCGGCTGCTACAAGATTGCGCTGTCGTCCAACCTGAAGCGCATGGACGCGCATCGCTTCTATGAACATTTCGGCTTCACGCAGCACGGGATCAGTTTGGCGGTCCCGCTTCCGCAATCGGTAAACGGACGAACTGCTGCATGATGTGCTGCCAGCGACGGGAGAAATGATTATGCTAAATCCAGAAAACCTGCAAGAAACCAACGATTTCATCATTGCCATCGCGGCCGATGGCGCGCGGGTGGAGGTGGCGCTGCACGGCGCCCACGTCTGTTCCTGGCGCGGGCCGGACGGCGTCGAGCGCCTGTTCATGAGTCCGCTGAATTCATGGCGCAGCGATGCGGCTATCCGCGGCGGCATCCCGGTGATTTTCCCGCAGTTCGCCAGCGAAGGACCGTTGCCGAAACATGGCTTTGCCCGCCTTAGCGCGTGGGCCTTGCTGGAGTCTTCGCGGCAGCTGGACGGCAGCGGGCTGGTCCGTCTCGGGCTGGCCGATTCAGAGCAGACCAGGCAGGTCTTTCCATACGCCTTCGCGCTTGAACTGCGCATCACATTTTCCGGCCAGAACCTGAATACCGAGCTGGTCGTGACAAATACCGGCAAGCAGCCCTTCGCATTCACCTGCGCCTTGCATACCTATCTGGATGCGCATGTCGCGGAGGCTGCCCTGTACGGGCTGCAAGGCTATCGTTATCGCGATTCGGTCGACAATCGCCGCATCAAGATTGCGGAGGAGGAGACCTTGCATATCGCCGAGGAGGTTGACCGGGTGTATTTCGCGGTCGACAAACCGATTACCCTAAGCGGCCGCAAGCAAAGCATGATTGCGACCCAGGCCGGGTTTGCCGATGCGGTGGTGTGGAATCCCTGGGAAAACGGCTGTGCAAAAATTGCCGACCTGAAGCTGGATTCTTACCGGCATTTTGTCTGCATCGAGGCCGCCGCGGTTGAGCATCCGGTCCTGCTGGCGCCGGACGCGAGCTGGAGCGGCGCCCAAAACCTGGAGTGCGTGCTGGTCGCCTAGTTGAATTTGCCGCCTTGCATCGGGAAGGCTTTCAGGAACTCGGCCGCTGGCAGGCGCTTGCCGCCCGGTTTCTGCAGTTCGGTGATGCGCAATGCTCCGCTGCCGCACGCCGCGATCACGCCATCTTGCGGATCGGCGCTGATGATCGTTCCCGCCGCATGCTTGCCGTCGCCGGCCAAGGCTTGCGCCTGCCACAGCTTCAGGGTGACCCCGGCGAACACGGCGCAGGCGGCCGGGAACGGGTTGAATGCGCGTATTTTTCGCTCCAGGATTTCGGCCGGCAGCGAGAAATCGAGGACGGCTTCTTCCTTGCTGATCTTGGCGGCGTAGGTTACGCCTTGCTCCGGCTGCGGTGTTGTCGGCAGGGCGTCCTGCTCCAGGCGGCGCAGCGCTTCGACAATCATGTCGCCGCCGAGTTTTGCCATCTTGTCATGCAGCGTGCCGGTGGTATCGCTGGCGCCGATCGCCATTTTTTCGATCAGCAGCATCGCTCCCGTATCCAGCCCCTGGTCCATTTGCATGATGGTGATGCCGGTCTCGCTGTCGCCGGCTTCGATCGCCCGGTGGATAGGCGCCGCGCCGCGCCAGCGCGGCAGCAGCGAACCGTGGATGTTGAGGCAGCCGCGCGGCGGGATGTCCAGCACGCTGAGCGGCAGGATCAGGCCGTAGGCAGCCACCACCATGATGTCGTGCGGCGTGTTGCGGAGCAGTTCATGCGCTTCCCTGGCGACGTCCGGGTACTTACCGTCTAGCCGCAGCGATACCGGCTGCGCCACCGGCATCTGGTGCTCCAGCGCGAATTGCTTGACCGGCGATGCATGCAGCTGCATGCCGCGGCCGGCCGGGCGGTCGGGCTGGGTCAGCACCAGCGGGATCTGATGGCCGGCGTCGTGCAAGGCCTTGAGCGCCACGGCGGCGAATTCGGGAGTTCCGGCGAAGATGATTTTCATGAGGGCGATGGTACAGGAGGCCGAAATAGTTGCGGGACAAAGTGCAGGAACCGGGTTCCTTGCATTTTGTCCCGCAATATATAAAAAGATTGCTTATCTTGTAGCGTATTGCTTGTCGCGTTTCTGTTCGCGCTCTTCCTTGAGCATCTTGGCCTTGATCCGGTTGCGTTTCAGCGGTGACAGGTATTCGACGAAAACCTTGCCCTTCAGGTGATCCATTTCATGCTGGATGCATACCGCCAGCAAGCCGTCGGCATCGACTTCAAACGGATTGCCGTCGGCATCCAGGGCGCGCACCTTGACGCGCGCAGGGCGTTCGACGCCGTCGTAGACGCCGGGCACCGACAGGCAGCCTTCGTCGTAAACCTGCTTTTCTTCGCTGGCCCAGAGGATTTCGGGATTGATGAAAACCCGCAGGTCGGTGCCGGTATCGGAAGTGTCGATCACCACCAGCTGTTCGTGGACGTCGACTTGCGAAGCAGCCAGCCCGACGCCCGGCGCTTCGTACATGGTTTCGGCCATGTCGGCGATCAATTTTTTGAGCCGTGTGTCAAAAACTGTCACTGGCTTGGCAATTTTGTGCAAACGGACGTCAGGATAACGCAGGATATTTAATAAGGACATACAAGATTGCGTGACAATTTAGGCGGTTTGGAAGGGGTTTTCTCTTGCTAGTTCAATCGATTATGGGCAAAATTTGATTCACTATGGCAAGTTTTTTGCTTTGCCGATCAAAGCCGTGGCGACGAAACGAGGGTGTAGGCGCCAATTTAACGCAGTATCCACCGGAAACAATATGAAAAAGTTTAGCACAGCTGCACTCCTTCTTGCTTTAAGTGCCGGATTTGGCGGCATGGCCCATGCCCAAGCGGTCAAGACCATGCGTTGTGAATTCTTGCCCAATGCCCCGGATCAGCACGTTGTAGTGCGTGGCGATACGCTGTGGGGAATCTCCGGGCAGTTCCTGCAACATCCATGGTGCTGGCCGCAGGTGTGGGGCCTGAACCAGGACCAGATCCGCAATCCGCACTGGATCTATCCAGGCCAGATCGTCTATTTCGACCGCGTCAACGGCCGCCTGCGCCTCGGCAAGTCGGCCGGCGAGCCCGGCGTCGTGAAGTTGTCGCCGCAAACGCGCGTACAAGGCATCGGCCGCGATGCGATCAGCGCCATTTCCACCGATGCCATCGGACCGTTCTTGTCGCAGCCGCTGATCGTTGAAGACGACGCGCTGGACAGTTCGCCGCATATCGTGGCGGTCCAGGATGGCCATCTGAACCTCGGCAAGGGCGACAAGGCCTATGTCCGCGGCGACCTGGCGGACGCCAGCGCGTTCCAGGTATTCCGTCCAGGCAATCCGCTCAAGGATCCTGACACCGGCAAGGTGATCGCTAATGAAGCGCTGTACCTCGGCACCTTGAAGCTGGAGCGCAGAGGCAAGACTCCTGACGAAGCGGCTACATTCAGCGTGGTCGACACCAAGGAAGAAATGCAGGTCGGCGACCGCATCATTCCGCGCCCGGTCGAACCGATCCTGAATTATGTGCCGCATGCGCCTGCCGGCGAAGTCAACGCCCGCGTGGTCTCGGTCTACGGCGGCGTGGCGGCTGCAGCGCAGAACCAGATCCTCAGCATCAACCGCGGCAAGGCTGACAATATCGATATCGGCACCGTGCTGCAGCTGTACCGTTTCGGCAAGACCATCAAGGATCCTGCCGATCACAACAACAAGGTCAAGCTGCCGGACGAACAATACGGTACCCTGTTCATTTTCCGTGTCTTCAACCATATTTCCTATGGCCTGATCATGGAAGTCCAGAATACGGTCGACATCGGCGATATCGCCAGGTCGCCGGAATAAAGGTGTTTGCTGCTGTTGGCCACGATAAACAACGATACTCTTGATGACGATGGCGGCGGTGTAAGCGGCCGCCCGCCAGCCGCTTACACCGCAACCGACGCCGATGAGCTGGCAGCCTGGTTGCGCCTTGAGCAGACTGCCGGCGTCGGTGCGGAAACCGCGCGCCGGCTGCTGGCGGCCTTCGGCCTTCCGGCCAATATCTTCTCCTCTTCCTTTTCTGCCTTGCACAAGGTGGTGCCCGAGCGCATTGCCTATGCTTTGCTGGCGGCGCCGTCGGATGCTGTCCAGGCGCTGACAGAGCGCACCCGGGAATGGCTGCTGCAGCCTGGCAACCGGCTGCTCACGCTGGCTGACAGCAGCTACCCGCAAGCCTTGCTGGATATTTCCGATCCGCCGCTGATGCTGTACGTGAAGGGGCGCACCGAACTGCTGGAGCGGCCGGCCATGGCTGTGGTTGGCAGCCGCAACGCTACGGTCCAGGGCGTCGCCAATGCCGACCGGTTTGCTGAAATCCTCAGCCAGCGCGGCCTCACCATCATCTCCGGCATGGCTCTGGGAATAGACGCCGCCGCCCACCAGGGCGCTTTGCGCGGCGCTGCCGGCAGGCCCGAGGGCGGCAGTACGGTGGCAGTGATCGGTACCGGCGCCGACATCGTCTACCCGGCCCGCAATCGCGGCCTGGCGCACCAGATTGCCGAGGCCGGCTGCATTGTCAGCGAGTATCCGCTGGGCATGCCCGGTGTCGCCGCCAACTTCCCGCGCCGCAACCGCATCATTTCAGGCTTGGCACGCGGCGTGCTGGTAGTCGAAGCAGCGGCGCAATCCGGTTCGTTGATCACTGCCAGGATGGCGGCCGAGCAGGGACGAGACGTATTTGCGATCCCCGGTTCGATCCATTCACCGCTGTCGAAAGGCTGCCACCAGCTGATCAAGCAGGGCGCCAAGCTGGTGGAGTCGGCCCAGGATATCCTGGAGGAACTGGGCAGCTTGCAGGCGGCCGCGGCGATCCCCGCAGAACCGGCAGTCGCGCCTGGCGCTGCGCCGGCTGACAGCGGCGGCCAGGAACTGCTTGCGATACTCGGGTATGATCCGGTCGGTTTTGACGAGCTGGCGGCGCGCAGCGGCAGCGATGCGGCTAGCTTGAGCGGACAGCTGCTGGAACTGGAACTGGCAGGTTTGGTAGAGGTTTTACCCGGCGCAATTTACCGCCGCGCCGGCTGATGCCGGCAAGGCAAAAGAATGATGCTATTTTGCCATTTCGGGCAGTCTGGCATAAATCTGCGATACTAGTATACGTATACCGTTGGCTGAAACGGCTTTATTGCCCGGTGTTTTTAAGCTTACCCTTGTACTTTGCTTGTCTTACCCTTACCTTAGCGATACAGTAGAACCATGTTTGAAGTCCTTGTTTATCTGTATGAAACTTATTATCGGCCCGACGCCTGCCCTGAACCGGAGGCCTTGGTCAAGAAGCTGTCGGCGATCGGCTTTGAAGAAGAAGAGATAGCCAAGGCGCTCGGCTGGCTGACGGACCTGGCGGAAACCAACCACGAGTTCGCCGACAAATACCCGCAGCAAACCGCTTTTTCTTTTGGCATCCGCATCTACGCCCAGCAAGAGATCGACGTGCTGGGCATTCCTGCGATTGGCTTCATCCAGTTCCTGGAGTCGGCCAAGATGCTCAACCCGGTGCAACGCGAGATTGTCATTGAGCGCGCGTTGACCGTCAGCGAGACTCCGGTCCCGCTCGACAAACTCAAGGTGATCGTATTGATGGTGCTATGGAGCCAAGGCAAGGAGCCGGACGGCCTGATGTTCGACGAGCTGTTTCTCGACGAAGACGACGACCCTGAGCCGCGCCAGCTGCATTAAACGCGACTTTCACCTGCTGCATGCTGGCTAGATTTCGGTCTTGCTGCTTGCGACTTTTCCAACAACCCGCTTATCATTGGCCGCATTATGCGGCGCCGGCCGTGAAACCTGCCGCGAATTACTGCTACGAGTTTGCTGCGGGAGTTTACTGATATATTACGGGTGATTTCCTGTTGGCAACTAAATTTCCGGACTGCCGCGGCGAGCCAAAGCAAAAACATGCGCTGAAATGATGCGCGCAACTTTCGAGACAACACTATGAGCAAGACCCTCATCATTGCTGAGAAACCTTCTGTCGCGAACGATATCGCGAAGACGCTCGGCGGCTTCACCAAGCACGATGAGTACTTTGAATCCGACGAATACGTCCTGTCCTCGGCGGTCGGCCACCTGCTGGAAATCGCCGTTCCCGAAGAATACGACGTCAAGCGCGGCAAATGGACTTTCACCCACCTGCCGATGATCCCGCCGCATTTTGCGCTGAACCCGATCGCCAAGACCGAGTCGCGCCTCAAGGTGCTCAACAAGCTGATCAAGCGCAAGGATGTCACCTCCCTGATCAATGCCTGCGACGCCGGGCGCGAAGGCGAGCTGATTTTCCGCCTGATCGCGCAATATACGAAAGCCAAGCAGCCGGTCAAGCGGCTCTGGCTGCAATCGATGACGCCGGGCGCGATACGCGACGGCTTCACCCACCTGCGCGAAGACAAGGACATGCTGCCGCTGGCCGACGCTGCCCGCTGTCGCAGCGAAGCGGACTGGCTGATCGGCATCAACGGCACGCGCGCAATGACCGCCTTCAATTCGAAAGAAGGCGGTTTCTATTTGACCACCGTGGGCCGGGTGCAGACGCCGACCCTGTCGATCGTGGTCGAGCGCGAAGAGAAGATCAAGAAGTTCGTGCCGCGCGATTTCTGGGAAGTGCGCGCCGAGTTTGTCTGCGCCGCCGGCATCTACGAGGGCCGCTGGCTAGATACCGCGCACAAGAAGGATGAAACCGATCCGGAAAAACGCGCCGAGCGCCTGTGGAGCAAGGCTGCCGCCGAATCCATCGTGGCTGCCTGCCGCGGCAAGCTGGGCACGGTGCGCGAAGAGTCGAAGCCGACCACCTCGATGGCGCCGGCGCTGTTCGACCTGACCAGCCTGCAGCGCGAAGCCAACTCGCGTTTCGGTTTTTCCGCCAAAAACACCCTGGGCCTGGCCCAGGCGCTGTACGAAAAGCACAAGGTGCTGACTTACCCGCGTACCGATTCGCGCCACCTGCCGGAAGATTACCTGAGCACCGTCAAGCAGACGCTGGAGACGGTATCGGAGAACAACAACTACCAGCAGTTCGCCGCGCAGATCCTGAACAAGGGCTGGGTCAAGCCGAACAAGCGCATCTTCGACAACACCAAGATCAGCGATCACTTTGCGATCATCCCGACCACGCAGGCGCCGAAGAACCTGTCGGAGCCGGAACAAAAGCTGTACGACCTGGTGACACGCCGTTTCATGGCCGTATTTTTCCCTGCCGCGGAGTTCCAGGTCACCACCCGCTTTACCGAAGTTTCCGGCCATCAGTTCAAGACTGAAGGCAAGGTCATGACGAATCCGGGCTGGCTGGCGATCTACGGCAAGGAAGCCGCGGATGAAAAGGATCCGGAAAACAGCGGCACGCTGGTTGCGGTAGCCAAGGACGAGAAGGTCAAGACCGACAAGATCACCGCCAACGGCCTGGTCACCAAACCGCCGGCGCGCTACACCGAAGCGACCTTGCTGTCGGCGATGGAAGGCGCGGGAAAACTGCTGGACGACGGCGACCTGCGCGAAGCGATGGCCGGCAAGGGCCTCGGCACGCCGGCGACGCGAGCCGCGATCATCGAAGGTCTGCTGAACGAAAAATACCTGCTGCGCGAAGGCCGGGAAATGATGCCGACCGCCAAGGCGTTCCAGCTGATGACCTTGCTGCACGGCCTCGGCGTCGACGAACTGACTGAGCCTGAGCTGACCGGCGAGTGGGAGTACAAGCTGTCGCAGATCGAACGCGGCACCATCAGCCGTGAAGAATTCATGCGCGAGATCGCGCAGCTGACCCAGATCATCGTCAAGCGCGCCAAGGAATACGATAACGACACCATCCCCGGCGACTATGCGACCTTGCTGGCGCCATGCCCGAACTGCGGCAGCGTGGTCAAGGAAAACTATCGCCGTTTCGCCTGCACCAAATGCGAATTCTCGATGAGCAAGACGCCGGGCAGCCGCCAGTTCGAAATCCCTGAAGTCGAAGAATTGCTGACCAAGCGCACCATCGGCCCGTTGCAAGGATTCCGTTCGAAGATGGGCCGTCCGTTTGCCGCGATCCTGAAGATCAGCCGCGACGAAGAGATCAAGAACTACAAGCTGGAATTCGACTTCGGCCAGAACGACGGCGAAGGCGAAGACGGCGAGGGTGTCGATTTCACCGGCCAGACCGCGCTGGGGCCTTGCCCGAAATGCGGCAACGGCGTCTACGAGATGGGCCTGGCTTACGTCTGCGAGAAATCGGTAGCGAAACCGAAGGCTTGCGATTTCCGCAGCGGCCGCATCATCCTGCAGCAGGAAATCCTGCCGGAGCAAATGGTCAAGCTGCTGAACGACGGCAAGACTGACTTGTTGCCAGGCTTCATTTCGCAGCGTACGCGCCGTCCGTTCAAGGCTTTCCTGGTCAAGGGCAAGGACGGCAAGGTCAGCTTCGAGTTTGAAGAACGCAAAGCCAAGGCGCCGCCGAAGGGTAAGGCGAAAGCCGCAGCTGTCGAAGGCGAAGAGGGCGAAGCGGCAGCGGTAGCGAAGAAGCCGGCTGTCAAGAAACCGGCGGCGAAAAAGGCCGCGCCAAAACGGGTGGTCGCCAAACGCAAAGCTGCATAAAGCTTTGCCGGCACCTGAAGAAGCCGCTCGTTGAGCGGCTTTTTTATTGCTGCGAACAGGGCGCCGGGCACTGGCTCGGTGATTTTGCCGTGCCACCGCCGGCCATGCTTCGGCTACACTTGCTTATCGCTTTCGCCCACCGGATATTGCCATGCCCCTGGATCATCCTGCCGTTGCCCGCGCCGTGGTGCGCCAACTGGAAGCTTCGCGCATCCGCGAAGTGGCCAACGTCGGCATGGGCCGCAGCGATGTCTTGCCGTTCTGGTTCGGCGAACCGGACCAGGTGACTCCAAGCTTCATCCGCGATGCGGCCAAGGCTGGGCTGGATGACGGCGATACCTTCTATACCCATAACTATGGCATCCCGCCTTTACGGGCGGCGATCGCGGCTTATTTGTCCGCTTTGCACCAGCCCATCGGCGCCGACCGGATCGCCGTCACTTCGTCCGGTGTATCGGCGCTGATGGTGCTGTCGCAGCTGATCATCAGTCCCGGCGACCGCGTGGTGGCGGTGACGCCGCTGTGGCCGAATGTCGCCGAGATTCCGAAGATCCTCGGCGCCGAGGTGACGCGGGTGGCGCTGCAGTTCGGCCAGACCTGGGAGCTCGACCTGCAGCGGCTGCTGGACGCCTTGACGCCGGATACCCGCGCGGTCCTGCTGAACTCGCCCAACAATCCGACCGGCTGGGTCATGCCGCGTGAACAGCAGGAGATCGTCCTGGCGCACTGCCGCCGGCACGGCATCTGGATCGTGGCCGACGACGTCTATGAGCGGCTGGTGTACACCGGCCAGCCCGATGCGCCGCAATGCGCGCCATCCTTCCTGGATATCGCCGCTGCCGACGACCGCCTGATTTCCTCCAACAGCTTTTCCAAATCGTGGCTGATGACCGGCTGGCGGCTAGGATGGCTGGTAGCGCCGCCGACCTTGATGACGGACATCGGCAAGCTGATCGAGTACAACACTTCCTGCGCGCCCGGCTTCGTGCAGCGCGCCGGCGTAGTCGCCATCGAGCGCGGCGATGAAATCATCGGCGCCACGGTGGCCCGTTATCGCGCGGCGCGCGATTTCCTGTACCAGCGCCTGAATGCTTTGCCGGGAATTACGGCGCCGCGGCCCAAGGGTGCGATGTATCTGTTTTTCCGCGTCGACGGCGCCAGCGACAGCCTGGCGCTGTGCAAGCAGCTGGTGCGCGAGGCCGGCCTTGGCCTGGCGCCTGGCAATGCCTTCGGTCCCGAAGGCGAAGGTTATGTGCGCTGGTGTTTTGCCAGTTCGCTCGAGCGCCTGGAAGACGGCGTGCAGCGGCTGGAGCGCTTTCTTTCTGCCTGATCCGGCATCTGTTTAATCAGCCGGGTTTCCCTGGCTAGCCGCCGCCCGGGCGGTTCATTGTGGTTTTGGCAAGCAATGCAACGGCCTTGAGTTTTGGCTGGATCTGGTGCTATCATCGAAACGCGCAAACGTTTGCGCGTTCCAAATGATGGCACGACAAACATGCCGCTCAACAACAAATTTCAGGAGACTTTCGATGAATACCCGTATCCGCCTCAAGCTGATTGCCGCCACCGTCCTGGTCTGCGCATTGCCGTCCCTGCCAGCCATGGCGCAGACCGCTGCCAAACCGAAGGTCGCGCTAGTCATGAAATCGCTCGCCAATGAATTTTTCCTGACCATGGAAAACGGCGCCAAGGAACACCAGAAGGCGCATGCCGCCCAGTATGACTTGCTTGCCAACGGCATCAAGGATGAACAAGACACTGCCAACCAGATCAAGATCGTCGAACAGATGATCGTTTCCAAGGTCAACGGCCTGGTGATCGCTCCGGCCGACTCCAAGGCGCTGGTGCCTGTCATCAAGAAAGCCATCGACGCCGGCATCATCGTGGTCAATATCGACAACAAGCTGGATGACGCCGCCCTCAAGGAAAAAGGCATCAGCGTGCCGTTCGTCGGCCCGGATAACCGCAAGGGCGCCAAGCTGGTCGGCGACTACCTGGCCAAGCAGATCAAGAGCGGCGACAAGGTCGGCATCATCGAAGGCGTGTCGACCACCATCAATGCGCAGCAGCGCACCCTGGGCTTCCAGGATGCAATGAGCGCGGCCGGCGCCAAGGTCGTCGGCGTGCAATCGGGCCAGTGGGAAATGGCGCCGGGCAACCAGATCGCTGCCGCCATGCTGAATGCGCATCCTGACATCAAGGCATTGTTGGCCGGCAACGACAACATGGCCCTGGGCGCAGTCGCCGCGGTCAAGGCCGCAGGCAAGACCGGCAAGGTGCTGGTGGTCGGCTACGACAACATCAACGCCATCAAGCCGATGCTGAAAGACGGCCGCGTCCTGGCGACAGCCGACCAGTTCGCTTCGCAGCAAGCAGTGTTCGGCATCGAGACGGTATTGAAAGCGATTACCGACAAGAAGGCCCAGAACACGCTCGGCGGCACCGTCGAGACCAAGGTCGCGCTGGTGACGAAAGACAGCAAGTAATCTAATTAATTGCGCAACCGCGCGGGGCAAGGCAGAAAGTACCTTGCCTTGCTCCGCCAAGCATAACTACAGCTGTCGCTGCTGGAGTACAGAATGTCCAATGAATCCATGGCGACGGCGCGCTCCGACGGGCGCGCCGCTGCATCCGCAGTTCCCATGTTGAGTTTGAGCGGTATCGGCAAGACCTATGTCGAGCCGGTCTTGAGCGATGTCTCGATCAGCATCAGCCCGGGCCAGATCCTGGCCCTGACCGGTGAAAACGGCGCCGGCAAAAGCACGCTGTCGAAAATCGTCTGCGGCCTGGTCGATCCCACCACGGGCAGCATGCTGCTCGACGGCCAGCGCTACCAGCCAGGTTCGCGCAAGGAAGCCGAGCATCTCGGCATCCGCATGGTGATGCAGGAACTGAACCTGATCCCGACCCTGAGCATTGCTGAAAACCTGTATTTCAACCAGCTGCCGCATCGCTTCGGCTGGATCGACAAGGCCAGGCTGGCAGAGGATACGCGGATCCAGATGGCGGCGGTAGGATTGACCGACCTCGACCCCTGGACGCCGGTCGGCGAACTGGGCGTGGGCCACCAGCAAATGGTGGAAATCGCGCGCAACCTGATCGGCAGCTGCCGCTTGCTGGTGCTCGACGAGCCGACCGCCATGCTGACCAGCCGCGAAGTCGAACTGCTGTTTACGCAGATTGCCCGGCTGCAGTCGGAGGGCGTTGCCATCATCTATATTTCGCATCGGCTGGAAGAGCTGAAGCAGGTGGCCGACCGCATTGCTGTTTTGCGCGACGGCCAGCTAGTGTGCGACGACGCCATCGGCGGCTACAGCACCGATGCGCTGGTGCAGTTGATGGTCGGCCGCGCCGCCGAAGCCGAGCTGGATCTTGGCCATCGCACCATCGGGGCGCCGTTGCTGCGCGTGCGCAATATCGGACGCGGCAAGGCGGTTGCGCCGACTTCATTCGATTTGCGCGCCGGCGAAATCCTCGGCGTTGCCGGCCTGATCGGCTCCGGCCGCACCGAATTGCTGCGCCTTGTTTTCGGGGCCGACCGGGCCGACCAGGGCGAGGTATTCATCGGCGATCAAGCGCAGCCGGCAAAAATCTCATCGCCGAAAGACGCTATTGCAGCCGGCATCGCCATGATCACCGAAGACCGCAAGAGCCAGGGTTTGCTGCTGCCGCAATCGATCGGCTTGAACACGACGCTGGCCAAGCTCGCGGCGGTCAGCAAATTCGGCGTGCTTGACCAGCAAGCTGAAGCCGGGGTTGCCGGCGATTACATCAAGCGCCTGCGGATCCGCTCGCGCAACGGCATGCAGGCGGCAGGAGAACTGTCCGGCGGCAACCAGCAGAAGGTGGTGATTGCGCGCTGGCTGTACCGCGATTGCCCGATCATGCTGTTCGACGAACCGACCCGCGGCATCGACATCGGCGCCAAGTTCGATATCTACAAGCTGCTGGCCGAACTGTCGCGCCAAGGCAAGGGACTGCTGATCGTATCGAGCGACCTGCGCGAACTGATGCTGATCTGCGACCGCATCGCGGTGATGAGCGCCGGCAAGCTGGTCGACACGTTCGAGCGCGGCCGGTGGAGCCAGGAGACGATCCTGGCGGCGGCCTTCAGCGGCTACATGAACGGCAACGGCAACGCTCCTGCAGACACTGCAGCCGCGCAAGCTGCCTGAAGTCCTTAACCTATCCGAAAATCATGACAACACTTTCTTTTACCCGAAGCATGTCCGGCCTGAAGAATTACCTGGGCCTGATCGGCGCGCTGCTGGCCATGTGCGTGCTGTTCTCCATCCTGAGCGAAAATTTCCTGACCGCCGCGACCTTCACTACCTTGTCCAACGATATCCCGACGCTGGTGGTGATGGCGGTCGGCATGACGTTTGTGCTGATCATCGGCGGCATCGACCTGTCGGTGGGTTCGGTCATGGCGCTGGCGGCTTCGGTGCTGTCGATGGCGATGGTGCGCTGGGGCTGGCCCCTGTTCGCGGCCGCCACGCTGGGCGTGCTGGTGGCCAGTTTGTGCGGCATGCTGACCGGCCTGATTTCGGTCGGCTGGCGCATTCCTTCGTTTATCGTTTCACTGGGCGTGCTGGAAATGGCGCGCGGCCTGGCTTACCAGGTCACCAACTCGCGTACCGAATATATCGGCAGCGCGGTGGACGGCATCAGTTCGCCTATCCTGTTCGGCATGTCGCCGGCTTTCCTGTCCGCCATCCTGGTCGTCGTCATCGGCCACCTGGTATTGACCAAGACCGTGCTGGGACGCCACTGGATCGGCATCGGCACCAATGAAGAAGCGGTGCGCCTGTCCGGCATCAATCCGCGCCCCAGCAAGGTGCTGGTGTTCGCCCTGATGGGTTTGCTGGCCGGCGTCGGCGCCTTGTTCCAGGTGTCGCGGCTGGAAGCAGCCGACCCGAATGGCGGCGTCGGCATGGAGCTGCAAGTGATTGCGGCGGTGGTGATCGGCGGCACCAGCCTGATGGGCGGGCGCGGCTCGGTGATCAGCACCTTCATCGGCGTGCTGATCATCTCGGTGCTGGAAGCGGGCCTGGCGCAGGTCGGCGTCAGCGAACCGATGAAACGCATCATTACCGGCCTGGTGATTGTCGCTGCCGTGGTGCTCGATACTTACCGCCGCCGCGGCGAACGTTCCACGCATTAAACTACCGCCCGCAACCAGGCATTGAGTAAATAACATGGCAACCATCAAGGATGTAGCGCGCACGGCCGGGGTTTCATACACCACGGTTTCGCACGTCCTGAACCAGACCCGGCCGGTCAGCGCCGACGCCCGGGCGCGGGTGCTGGCGGCGGTGGAGTCGATGGCTTATGTGCCGAGCGCGCTGGCGCGTTCCTTGAAAAGCAAGGCTACCGGCAGTATCGGCCTGATCATCCCGAACAACACCAATCCGTATTTTTCGGAAGTGGCGCGCGGCATCGAAGACAGTTGTTACGCCGCCGGCTACAGCGTCATCCTGTGCAACTCCGACGACGATCCGGCCAAGCAGCGCGATTACCTGAACGTATTGCTGACCAAGCGCTGCGATGGCCTGATCGTGGCCACGCTGGCGCAGACCGATGGCGAACTGCTGCGCAAGATGAAGGTGCCGACGGTGCTGCTGGACCGTGCGCCGAAGGACATGGCGATCGACCTGGTGGCGGTCGACAACGCCGCCGGCGGCGTGCTGGCGGCCCGGCACCTGCTTAGCCTGGGCCGGCGCCGCATCGCCTGCATCGGCGGCCCGCAGGACATCGCCATTTCGCGCGAGCGGATCGGCGGCCTGCGCCAGACTTTGCTGGCTGCCGGCGTCGAATTGCCGGAGGCGCTGCTGGCCTATGCCGACTTCACCAGCGCCGGCGGCTACCTGGCGGCGCGCAGCCTGCTGGCGCGCTTTGCATCACTGCCTTCGCAGGCGCCGGACGCGATTTTTTGCTGTAATGACCTGATGGCGTTCGGCGCGTTGCGTGCCGCCGCTGAGCTCGGCATCGCGGTGCCGGAAGCGCTGGCGGTGGTGGGCTTCGACGATATCGACCTGGCCCAGTTTGTCCATCCGACCCTGACCAGCGTTGCCCAGAATACCCGCAGACTGGGCCAGCTTACGGCTGAATGCCTGCTGCAGCGGATCGCAACACCCGACCGCCCTTTGCAACGGTTGTCGATTGCGCCCGAATTGCATGTCCGCGGTTCGACCGTGGCGTCGTGACGGCTTGAATTTCAGTTTCCTTTTTTAGTAATCCTTATTTAAAGAACGCACATGATCGTCATCATCGGCAGTATCAATATGGACCTGGTGCTCAACGTGCCGCGCATGCCGCATCCCGGTGAAACCCTTTCCGGCGGGCGTTTCCAGACCATCTCGGGCGGCAAGGGCGCCAACCAGGCAGTCGCTTGCGCGCGCCTCAGCGCCGACGATGTCAAAGTGGCGATGGTGGCTTGCCTCGGCGACGATGCGTTCGGGACGGAACTGCGCGCCGCCTTGCGCAACGACGGCATCGACGACAGCCATGTCAGCACGATCGGCGGCGAAGCGTCGGGCGTGGCGTCGATCCTGGTCGACGCCAGCGGCCAGAACAGCATCGTGCTGGCGGCGGGCGCCAACGACGCCTTGAGCCCGGCCCATATCGATGCTGCGCGCGGCCTGATCGAACAGGCGCGTATCGTCGTGTTGCAGCTGGAGACGCCGCTGGCCACCGTGCGCCATGCGATAGAGCTGGCGCATGCATTGGGCAAGACCGTGGTGCTCAATCCGGCGCCGGCGCAAGCCTTGCCTGCCGATTTGCTGGCGCAGGTGGAATACCTGATTCCGAATGAAATCGAAGCGGCCATGCTGGCCGGCCTGAATGCCGCCAGCCTGGATAACGACGCCGCCATCGAAGCTGCGGTCGCAAAGTTGCGCGCCGATGGCAGCAGCAATGTGCTGGTCACCTTGGGCGAGAAAGGCGTTTATGCTGCGCTGTCGTCAGGCTCGGTCCATTTTGCGGCGCAGCTGACCAAGGCGGTGGACACCACCGCTGCCGGCGATACCTTCATTGGCGGTTTTGTCGCCGCGCTGGCGGAAGGCCGCAGCGAAGCCGACGCTATCGCCTTCGGCCAACGCGCAGCGGCCTTGAGCGTGGCCCGCGTCGGTGCGCAAACCTCGATTCCTTATCGCCGCGAACTGGAGGCTTGAGATGAAGAAGAGTCCATTGCTGAATATCGCGTTGTCGCAACTGATCGCATCGCTCGGCCATGGCGAAAGCGTGGTGATTGGCGACGCCGGCCTGCCGGTGCCGCCCGGCGTACCGTTGATCGACCTGGCGCTGACGCGCGGCGTGCCCGGTTTCATGGTTACGCTGGAAACCGTATTGACTGAAATGCAGGTCGAACATCATGTGCTGGCCGATGAACTGCCACTGCACAGCCCGCAGCTGGCGCAGCAGATCGAGGCGCTCGGCCTGCCCGACAAGCGGACTTTGTCGCACGCCGATTTCAAGCGCATGACGCACAGCGCAAAGGCGGTCGTCCGCACTGGCGAATTCACGCCGTATGCCAATATCATCCTGGTTGCAGGTGTAGTTTTTTGACAATATTTGTACCGCATGGCTGACAAGCCGGCATCGGCAGGTACAATAAAGCCATGAATATCTCATTGCCCGAACTGGAACAAGCCATCAATTACTGGCGTCTGCAACGGCCTGCGGTAGGAGAAGAATGTGCATTGTCCCCAGAGGTCAATGCGCTAGCCGATGTATATGCCCTGATGATCATCAACCATAGCAGCAGCGTGGCGCTGGCCTCCATGGACAGCGTGGCGCAGCAGCTGATCGGCGCCTGGCGCCAGCACATGCTGGATATCAGCGCCGCCGCCAGGTCAGTGGGTTAAGTGGCGGGCCTGCCGTTTGGGGGCAGCTGCCGCATCCGGTTTGGCCATGGGCGGCAAGTCCGCCGGCCTGGCCGGCTTGCCTGCGTAGTCCGTGCTGAGCACGGCGTTGACCGCACTCTCGCTCATCCCTTGTAATCGCAACCACTGGCCGACCAGGCCCGCCAGCCTGTCCAGCGCAATCCTGTGGGTGGCGTCGGTCTTGCCATAGAGCCAGTCGGAAAACGCCATGAAGTTGGCGAACGGCGAATCGCCCAGCAGGATCGGCAGCGTGTGGGCGAAGCGGCCTGAATTGGCGACCAGGTCCCAGTAGCGCGAAAACCGCTGCAGGCGCTGCATGGTGGGAAAGTCGATCTTGCTGGTGGCGAGGATGGTGTACGGCGGATGCGGGTCGAAGACCAGGCCGTAAGGCTCGGTGTGGCGGATGATCGGGGTGCCGCGCAGGCGCTTGAGGATGCCGAACTGGATTTCGTGCGGCTGCAGCGCCACCAGGCGGTCGAAGCCGCTGGCGAAACTGGCGACATCTTCGCTCGGCAGGCCGGCGATCAGGTCGACATGCAGGTGGGCCTGCGATTGCTGCATCAGCCAGCGGATGTTTTCCGCTGCTTTTTCATTGTTTTGCCTGCGGCTCACCAGCGCCTGCACTTCGGGATTGAAGCTCTGGATGCCGATTTCGAATTGCAAGGCGCCGGGCGGGAATTGCGAAATCGATTCCTTCAATGCATCCGGCAGATGATCCGGCACCAGTTCGAAATGGGCAAACACCGGATCGTCCGGATTGGCTGCCAGCTTGTCGAGGAAGAACTGCAAGATCTTCAGGCTGGTCTTGACGTTCAGGTTGAAGGTGCGGTCGACGAACTTGAACAGCCGGGCGCCGCGCGCGTGCAGCGACTCCATCTCGGCCAGGAATGCATCGAGCGCAAACGGCCAGGCTGTCTTGTCCAGCGCCGACAGGCAGAATTCGCATTTGAACGGACAGCCGCGCGAAGCTTCCACGTACAAGGTGCGATGGGCGATGTCATGGTCGCTGTACAAGCTGTACGGCAGCACGATATCGGCCATCGGCGGCTGCACCCCGGCATGGACTTTCATCAGCGGTTTCGGACCGTGCAGGATCTGCCGGCATAGCTGCGGCAAGGTGACGTCGCCCCAGCCTGTCACCAGGTAATCGGCGAGCTGGACGATCTGCTGTTCGGCCGATTCGTAAGACACTTCCGGGCCGCCCAGGACAATCACCATGTCCGGCGCGACTCGCTTCAGCATCGCCACCACCTTGGTGGTTTCCTCGATATTCCAGATATACACGCCGAAGCCGACGATGGTGACGCCTGCGTCGGCCTTGTGCGCCAGCAGCTTCTCGACGATGTCGGCGGTCTTGGCGCCGATGACGAATTCGTGCAGCTGCGTGGCCTCGCGCAGGTCGCCCATGTTGGCCTGCAGATAGCGCAGCCCGAGTGAGGCGTGGGAATAACGCGCATTGAGCGTGGACAGCAGGATGGTCATAGGTGGCTAGCGAAAAGATTGGCGGCAGAAACTGCGGGATGCTGCATTTTACGCCTGCCGACCTGGATGTCCCCTTAAGCTTTTAGGGGAATTGCCAAATTGACACAATCAATCTTGTTCACGAATATTGAAATAAATCGTTGCGAGCGGAGAAACACGGTTTTGCAACTAATTTCCAGTTGCAATTTTCAGAGAGGGGCAGGATAATCAAATGACTAAAGCCGATAAATTGCGCAGCCGGGCTGCATCCGTTCCAGCAGACTTTACATGGCATGAGCTGGTCAGCCTGCTCAGCACATACGGGTTTATCGAGTTTTCGGACAAGGGCGGTTCTTATCGCTGTTTCAGAACGGCTGCGGGCCTCAAGATTTTTGTGCATAAGCCCCATCCAGGCGATATCGTGAAAAAATATTTATTGTTAAAGGTCAACGGCAAGCTGAAAGAGTACGGTTTGACGAACGCCAGCGAGGAATGCAATGAGCGACAAAATACTCAGCTATAAAAATTATTCGGGCTCGATCGAGGTCAGCATCGAGGATGGCTGCCTGCATGGCGAGATATTGTTTATCAATGATCTTGTCAGCTACGAAGCGGAAAATGTCAGGGAGCTGCAAGCTGCATTTGCAGAAGCGGTGGATTCTTATCTGGACAAATGCCGGCGCGAGGGCCTGGAACCGGACAAGCCCTGCAGCGGCACGTTTAACGTTCGCCTCACGCCTGAACTGCATCGCAACGCCAGTGTGGCGGCGGCAGGGAAGGGGCAGTCCCTGAATGACTTCGTGAAAGACTGCGTCAGCGATGGCGTATCGGCGGCGGTCAACAAGGATCCCGGCTCTACGCCGGACCGCAGTCACTTGCGCCCGGTGCCTGCCAAGGCCCGGCGCAACGCCGGATAAGAAAAATTCTTAACGCCGGTTCAGAGCTTTGGTTACCAGCAGCACCGGAATCAAGCCTACGGCCACAATCGTCAATGCCGGCAGCGCCGCTTCGCCGAGCCGCTCGTCGCGCGCCAGGTTGTGTGCGATTACCGCCAGCGTATCTGTATTGAACGGCCGCAGCAGCAGGGTGGCGGGCAATTCCTTGACCACATCCACGAACACCATCAGGAACGCGGTCGCCATCGAGCGCCACAGCAGCGGAGCGTGCAGGACGCGGGCGATGCGCCAGCCGCTGCTGCCAAGGGTGCGCGCCGCCTCGTCAAGGGTGGCGGGAATGCGCGCATAACCGGCTTCTATCGATTGCACGGCAACCGCGCTGAAGCGCACCAGGTAGGCATACAGGATGCCGAACGAAGTCGCGGTGACTAGGATCCCGACCTGGTTTTGCGGCGCCAGCGCCTGCAGCCAGGCCAGCGGCAGCAAGATGCCGACTGCGATCACCGAGCCGGGCACGGCATACCCCATCGCCGCCATGCGAGTGAGCAGGCGCAGCAGCCATAGCTTGAAGGGTGGCAGGCTGCGGCTGCGCTGAACATAGCTGAGCGCGAGCGCCACCGCCACCGCCAGCACCGCTGCGATGGCGCCGAAGCGGAAGCTGTTCCAGGCCCAGCCGGCGTAACGCATCAGGTCGACGCCGCTGCTCAGGTAGGGATCGCTTTCCTGATGCAGGAATTCGCGCCACATCAAACGCAGCAAGATCAGCACCGGCAACACGAACCCGAGCACAATCGGCAAACCGCATACCAGCCACGCCAGCAAACCTCGCCAGCCAGGCAAGGGAGCAAGCCGGGTTTCGGGTGCGCCGCCGCGTTGCCCTCGCACGCTGGAAAAGCGCATGCGCTGCTGGCCCTTGCGCTCGATCCACAGCAACAGCGCGACGATAGCCAGCAATGCCGAGGCCAATTGCGCCGCCGCCATCTGGCTGTCCATGACCAGCCATGCTTTGTAGATGCCGGTGGTAAACGTGCTCAAGCCAAAATAGGCGCCGACGCCATAGTCGGCCAGGGTTTCCATCAGTGCCAGCGCGGCGCCGGCCATCAGCGCCGGCCGCGCCAGCGGCAAAGCCACGCGCCGGATGCGCGCGGCCAGGGGCGTGCCCAGCAAGCGCGCGGCTTCCATGAGATGGACTCCGCGTTCGTTCAAGGCGCTGCGCGCCAGCAGGTAGGTATAGGGATAGAGCGTAAAGATGAACAGGAAGATCGCGCCCGGCAGGCTGCGTATTTCCGGCAGGCGCAGGCCCGGGATAAGCTGGCGCAAGCTGCCCTGCAGCACGCCGCTGTACTGGAGGAAGTCAGTGTAGGCATAGGCCGACACATAGGCCGGCATCGCCATCGGCAGCAGCAGCGCCCACTGGAAAAAACGGCGGCCGCGGAATTCGAACAGGCTGACCGCGACTGCCGTGGCGGCGCCGACCACGACTACGCCGGCAGTCACCGCCAGCGCCAGCCAGGCCGAGGTAGCCAGGTAAGCCGGCAATACCGTCTGCATCTGTTGCGACAGCAGGGCGATAGCCTGGGCATCCAGCCGAAGCCAGGCGCCGCCGATGCCGAGCAGGGGAAGTGCGATCAACAGCGCGATGAGAGCGATCAGTGGCATGTATATGGAAGCAGGAAATTACGGGATGCAAACGGGAGTACGGTAAACTAAGGTTTTCCGCCGCTGGCTTTGCACGGCAAGCGCGGCTTCATCCTGAGCAACCGAATTGTAACCAGCTTCACTTATCCGCTTCCCATGTTTCTCACCCTCGATCAAGTCAGTGTCAGTTATCCAGGCGCGCCGGCGCCGGCGGTGCAAGCCGTGTCGCTGCAGCTCGCCGCCGGCCAGCTCGGCGTGCTGATCGGCCCTTCGGGCAGCGGCAAGACCAGTTTGCTGCGCGCGATCGCCGGCCTGGAGCAGGCGCAGGGCGGGAGAATTTCCTTGGGCCAGGTGTTGCTGGATGGGCCCCAGACCAGGATTGCCGCCGAGCAGCGCCGTATCGGCATGGTGTTCCAGGATTTTGCCTTGTTCCCGCATCTGGACATTGCCGCGAATATCGGCTTTGGCTTGCATAACGCGTCGCGCCAGCAGCGCTTGCGGCGGGTCGATGAGATGCTGGCCCTGGTGGGGCTGGACGGTTCGCAGGCAAAATATCCGCATCAGCTGTCGGGCGGCCAGCAGCAGCGGGTGGCGCTGGCGCGCGCCCTGGCGCCGGAGCCGCGCCTGCTGTTGCTGGACGAGCCGTTTTCCAGCCTCGACATCGAATTGCGCGAGCGCCTGGCGCAAGACGTGCGCCAGATCCTGAAGCAGGCCGGCATCACGGCGCTGATGGTGACGCACGACCAGCTGGAAGCATTCGCGATAGGCGACGTGGTGGGCGCGATGCAGCATGGCCACCTGGAACAATGGGCTGCGCCCTATGATTTGTATCATCGTCCGGCGACGCGTTTTGTCGCCGATTTCATCGGCCATGGCGTGTTGCTGGCCGGCCGCCTGATCCAGCACGATGGGCGGCCGGCGGTAGCGACCGCCTTGGGCGATTTGCATGACGTCAGCGCCGCAGCCCTGCAGAACATCCAGGCGCACGGGTCCGCTCCGTTCGACGTGCTGCTGCGCGCGGACGATATCGTGCATGACGACGCTTCGCCGTTCAAGGCGCGCATAAAGCGCAAGTCTTTCCGCGGCGCCGAATTCCTGTACACGCTGCAGCTGGCGAGCGGCCAGGAGCTGCTGGCATTGGTGCCGTCGCATCACGACCATGCCGTCGACGAATGGATAGGCATCAAACTGGATGTGAGCCACGTGGTGACCTTCCCTTTATCAATTGCATGACTTTTCGGATAAACAATCATCATGGCGCAATATATTGTGGTCGGCCTGGAGTTTGGCGTGGTGCTGCTGGTAGGGCTGGCGATTTACATGATCAGGAAAAAATAGATCGCGCACCGGCATGAAAAAGGGCTGGCGTATTGCGCGCCAGCCCTTGCTTCAAGCCAGGTTTCTTATTTATAGCTGGCGCGGTCCAGCAGCTGCTGGACTTTCTGCTGGTTGCGGCCTACCGCGGAAACGTCGATTACCTCCGCCTTGTACGGACCAAGCGCATCGAGCGCCGGATTGCCGCTCTTCACGCTTTTGACTGCCGGCGATTCGTTATTGCCTTCGGCGAAATAACGCTGGGCGTCATCGCTGGACAGGTACTCCAGGAATTTGACCGCAGCCTCGCGGTGCGGCGCGTGCCTGGCGACGCCGGCGCCGGCGATGTTGACATGGGCGCCGGTGGTTTTCTGGTTAGGCCAGATCACCGCCACTTTTTTCATGACTTCGATATCTTCCGGCTTGCTCGATTTCATCAGCCGCGCCACGTAGTAGGAATTCGAAATCGCCACGCCGCATTCGCCGGAGGCGACCGCCTTGATCTGGTCGGTGTCGCCGCCCACCGGCGAGCGCGCCTGGTTGGCGACATAACCCTTGAGCAGCGCTTCCGTCCTGGCTTCGCCATGGTGTTCCAGCAAGGAGCCGAACAGCGACACATTGTAGGGATGCGAACCGGAGCGGGTGCACAGCTTGCCCTTGTTCTTCGGATCGGCCAGCGCTTCGTAGGTGTCGACGTCTTGCGGCTGGACGTTTTGCCGGTTGTAGACGATCACGCGGGCGCGGGTCGAAAAGCCGAACCACTGCGGCCCCTTGCCCTCGTCCTTGCCGCGCAGGTTGACGGGAATGCGCTCATCGAGGATGGCCGATTTCACCGGCTGGAACAGGCCGTCTTGTTCCGCCCGCCACAGGCGCGCCGCATCCACCAGCAAGATCACGTCGGCCGGACTGGCCGCGCCTTCGCTCTTCAGGCGTGCAACGGTGCCGGCGTCGTCGCCATCGACGCGGTTGATCTTGATGCCGGTAGCCTTGGTGAAATTGCCATACAGCGCTTCGTCGGTTTGATAGTGGCGCGCCGAATACAGGTTCAGCACCTGCTCCTGAGCGATGACGGTAGCTGAACTGGCGGCCAGCACGGCGCTGGCGATGAGAGAGCGCAACAACATGGAGACTCCTGTTTTGATGATCGAATGATAATTTATTGCCTGTAACAAATGGTTACATTTGAGGCGTGGCTAATATATCACAAATGAGAATCGTTACTGTTTATGATGGTTTGATGACATATCGGCCGTGGCCGCTGCCGCTCGCCGCGATCGGTTAATATGATTGTTCTTCCCTACACAAGACGGGCGCCAAATGAGCAATGCAACCACTTCCAAAGCACGAATCCGTACTAAAACCAAAGCCGAGTCCGTCACCCCGCGGGTGGCGCTGGTATTGCAGGGCGGGGGTGCGCTGGGGGCTTATCAGGCCGGGGTTTATCATGCGATGCACGAAAACGGCCTGACGCCGGACTGGGTGGTGGGAACCTCGATCGGCGCCATCAATGCCGCGATCATCGCCGGCAATGAGCGCGATATGCGCTTGTCGCGGCTGAAGGAATTCTGGGAGCAGGTCGGCCATGGCGACCTGATGGACCTGGGCAAGGTCACCGACAGCGCGCGCCAGTTCAATACCTGGTGGACCACTACCGACGTCACCGCGCGCGGCGTGCCGGGATTTTTCTCGCCGCGTTCGCCGAATCCCTTCGTGCTGGGCTGGCCGGTGCCGGCCGAGAAAGCCAGTTTTTACGATACCAGCCCACTGGCGGAAACGCTGTCGCGCCTGGTCGATTTCAAGCACCTGAACGATCCGGGCGGCATGCGCCTGACCGTCAGCGCGATGAAGGTCGCTTGCGGCAGCCTGGTCAACTTCGATTCGCAGGAACGGACCATCGGCGTCGAGCACATCATGGCCAGCGGCGCCTTGCCGCCCGGCTTTGCGCCGGTGCGGATAGACGGCGACCTGTACTGGGACGGCGGCCTGTATTCGAATACGCCGCTGGAAGTGGTGCTGGACGACGAATCCAAGACGGACATCGATGGCAACACCTTGTGCGTCATGGTGGATCTGTGGAGCGCCAACGGTCCCGAGCCGGTGACCCTGGACCAGATCACGAACCGCCAGAAAGACGTGACCTTTGCCTCCCGTTCGGAGCGCCACATCGAAAACTACTTGCGCATGTATCAACTGCGGCGCGCCGCGCAAGCGCTGTACGACAAGCTGCCGCCTGAGCTGCGCAGCAAATCGGACCTCAAGGAATTCAAGGGCCTGCATGACAACAGCACGATCCATATCGTGCGCCTGCGCTACAGCGGCCATGACTGGAACATGCCGTCCAAGGACATCAATTTTTCGCGCGGGTCGATCGAATGGCGCTGGGAGCAAGGCTACTCCGACGCCATGCAAGCCGCCGAGCGCGTCAAGGCCAACGGCGACACTTTCGGCAATTCCGACGCCGGCCTGGTGGTGCATGAACTGGTCATGCCGCCGGTGAGCTGATGGCGGCTGCTTCCGCGCTGCGCAGGCCGATGCTGGCGCTGCTGCTGGCCGGCGTGGCTTTGCAGGCCAGCGCCCAGGCGGGCGGCGCCCCTGGACTGGACAGCCGGCAATGCGCGCTGCTCAAGCAGCACGTGCTGCAGCCTGGCGCGCCGGTTGACTGCCCGCAGCTGCAAGTGGTCCGTTTCTCGTATCTCGACTTTGACCAGGTGCGCCACGACGACGGCGAGATCATGGTCATGGCGGCGGTCGCGCCACAGGTAAAAGCGCTGTTCGACGAGCTGCTCAAGCGCCGTTTCCCGCTTGCGCAGGCCCGCCTGATGGAGCATTATCAAGGCAACGACGACGCCTCGATGGCGGACAACAACACTTCTGCCTTCAATGACAGGCCGATCACCGGCGGCGGAGCGGTGTCCTTGCATGCCTACGGTTTGGCGATCGACATCAATCCTTTGCAAAACCCGTATGTGCGGCGCGATGCGCAAGGCCGGCTGGCCTACAGTCCGCCGGCCGGGCAAGCTTTCGGCGAACGCATCGCCGGCCGGGCGGGGAGCAGCGAGCAAGTTGTGGAACTATTCGCACAGCATGGTTTTCTGACCTGGGGCGGAGATTGGAAAAAGCCCATCGATTACCAGCATTTCCAGGTCAGCCGCAAGCTGGCGGAACGGCTGGCGAAACTGCCGCCGCCGCAGGCGCGCCAGCTGTTTGAAAGCACGGTGGTTGCCTACCGCGCTTGCCGTACCGGCCATGGCGGCAAACCGAAAGACAGGAAGGTTTGCGCTGCCGCGGCGGGTTAGGGACTGTTAAATTTGGCAGGAGGCAGATTCACATTTTGCTTATAGAATGTGCAATGTTGCCATATTGATAGCAAGAGTTGATTTGTCCACACAGGAGAAGGCCATGTTTTCGTTTCATGAACAGTTTGCCGCAGCAACCAAAGCGCATTTCGAAGCCCAGTTGGCATTGCTCAATACCCTGACTACAAAAACCTTCGAGGGCGTTGAAAAAGTCATCGAACTCAACATCAATGCGGCCAAGGCTTCGCTGGAAGAATCCGGCGGCGCCGCCAAGCAGCTGCTGAGCGCCAAGGATCCGCAGGAGTTCCTCAACATCTCGGCGGCCCAGGCCAAGCCAGGCGCCGAAAAGGCTGCCGCCTACGGCCGTCACCTGGCCAGCATCGCTTCCGGCACCCAGGCTGAATACACGCGCGCCGCAGAAGCGCAATTGGCCGAAACCACCCGCCGCATCAATGCCTTGATTGAAGAAGTCAGCAAGAACGCGCCGGCCGGTTCGGAAAACGCGATCGCGATCCTGAAATCGGTGATCAGCAACGCCAATGCCGGTTATGAACAGCTGACCAAGAATGCCAAGCAGGCGGTGGAAACGCTGGAAGCCAACCTGAACAACGCCGGCGCGCAGCTGACCAAGGCGGCGACGCCGCGCAGCAAGAAGTAAGTCCTCGCTTGCCGATCCAGGATAAAGGCCGCCGATGCGGCCTTTTTTCATATTGGCAGGCCGCGGTCCCAGGCCGGCACTTCGCCGAACTGCTGCGCCAGGAAATCGACAAAGGTGCGCACTTTGGCCGACAGGTGCTGGCGGCTCGGATACACCGCGTGGACTGCCAGGGCGTCGCCGTGGTAATCGGTGAGGATCGGCCGCAGGCGGCCGTCGCGGATGGCATCGCCGATGATGAACGTCGGCTGCCGGATGACGCCCATGCCGGCCACCGCCGCCGCCATCAGCAGATCGCCGTTGTTGCAATGCAGGCCGCCGCCGACGCGCACCGTATGGACCTTGCCGTCGCGCTGCAGGCGCCACTCATTATCCGGCAGCGTATAGGCGTAGGTCAGGCAGGCATGCCGGGCCAGGTCGTCAGGATGCTGCGGCACACCGTGCTGCTCCAGGTAGGACGGGGCAGCGCAGGTCAGCACATGCGCCTTGGCCAGCTTGCGCATCACCAGGCTGGAGTTTTGCAGGCGGCCGATGCGGATCGCCAGGTCGAAACCTTCTTCGACCAGGTCGACAATGCGGTCGGACAAGGTCACATCCAGTTCCACGTTCGGATATCGCTGCGCATACAGCGGCAGCAGCCGGCCCAGGTGATTGACGGAGAAAGATACCGGCGCGTTGACGCGCAACACGCCGCTCGGGTTGGCGGCATGCATGCCGGCCGCCAGCGTGGCTTGTTCAAGATCGGCCAGCACCTGCTTGCAGCGCTCCAGGTAAGCGCTGCCAGTATCGGTCAGGCTGAGGCGGCGCGTGCTGCGGTTCAGCAGGCGTGCGCCCAGGTATTGCTCGAGGTCGGCGATGTGCCGCGTCACCGAGGGATTGGACAGGTTCAGGATCCGCGCCGCGCCCGACAAGCTGCCGGTTTCGGTCACTTTGACAAATACTTTCATCGCCTCGAACAGATTCATCGGAGTGCCTTATTATTTTGGAATTCGGAAATGGTATTTCAATAAAACATGATTTTTCTTTTGATTGCAAGAATATATAGTCGAACACGATCCATCGCTTCCCTTGGTTTTTAACCATTTTTTGTGAAAGTAATATCATGAACAATCCAAGCGCCTATGCCGCTACCCTGCTCAGGCTGACCCTGGGCATCGCGCTGCTGGCCCATGCATACCTGAAAGTGTTTGTCTTCACTCTGCCGGGCGCTGCCGCTTTTTTCGCCAGCCAGGGTTTCCCGGCATGGTCGGTATATCCTGTGGTGGCGGTCGAAGTGCTGACCGGGATCGCCATGGTGCTCGGCCTCCAGGCGCGGATTGCCGCGGTGATTTCGCTGCCGGTGCTGTTGGGCGCATTATCGGTGCATGCCGGCAACGGCTGGGTGTTCACCAGTCCTAACGGCGGCTGGGAATATCCGGCCTTCATGGTGGCAGCCGCCATTTCGGTAGCCTTGCTGGGCAACGGCGCATTTGCGCTGGACAGCGGCAAGGCCGGTAAATAATTTTTTTGGAAGAGATCATGATGAGCACCATTGCCACCCGCATGCCGGCGATTTTCTTCGGCCACGGCAGCCCGATGAATGCGCTTGAAGACAACCGTTACACCGCTGCATGGGCCGAGCTCGGCGCCCGCGCCGCCAAGCTGCAGCCGAAGGCGATCCTGTCGGTGTCGGCGCACTGGTACACCCGCGGCACCGGCGTCACGGCAATGGCGCAGCCGAAGACCATCCATGATTTCGGCGGTTTTCCGCAAGCGCTGTTTGACGTGCGTTATCCGGCCCCCGGCGATCCGCAGCTGGCGGCGCAGGTGCGCGATCTGCTGGCGCCGGTGGCGGTTGCCATGGACCACTCTTGGGGGCTCGACCACGGCACCTGGTCGGTGCTGGCCAAGGCTTTTCCCAAGGCCGACGTGCCGGTGATACAGCTGAGCATCGACGCTACCCAGCCGGCGCAGTTCCACTTCGACCTGGGCCGCAAGCTTGCCGTCTTGCGTGAACAAGGCGTGCTGATTATCGGCAGCGGCGACGTGGTGCACAACCTGCGCCTGATGAACCGCAGCCAGGCTGCGCCGGTGCACGGCTGGGCCCAGCGCTTCAACGACCATATCCGGGAAAGCCTGGTGAACGGCGACATGCAGGCGCTGATCGATTACGCCGACCAGGGCCAGGATGCGCAACTGTCGGTGCCGACGCCGGAGCACTACCTGCCATTGCTGTACATCGCCGGCGCCAAGCAGGACGACGAGAAGATGACGATTGCCGTGGATGGCATCGACATCGGCTCCATCAGCATGCTGACCGCCGTGGCTGGCGCTGCCTGAGCCGTAGTAGCCCTGGCAGGATTATTCCTTGCCCTTCACCGGCTTGGGATAATCCTTCATCACGTCGATAGGCTGGGCGTAGGCCGAATCCCATGTCTGCTGATGCAAATCGGCGATCCGTTTTGCCATCTTCTCATTGCGCAGCACGATTTCCAGGTTGCGCGACAGGTCCAGGTAGCCGCCGCTCCAGTTGCTGGTGCCGATCCACGCCACCTGGCCGTCGATCGCCATGGTCTTGCTGTGGATCACCCGGGCGAAGGGAATGAAGCCGCTGCTGGCTGGCGGCAGCGTGACGATCCTGATTTCCATGCCGGGCAGCAGCGCCAGGCTTTTCAGGTAGGCGATCGCCGGCTTTTCGGTATTCCAGTTCGACACCATCAGCTTCACCTTGACGCCACGCGCCAGCGCAGCGCGGACCGCATTGTCGATAACCGCGTAATAAGGCCGGGTGTGATTCGGTCCGTAGCTCAGCGGCGCATAGTCGAGCAACTGTATCCTGACTTCGGATCTGGCGGCCGCCAGCAGCTTCGGCAATTCTGTTTCGGAGTCGCCGACGCCGGGCGGATTGAAAGCGTTCGGGCTGGCGACCAGGAACGTCGCCTGCTGGTCGTTGGCGCTCACCACGGCCTGGTTCAGCCTGGGCACTTCTTTTCCTTGCGCGATCAGCTCCTGCGCATGCCAGTCATGCTCGAAGATTTTCTGCAGCTGGCCGACCACCGCGGCATCGGTAATGCGCAAGCCGGTTTCGTGGATGTGCGCGAACGAGCGCCAGTCGAAATTCTGGCTGCCGACATAGGCGCTGCTGCCATCGACCACCATGTATTTGGCGTGGATGATGCCGTTGCCGGTCAGCCTGGAATAATCGAGATAGCGAAATTCCAGGTTGGGAATCTGCTTGAGCCGTTCGATGGTCGCCATGTCGGAGGCGAACTTGCCTTTTTCCTCCATCAGGAAGCGGATCTTGACGCCGCGCGCCCCGGCCGCGGCGAGCCGCGCGATCACCTGCTCGAACGCGGCGCCAGGCTGGCTGGCGACATAGAATTGACCGAGCACGATCTGTTGTTTGGCGCCATCGAACATCTCGCTCCAGACCTGCAGCGGTTCCCGCAGGTCAGGCGTGGCCAGCGTGGTTTCAACCGGCGCCGTATGCACCAGTTCGTAGCCGGGGATGCCGAATTCGGCATGGGCGCTGCCGGCGCAGCCGAGCAGCATTGCAATCGTGGCGATCAATTTACGCATGGGCGGTTCCGGGAAGTTTTCTGGTGAGTTAATGCACACGCACAATGCGGCCGTCAGCCTGCGCACTGCCGGCCGGATGGCCGTCGCGTTCGCTGGCGATCAGGTAATGGCTTAGCGCATCGAGGTCGTTGATGCCGGTATCGACCCGGTCGGCGCCCTGCGTCAGCAGGCTGAAGCCATCGCCGCCCTGGGAAATGAAACTGTTGACGCTGAGCCGGTACTGTCCCTGCGGCTGCAAGGCAACGCCGTTCAGTTTTACGCTGCCAGGCACAACCCGCTGTCCGAGCGGCCGCCTGGCGTCCCAGCGATAGCTCAGGCCGCGCGAGACTTGCAGCATGATGCGCCCGCCCGCGCGGTCCTGCTCCAGCCAGCTCTGCTGTTCCAGCAAGGCCAGCAGCTGGCTGCCGGTAAGCGACAGCAGAATCAGCGTATTGCCGTAGGGCGTGGTCGCGGCGACCTGGGCGTAATTGCTGCCGCCGGCGCCGCTGTCCAGGCTTTCGCGGATGCTCTTGTGGTTGGTCATGGCGATCTGTGCGCCGAATTTGCGCGTCGCCGCCAGCTGCGAATCTGCGACCACGTCGCCCAGGGGCGATTCGCCGGCGTCGTTGATCTTGTTGTCGATGTGCGCTACTGCAATCCGTGCAATCGGCTGCGCCAGCACCAGGTCGCTGCGCGCTTTCAGCGTTTGCAGGAACACCGACAGTGCGGGATCGGGCGCGAAGCGCTGCTGGTCCATCAGCACGTTCCTGGCCTCGATGGCAGTGACCTTGCCTTGCAGGTCGGCGACGCGCGGATCGATGGTGAGCTTGATCCGCGTCAGCATGTGGCCGAAGGATTCGCCTTGCGTCACCGTGCGGCCGTCGACCTGGCAGGTATAGCCGTTGTGGGTATGGGCGCTGATGACCAGCCGGATTGCCGGGTCAAGGTGCTTGACGATATCGACAATGGGCCCGCGCAGATGGGCGCATCCCGCCATGTCGAACGGTTCCGGGGTTTCGCCGCCTTGATGGATCAGGACCACGATGGCGCTCACGCCTTGCGCCTTGATCTCGGGGACCCAGCGGTTGATGGCGTCGGCCTCGTCGATGAACTCGACGTTGGCTATGCCGTCGGCAGACACCATTTTTTCCGTGTCGCGCACTACGGCGCCGACGAATGCGATCTTGACGCCGCGCACCTGTTCAATCCGGTAGGGCGCCAGCAGCGGGCGGTTGGTGGCCTTGTCGATGACATTGGCCGCCAGGTAAGAAAATCCGGCGCCTGGGAAATGGTTGTCGAACTGGCATGCCTTGTCAGGCCGGTTCGACTTGCAGCCGCCATGCTGGTAGCGCAGCAATTCGGCGCTGCCCTGGTCGAATTCATGGTTGCCCGCCGAGCTGACGCGCAGGCCGAGCTGGTTGAGTGCGCTGATGGTCGGTTCGTCGGCCCAGATCGAGGACAGGGCGGGGCTGGCGCCGATCAGGTCGCCGGCGCCGACCAGCAGCAGCTGCGGGTCCTCGGCGCGCCATGCGTTGAGCGCGCCGCCGATGGTGTCCAGGCCGCCGACCTTGAACTTGCGCGGCGCCGCATCGGCCGTGCCGGCGTAACTCCTGGTTTCTGCTTCCAGGTGGCCGTGCAAGTCATTGATGGCGACCAGGTTGATTTCCAGCGGAGCATTTTGCGCCGCCGGCTGCAGGCCGCTGCATGCAGCCAGGAAAACGGCTGCCGCGCAGCACGACAGGATGGTCTGGACTACCGGTTTTGCACCCATATGTTTCAAGCAGTCCTCGATTCCATCCAGGTCAGGCGAGATGCAATTTTCCGGCTTCAGCCAGCGCCGCCGCTTTGCTCTCGTGGCCGGCAACGCGGCCGACGCAGGCGCGCAGCATCAATACTTTCAAATGATCGTTGATGCGCTCGATCCGTTCCTGGAACATATTAAAGAAAAACATGCCGACTACCGCAATGCCGATGCCCAGCGCCGTCGCATACAAGGCGGTGCCTATGCCTTGCGACACCTGGCCAGGGTCGGATACGCCGGATACCGCCAGCGCCTTGAAAGTATCGATGATACCCAAAATCGTGCCGAGCAGTCCGAGCAGGGGAGCGGCGGTGACGATGGTGTCGAGGATCCACAGCCGATGCTGGACTTCGCCGCGGTTGGCGATGTAGACCGACTCGCTGAAATCTTCCAGGTCTTTTTCACTGGTCAGCTGGTGTTTTTCAGCCAGGATGTCGGACACCAGCGTCAGCGGCAGGCTGGCGCGCGACGTCAATGCGCTCGGCAGTTCCTCTACATGCTGCACGGCGTGGGTCATGGCTTTTTCCAGGCCGATCGCCTGGCGCAGCGTGTAGTTGAAAAACAGCCCGCGTTCGACAATCACGAATATCGCCAAGGCAGCACAGGCGTACATCAGGTAGAAAGCGAGCTCGTGGAATAATTGCATGTTCATGTTGACCTCTCTGCGCACGAATGCACTTTTGTTGCAGCGGCGGCCCTTGGTTCAAAGGCCGCCGCCATGGTTTGCTGCACTTGGCTTGCTACAGCTCGATTAAAAATCCGCAACCAGCGTCACGCTGAAAGTGCGTGGGGCGCTGACGTAGAACGACGGCGCCGATGCCGGTGCATTCGGACCGATCGCAACGGCATTGGTGGTGAACTGGCTGCCGCTGCCGGAGTTGAGGTTCAGGTACTGCTTGTCAAAGATATTGCTGAGGTTGAAACGCACGGTCGGTTTCTTCAGCCATGTCGACGAAGGGAAGGTATAGCCGGCGCCGGCGTTGAATACCGTATAGCCGCCCAGGCTGTCGTCGTTGACCAGCGTGGTGTAGCGCTTGCCGGTGTACTTTGCTTGTCCGAACACGTACCAGCTGTCCTGTGCGTATTGCAGGCTCATGCCGCTCAGCCAGTTCGGGGTGTCGGGGAATTCCTTGCCGCCGGTGGGCAGCGCGAAATTGGCGGCAAACGGCATGTCGCTCTTCATCTTGCTCTTGATATAGGACAGCGAACCGTACAAGCTCAGGTTCTTGGTGAGCGAGTAACCCGATTCCAGTTCGAAGCCCTTGGAGGTGGAGTCGCCGACGTTGAAGTCGGTGCGGTTGCCGGTATCGGGGTTGTAGGAAGTGGCTATGCGGTCTTTGTAATCGACATAAAACACGGAACTGGAGAATGTCCATTTGTCGCTGGCGTAACGATAGCCGAGGTCATAGTTCCATGACGTTTCCTTGTCTACCAGCGGGTTGCGCACGGTGCCGCCGGTATAGACGCCGTTGACGAACTTGCCGCCCGAGATCAGGCCGAAATAAGAAAAGTTGCCTGGCGCCTTGAAGTTCTTGGCCGCATTGAAGAATACCGATTGCGCCTGGTCGAGCTGATAACGGACGCCGAGGCTTGGCAGCAGGTCGGAATACGATTTCTGCAGAGTATAGAAGCCGGGTGCGCTCTGGCTCGGGTTGTTGGTGAAGTTGCGGTCGATGCTCGAGTAGCGGGCGCCGAGCTGCAGGTTCAGCTTGTCCTGCATCAGGCTGATGCTGTCTTGCGCAAAAACCGATTTGCCGGTGCTGATGGTGAGCGTGTCGCGGTATTGCACGAAAGAGCCGTCCTGGTTGCGCAGCCAGGCGGAAGGATTGTTTTGCCAGACGTCGGCGGAATTGCCGTTGTTGTCGATAGGCGCAAACGGACCGGTTTGCTGGTGGCGGGCGCGCTCGTACCAGTAGCCGACCATCAGCTTGTGGTTGTCGATCTGCTGGTTGTACTTGAGCGTGACGCCGGGACGGTAAGTGCGGGTGCGGCTGCCTTCGTAGACGAATACGGTGTCCTTGGTGTCGCCGTCGCCGTTGGCGTCGCGCACGCCGCCGCCCAGCAAGGTGCCGGAGTTGCCTTCGCTGAGCGTCTGCAGCTGGTTGCCGCCGGTGCCGAAGCCGTACCACATGTACGGGCTGATATCGACGCTGGATTGCGGCGCCAGCTGGAAGTGGGCGTTCATGGTGGCCAGCCAGTTCTTGAACGGATTCAGGTTGTAGCCGTAATACAGGTCCTTGTTGCCGGTGTTGATGCCGGCGTTCGGGCCGTAGGTCGAATCGTTTTGCGCGCCGGCGCCGCCCGGCTGGTGGATCGGCGCCACGGTGCCGAAATCCAGGTTGCGTCCGTACTGGGCGATCTGCGCCTTGGTCAGGGAACGGTAGTTGTTGTTCAGGGCCGAGTTGTACATGAAGCCGGTATCGACAAAGCTGCCGCCACCGAGGTCCAGCTTGCTGTTGAAGTCGACGTGTTCCTTGTCGGCGCGGCCGGTGCCCTTGAACTTGTCGGCCTGGGTCTTGGAATAGGAGACGAAGAACTTGAAGCGGTCGTTGAACAGCTTGCCGGAATCGAGGCGCACGTAGCCTTTCCACAGGCTGTTGGAGCCGAAGGTGTATTCGGTGCGGAAGCGGCGCTGGTCTTCGGGGGTACACATGGTCATGCCGATATTGCCGCCGGTGGCGCCGACGTGCGGCGCTTCGGTGTCGGTGGAGCCTTGGGTGACGAAGATGTCGCACAGGTTTTCCGCGTCGGTGTATTCCTGCGGATAGACGGCGAAGCTGCCGGAATCGTTGACCGGCGCGCCGTTGATGGTGAAGCCGAGCTGGTCGCTGTTGAAGCCGCGCACCCGGATGTTGCCGCCGAACAGGCCGGTGCCGTCGGTATCGTAGCTGTTCACGCCTGGCAGCAGGTTGATCATCTGGAACGGATTGCTGGTGGTGCTTTGCTTGTCCATGTAATCGCGATTGACCGAGCTGCGCGCTTTCGCCGATTCTTCCTGCTGGATCAGGCCGGTGCTCTGGCCGCCGTTGTCGCCCTGTACCGTGACCTTGCCGACGTCAGACGTTTCGGCAGCGTAGGCCAGCGGACTGGCGGCGATGAACAAGCCGGATATCAGCAGTGACAGCCGGGTGACTTTGAATTGCATGGCATTACTCCCTGTATGTGTTTTTGGTATGTGTAAACTGGATGTTCAAGCTGCTGTTCGTTGTTGCTCGTTGTTGCTCGCTGTTGTTCTATCCCGCTCCCGGGACAAATTCCAGCTCCGCGCTGAACCGGTGTGTCGCTTCCCCGGCCCAGCTGGTTTCGGGAAACGCAGGAAAAGCGGCGCGGTTGATGGTCTTGCGGGCGGCTTCGTCGAGCAGCATGGAGTTCGACGATTCTTCTATGCCTTGCTCCACCAGGCTGCCATCGCGGTTCAGCACGAACCACACTTTCACCTTGCCTTGCGGCCGCTGCTGGCTGGCTTCGCGGCCGGTCGGATAACGCTTGATGCTGTTCAGGTGCGCACGCACCTTGGAGACGTAACCGGCTTCAATGCTGGCGTTGTTCGGCTTGGCCACGGGTGGCGCCGGTTCCGGCGCCGGCGGCGTTACCGGGGCTGGGGCAGCCGGCGCGGCGACTGCCTTGGGCTGAGCCGCCGCTTCTGCGCTGGGACTGTTGCTGACCGGCGCCTGGCTGACGGCCTGCGGCGGCGTCGGCTGCCGGACTGGTTGCGCTACCGGGACTGGCTTGGCCGCTTGCGGCGGCGTCGGGACCTGCGGCGGCGGCGTGACCACGGGCGGCGCCGGCGGCTCCGGTTCGGTCAAGGCGATCTGCACCAGGGAATCGTCAGGATGCGGCTCGATCTTCGCCACTTTCTGGATGCCGGCAAAGACCAGGATCGCCAGCATGAGCATGGCTGGCAGCGTCGCCAGCGCATCGCGAAAGCGAAACAGGAACGGCATGGTCATCATTGCCTGCATCACGGTTTGCGAGTCGCAATGGAGATCGACTCGAAGCCGTTGTGCTTCAGCGTGTCCATCACTTCCACCAGCCGCTGCACTTCGACTCCGCGGTCGCTGTTGACGATGACGTTGAGCTTTTCACCGTTCTTGCGGGCCAGGTTGAGGCGCGCCGGCAGCTCGCCGATCTTGGTGTCGACGCCGTCGACCTGCAGCGCGTCGTTGAGGCCGATCGTGATGACCGCCTTGTTTTGCGGCTTCAGGTCCTGCGAGCTGCTGGCCGTCGGCAGATGTGTTTTCAAGCCGAGCGCGGGAATCACGTTGAGACTGATCAGCACAAAAAACACCAGCAGGAACATCATCACGTCGATCATGGGAATGATTTCGACGCGGGCTTTCCGCTTTTTTGGTTCGTCCCAACTACGCATTGCTGTACCCCGATGGAAGATGTGCGGCGATAGCGCGAAGTCGCTAACCGCTATAATTTCTATAACTGTCGGCAGAATAGCGAGGAATTATTTCGGCAGTATTACAATCGGCGGCGATGTGGCCGCAGCACCACGTACGGTCAGCGCCTTGGCAAGGGAAGGAAGGACAGCAGCATCTTGATCGCATAGACCACGATCAGCGAGCCGGTCAGGTCGCCGATCGACATCACGATCAGGCCCGACCAGAAATGGTAGGAGACGCCGCGCAAGACGAACCACAGCAGCTGCAGCAGCGGATTGGCCAGGCCGTACAGCAGGATGCAGGCGAGCAGGCGGGTGGTGGTCAGGTTGCTCAGCGAAGGCTGCAGGCGCATTTCCTGCAAGGTGAAGCGATAGGCAAGGTAAGGCGCCAGCGCCGAGATGATGCTGTAGCCGACGGTGGTGACCGGATCGCCGGGGAACAGGGCGTAGATGCTGGACGTCAGCAATGAAGCGATGAAGATGCCGAACACGCCCGCTTCGGCAAACAGCAGGGTGCAGATAAGCCGTATTCCTGCGGGCAGGTAAATCCAGGCAATCCCCTGGGCGAATTCGATGTGCTTGAACAGCCAGTCGTTGGCCATGTACACCAGCATGTAGACGACCGCCGTACTGCCGATTGTCAGCAGGTTGAGGCGCAATCTGGCGGCAGGGGATGGGGGAGTGGACATGACGCGCGTATCTTACCGAAGTATCCGCGCAGGCGCAGGAAGATACTTGCGACGCGACTGAAATGACGAGTATGATCGATATGAATTTAACAGCGTTGGCAAACCGTTTAGGCGACAGCAGCTTACAATATGGCCATGGAAAAAAATAACCGACCGGCAGATATCTACGTGCGCTTCTTGCAGCTGGCGAATGCCTTGCGCGGCTTGCCTTCGCTGCCTTCGCTGGATCCCCTGGAAGATCGCATCCTGGCCTTCGTTGCGCGCGCCGGGCAAGCCCGGGAACGCCTGTCGGTGCGCGACATGATGGCGCAAAGCGAACTCGGTTCGCCGGCCATGCTGCACGCGCGGCTGAAATCGATGCGGGAAAAGGGCTGGATCGTCCTCAGCGATACCGACGATACGCGCCGCAAGCAGGTGGAGCTGAGCCAGGCGGCCTGGCTGCATTTCGACAAGCTGTCGAAATGCCTGCTGCAGGCGACGCGGGATGCCAGCAAATAGCTGATTCAATTGCTAGCCTGGGGCAACCGCCCGTCATCAAGAATACGCCTGCGGGCGTATTTTTTTTTGCCTGCCTGATGTAACAAGCGCGTCATATTTTCTTTTTATAATTTTGTCTATTCGACAGCATGACCCTTGGCCTTGGTGGACTATATGGATGCGATAAAGCCGCAGCGCAGTTTTTTTTCGCCGAATGCCAGGCTGGTTTCGGCAATGGGCGCAAGTCTTGCTGTCGCTGCCTGCGGCGGCAGCGACAGTAATGTCGATGCCGGCCTGAAGGCGGCCTGGGTCGTGGTCGGCAGCAACAACCAGGCGATCGTCAGGGTGATTACCACCGACGCCAGCTGTCCTGAAATCCGCGACGGCGCCAGCTATGCAGCGATGGTTTTGCGCGCCGCGCAGGCGACGCCGGCACAGCGCCCGACCGCCAGTGCAGTCGCCGACTCCAAGCCTTCGGCCTTTCCCGTCACCACCTGTGAATACAATGCATCCGCCGACAGCAGCAGTGTCACGGTCGGTTCCCGTTCTTTGCCGCTGCCAAAGAAAACGCCACAGCGCGTGGTGGTGCTAGCCGATACCGGTTGCCGCCTGAAAAAGGCCGATAACGCCTGGCAAGCCTGCAGCGATAACGACGCCTGGCCATTCCCGGAAATCGCCGCCAGCGCCGCCGCCATGAAGCCCGACCTGGTATTGCATGTAGGCGATTACCACTACCGCGAGAACGCCTGCCCTGCAGATATCGCCGGCTGCAAAGACAGTCCATGGGGATACGGCTGGGATGCATGGCAAGCCGATCTGTTCAAGCCGGCTGCGCCGCTGATGGCTGCCGCGCCGTGGATCATGGTGCGCGGCAATCATGAAGAATGCGCCCGTGCCGGGCAGGGCTGGTTTCGCTTCCTGGATACGCAGCCGTTTGACGCCAAGCGCTCCTGCGACGATCCGGCCAATGACGGCCTGGGCAATTTTTCCGATCCGTATGCGGTGGCGGTCGGCGCTGATACGCAAGTGATTGTGTTCGACTCGTCGAAAGCGGGGAGGGCAGCATTGCCCGCCAGCGATCCGCAATTCGTCACGTACCTGCAGCAATTCCAGGCGGTCAACCGGCTGGCGGCGAAAGTCGGCGTCAACAGCATTTTCACCAACCATCATCCCATCCTCGCTTTCGCTCCGCTGGCCGGCGCTGCGCCGGCGGCAGGCAACGCCGCTTTGCAATCGGTAATGAAAAGCCTCAATCCGACCGCTTATTATCCAGCCGGCGTGAAGACGGCGATCCACGGCCACGTCCACGATTTCCAGGCGATCAATTTTTCATCCGGCCATCCGGCCACTTTCGTCTCCGGCAACGGCGGCGACAACCTGGATGTGAATTTCGCCGATCCGTTCCCGGTCGGCATCAGTCCCGCCCCCGGCGCCATCATCGACAAGATCGCCCATACCAGCAGCTTCGGCTTCATGGTGATGGATCGCCAGAGCAACGGCACATGGGCATACAAAGCCTATACGCGCAAAGGGCTGCTGCTTACGACTTGCCTGCAAAACGGAAACAGCATCAATTGCGACAAGACCGGCTATCTGGCGCCCAACTGATGCGTCGTTTGTGGCCGGCATTGCTGTTGGCCTGCCTGCTGCCGCTCAAGTTGCATGCGGCGCCGGCGAACACGCCGCTGTATCCGGAAATGCCGGTGCCGGCGGCAGCGCCTGCCGATCCGCCGCAACTGGTGGCACTCGGCCGCCAACTGTTTTTCGATAGCCGGCTGTCGGAACCGCGCGGCACCAGTTGCGCCAGTTGCCACAATCCGGCGCAGGCGTTTTCCGGCAACCACGGCTCACGGATCGGCGTCGCCCTCGGCAGCCGGCCGTCCAGCCTGGGTACGCGCAACACGCCGTCGGTCTTGTATCTGCGTTACACGCCGCCGCGTTTTTTCTACCAGGATGACGATGCGTTGGCGCCGATTCCGTTCGGCGGTTTCTTTTGGGATGGCCGCGCCAATACATTGGCGGAGCAGGCGCAAGGTCCTCTGTTCAATCCGCTGGAGATGAACAATCGGAATCCCGCCCAGTTCGCGCGCAAGCTGCAGCAAGCGTATGCGCTCGACATGCGGGCTCAGTTCGGCGCTGCCATATTCCAGCGGCCGGCGCAGGCGGCCCGGGCTGCCGGGCGCGCGCTGGAAGCGTTTTTGCGCAGCGACGAAATGACGCCGTTCAGTTCCAGGTACGATGACTACATCCGCGGCCGGGCCAAGCTGGACGCGGCGGAAATGCGCGGCTTGCGCTTGTTTAAAGACCCGGACAAGGGCAATTGCATGTCCTGCCACAAGTTCAACGACAATTCCAGCAACCCGGCGCGCTCGATGTTTACCGATTTTGGCTACGACGCAGTGGCGGCGCCGCGCAACCGACTGATCGACGAGAACCGCAATTCCAGCTTCTACGATGCCGGCCTGTGCAAGACTGCCGCCCAGTTGCAATGGCCGGACAGCAGCCAGTGGTGCGGCTATTTCAAGACACCCAGTTTGCGCAATGTCGCGGTACGCGAAAGTTACATGCACAACGGTGTCTTCACCTCGCTGCGCGACGCTGTCGCCTTCTATGCGACGCGCGCCACCAAGCCGGGCGACTGGTACAAGACCGGCGTCAAGTTCGACGATGTGCCGCCCGCTTACCGGGGCAATGTGAACATCAACTCGGTACCTTACAACCGGCGCGAAGGCAGCAAGCCTGCATTAAGCGACAGCGATGTGGATGACCTGGTGGCTTTCCTGCAGACGCTGACCGAGGCCGCGTATGTCAAGAAGCAGGCTGAATCCGGTAAAAAATAAGGGTTTTTGCGTCGAAGCCGGCAGGGCTGTTTAGTCGCTGCCAAGAGAGTGAAATTCAGCCAAGACTTACGGCATTCACGCAAACTAGCTGCAGAAGCTGGACCATACTACGATCTTCGTCAATCAGATGATCAAGAGTGCTATGAAAGATGCTATTATTGGTGCTATTAATAATGCTTTTAAAAGTATTTCCATGGCACACCTGATTCTTGCTGAAACAACCGCCAGCGTTTCCGAGTTGAAAAAAGACCCTATGGGGACTGTTGCTGCCGGTGAAGGATTTCCTGTGGCGATATTAAACCGGAACCAGCCGGCTTTTTATTGTGTCCCGGCAAAAGCCTATGAAGCGCTGATGAACAAGCTGGAAGACATGGAGCTGAATGCCGTTGCAGACGCTCGCAAAGGGCAAGCTATTGTCAGGGTCAGGCTGGATGAGCTTTGAACTGGCTTTCCTTGAGGATGCATTGAAGGAATGGCGCAAGCTGGATCAAGACATGCGCGAGCAGTTCAAAAAGAAACTGGCGGAACGATTGCTTGCTCCGCATGTTCCGTCCGCGCAGTTATCCGGCTCCAGGAGCCGATATAAAGTCAAGCTGCGCCAGGCTGGCTACCGGCTAGTCTACGAGGTGCGCGACCAGGAGTTGATAGTACTGGTCGTCGCCGTAGGCAAACGCGAGCGTAACGCGGTGTACAAGGCTGCGGAAAGACGATAGGCCGGTGGCCTTCTTGAACCAGCTTAGTTTTTGCTCATCATGCTCAAGGCGACCGCCTCAGCCACCCGGATCCCGTCAATCGCCGCCGACATGATGCCGCCGGCATAACCGGCGCCTTCGCCGGCCGGAAACAATCCCGTCGTATTCAGGCTTTGCAGGCTGTCGTCGTGGCGCTTGATGCGCACCGGCGACGAAGTGCGGGTCTCGACGCCGGTCAGTACTGCGTCGGCCATGGCGAAGCCGCGGATCTGCTTGTCGAATACCGGCAACGCTTCGCGGATAGCTGCAATCGCATAGTCCGGCAAGGCCGTGCCGAGGTCGCCCAGGTGGACGCCGGGTTTGTAGGATGGAATCACCGAACCGAGCGCGGTCGACGGCCGGCCGGCGAGGAAGTCGCCGACCAGCTGGCCGGGCGCATCGTAGGTGCCGCCGCCCAGCTCGAAGGCGCGCGATTCCCATTGCCGCTGGAAGCCAATCCCGGCCAGCGGGTGGCCGGGATAATCGGCCGGCGTGATGCCGACCACGATGCCGCTGTTGGCGTTGCGTTCGTTGCGCGAGTACTGGCTCATGCCGTTGGTCACCACCCGTCCCGGTTCCGAGGTTGCGGCCACCACGGTGCCGCCCGGGCACATGCAGAAACTGTAGACCGCGCGCCCGCGGGCTTGTGCCGATTCACAGTGATGGACCAGCTTGTAGTCGGCGGCGCCAAGGATCGGATGGCCGGCGCTGGGGCCGAAGCGGCATTTGTCGATCAGGGATTGCGGATGTTCGATGCGGAAGCCGAGCGAGAACGGCTTGGCTTCGATATACACGCCGCGGTCGTACAGCATCTGGAAGGTATCGCGGGCGCTGTGGCCGATCGCCAGCACCACGTGGTCGGTGACGATGGTTTCGCCGCTGGCCAGCACGACGGCTTGCACTTGTCCCTGGCCATTGTCCGACTTGATGGCGATGTCTTCCACCTTTTGCTGGAAACGGAATTCGCCGCCCAGCGCCTCGATGGTGGCGCGCATCTGCTCCACCATCTTTACCAGCCGGAAAGTGCCGATGTGCGGCTTGCTGACGTACATGATTTCATCCGGCGCATCGGCCTTGACGAATTCGGTCAGCACCTTGCGGCCATAGTGTTTGGGGTCCTTGATCTGGGTCCACAGCTTGCCGTCGGAAAACGTGCCGGCGCCGCCTTCGCCGAACTGGACGTTGGATTCCGGCTGCAGCTCGCGCTTGCGCCACAGTCCCCAGGTATCCTTGGTGCGCTCGCGCACCGCCTTGCCGCGCTCCAGGATAATCGGATTGAACCCCATCTGCGCCAGGATCAGGCCGGCAAACAGGCCGCAAGGCCCGGTGCCGATCACTACCGGCCGCGATTTCAGCCGGCCCGGCGCCTGCGCTACAAAGCGGTAATTGGTGTCGGGCGTCGGCGCCACGGTGCGATCGCCGGCCAGGCGCTTGAGGACCGCGCCTTCATCCTTGAGCTCGACATCCACGCTGTACGTCAGGATCACCGCGGATTTCTTGCGGGCGTCGTAGCTGCGGCGGAAAATTGTGTAACCGAGCATTTCTTCAGCGGCGATTCCCAGCCGTCCCAGGATAGCCGCGTGCAAGGCGTCGTCAGGGTGGTCCAGGGGGAGTTGTACTTCATTCAATCGCAACATGGGTATTCCGGGAAGTCAGGTGGAGACAGGCCGCCTTGGCGTTCTACGCCGGCGGCGGCTGCCCCGCAATTATTTTTATAAAACGACAATGCCGTACGGCAGGCCGCCATTTTACCTTAGGGAGGGCGCAATGGCAGCCGGCAAGCCATCCGGGCGCTTGCCCGGCCTGTATCTTTTGGAAACACAAAATAACAAGCCGCTACATGGTTATCGCCTATATTTTAATCGTCGTCCGATGGTTTTAAACGAATGGAGGAGGTATCCGATGAAGATCAAATCGATTGTGTGCATCAGCATGCTGGCGCTGGGCGCCGGCCTGATGACGCCGCTGGCGCAGGTCCAGGCCGCAACCTATGTCGGAGTCCAGATCGGACAGCCGCCGCCGCCGCGCTATGAAGTAGTGCCGCCATCGCGTGCCGGTTATGTCTGGGCGCCGGGATACTGGCGCTGGAACGGCCGCCGCCATGTGTGGGTAGGCGGCAGCTGGATGAGAGCGCGGCCGGGCTACCGTTACGTACCGCCACGCTGGGAAAGAGGCCCGCGCGGCGACTGGCGGATGCGGCCGTACCGCTGGGATCGTTAAGCAATATGTAAAGGGCGCCTTGCGGCGCCCTTTTTTATTGGCGCGGGGGAATGCTGCGCCGTTGCCGTTTCAATAGGAAACGCGCCGGATCGAGTGCTGCCGCCAGGTCGGCCTCGATCGGCAGCGGTTCCCCATTCAGCTGCGATGCCAGCAATTCTGCCGCCAGCGGCGCCCATATCAGGCCGCGCGAGGCATAACCCAGCAGGCTGTACAAGCCGGGAAAGCGGGGCAGGTCTTTCAGTTTTGCTTCGCGCACGGTGCTTGCCCCGTTTTTATCCGGCAAGGCGCCGACCAGCGGCAGGCGGTCGCTGGCCACGCAACGAAAGCCGACGCGTCCGGCCAGCGGCGGCTGCCCAGGCCGCCAGCCAGGCAGCAGCTTGGCCAGGCGCGCCAGGTTGTCGTCCTGGCTGTCCTGGCGCAGCGCCGTTTCGCCATCCTCGTCATAAGATGCTCCTATGCTGTAGGTCCCGGCATGAGCCGGTGTCAGGTAGGCCTCACCGCATAGCACCGGCTTGATGACAGGAACCTGTCCGGCGCCGAGGTAGGTAATCTGGCCGCGGATGGCGCTCAAGGGCAAATCTCCGGCTTGCGGAAATTGCAAGGCGTCGCAGGCGTTTGCCAGGACCACTACCGGCGCACCGGCTATTTTTGCACCTTGCCGGTCGCGCACGGTCCAGCCGTCCTGGCTGCGTTCGAGGATGGCGGCATGCTGTCCGAAATGGGTTTGCAGCTGCTTGCCGCAACTGTCCAGCATGGCCTGGCAAAGACTGCGCGGCTGCACCCAGCCGGCGGCCGGGAAAAACCAGGCGCCGCTGCTGACCTGGCAGCCGGCAAGGCGGCTGGCGGCAGCTTGATCCAGCCACTGCGCATAGTCCGCCGGATAGCGCCAGTAGTCCGCCAATTGCTGCTGGTTTTCGGCATGCGCGGCGTCGCGGGCGATCTGCAGGACACCGCAGGCCGCGCCGTCGAATGTGTTGCCGATGCCGCCCAGCTGGCGCCATGCCTGCAAGGCGAACAGATAGGCGCTGCGGCTGAGGCGTGAACCGGGATTGTCGTCGCGCGAGAGCAGCGGCATGAAAATGCCGGCGCTATTGCCTGAAGCTTGTTGCGCCGGCGCCGCGCGGCCCTCGATCAGCGCGACGTTCCAGCCGCGCTGCGCCAGGCGCTGGCAAGCCGCGCTGCCGGCCAGGCCGGCGCCGATGACAATTGCGCGGCGGTCGGCATGGGCCGGCGCTGGCGCGGAACGTGCGGTGAAGCGCGGCGCAAAACGAGCGCGCAGGGCGGGTGTTTCAAGTCCGCTGCCGTTTTCAAACACGAATCCGGCTTGCTGCAGCTGCTTGCGGGCTGCGGGTTCGGCGCCCGGGATGTCCAGGCTGGCGTGTTCGGCAGCTAGCCGGCCCAGCGTGTTCAACGCGGACAGGGGCCACTGCTGCCAGCTGCGTCCGTGCAAGCGGAAGGCATCCACGCTTGCCGTCACTTGGCGCAGGCAGGCGGCGCCGTCGCCGATCATCAGTGTCAGGACCAGTTGTCCATGCTGCAGGAAAATGCGATGGAATCCTGGCACCGCCGGCGGCCATTCAGCGCACAGTTCGGCGTGCAGGGCCTGCCATTCAGGAAATTTTGCCGCGGCTTGCCGCAACTGACCGGGCGTAGCAAGTTGCGGCAGCAGCGCCAGGTAATGCAATTGCCGCGGACGCTGCGGATCGTTGCGCCACGCCTGCCAGGTGGCGAAAAAATGTTCGCCGCCGCCGAATTCGCTGTCCAGCAGCACGAAGCTTTCCCGTTCGCGCCAGTGAAGCGAATGGCCTGCCAGCGGAGTGGCCGGGACCGTCATGGCATTGCGCTAGTAAACCCGGCTTACCGTATAACCGCGTTGCCGCAGTATCGCCAGCACGCTGTTCTTGCCGACCAGGTGCAGCATGCCGATGCCGATGAATGCATGCGGCGTTGCGTTCGCCAGCCTGGTTATGCCGTCGGCCAGGCCGGGGTTGCGTTCGTCCAGCAAAGCGCGCTGCACGAATTTGCCGGTGAAGGTGTCGTCGCTGGTCAGTTCCGCCAGCATGGCGGCCATGCCGTCGACGTCGCCGTCGCGCCAGCGTGTGATCAATTGCGTCGAACGCTGCGCCTTGGCCGGGTCCTGGATTTCGTCGACGCTGTCTTGCAGGAACTGGACCTGCTCGGCCGACGTCAGCTTGCCCAGCAAGGACAGCTGCTGTTCCGCGGTTTCCAGCTCGACCAGGCGTTTTTCCTGTTTTCTTGCATAAGCGGCCAGGGTGACGTCGACGCCGTACTGGGGCAGGTAACCCTGGTGGGTGTATTCGCTGATGCCGAGCATGGTCGCCAGCAGCCATGGTTTCATGCTGGCTACCTGATCCAGCGTCAGGCCGTATTTTTCCAGCAGCGGGCTGAGCTGCTGCAGCAGCCGCGGCGGCAGCTCTTGCGTCAGCGATTTGCCGTTGGCGTAGATGCCGTATTTGGTCATCAGGCCGGCCAGCCCATGGGCATTGCCGGGGTCGATTTCCAGCGCGATGGCCGACGACTGTTGCAACGCTTGCAAGACTACGTCGTCGAAAGGATAAAAATCGGCGCGGCCGACGTGGATGGTGCCGAATACATAAGCGCTGTGGCCGGCGCGCTGTATCTTGAACAAGGCGCCGCCCTGGCGGACGGGCGCCGCCGCTGCTGCCGCGTCCGTAGCGTCGGCCTGGGCGGACAACGCCAGCAGGCTTAGCGGCAACCAGCACAATGTCACTATAATCTTACGAAGCACACCTTCTCCTTGATAAAACGAATGCACGGCACAATGGCAAAGAATACTACAGCGCTCTGGCTGTTTGACCTGGACAATACCCTGCACGACGCCTCGCATGCCATTTTCCCCGCGATCCACGACAACATGAACGCCTTCATGGCGCGCACCCTGGGCAGCGGCGGCGTCGACGCCGATGCCGCCACCGTCAACGCCGCCCGGGAGACATACTGGCGGCGTTATGGCGCGACCTTGCTGGGTTTGGTCAAGCACCATCAGGTACGGCCCGAGGATTTCCTGCGTGAAGCGCACCGTTTTGACGACCTGCTGGGCATGATCCGCGCCGAGCGCGGCCTGATCAGCCTGCTCAAGCGCCTGCCGGGGCGCAAGATCCTGCTGACCAACGCGCCGCTGCGCTATTCGGGCGACGTCTTGCGCCACTTGCGCTTGCAGCGCCATTTCGGCAAGCACATTTCGATCGAATCCATGCATGTGCACCGGCAGCTGCGGCCGAAACCGTCGCGCCACCTGCTGCGTCAGCTGCTGGCGCGGGAAAAGGTCGCGGCGCGCCGCTGCGTTCTGGTGGAAGACACAGTCGGCACGCTGAAAGCCGCCAAATGGGTCGGCATGCGCACGGCCTGGGTCACCCAATACCTGGCGGACCAGTCAAATGTGATAAAGCGCCCCAAATACGTCGATGTCAAAGTAAAATCGGTGCGACAGCTGGCCAGGAATCTGCACCGCTTGCGTTGAAGCGGCTGGCCCTGTGCCGGGCAGGGAGCAGGCACAGTTTTCCTTTACCCCATCACTATTAAAATAAAAAACCATGGCAACTACCAAACCCGGCGAGCGCAAACTCCAGATCCTCCAGACCCTGGCGACCATGCTGGAGCAGCCAAAAGGCGAAAAGATCACCACCGCCGCACTGGCGGCCAAGATAGATGTGTCGGAGGCGGCGCTGTACCGGCACTTCGCCAGCAAGGCGCAGATGTTCGAAGGCCTGATCGACTTCATCGAGACCAGCGTGTTCGGCCTGGTCAACCAGATTACCGAGCAGCAGGAAAAAGGCTTGCACCAGGCGCAGGCGATTGCCTTGATGCTGCTCAATTTCGCCGAGCGCAATCCGGGCATGACCCGGGTCATGATCGGCGATGCGCTGGTCAACGAAGACGAACGCCTGCAGCTGCGCATGAACCAGTTTGTCGACCGCATCGAGCTGGCGCTGAAACAGGCGCTGCGGATCGCCGCTTCGCAAGGGGAATCGAACGAAGCGGAGGCCGCCTTGCGCGCCAATATCCTGACCAGCTTCGTGCTGGGCCGCTGGCAGCGCTTCGCCAAAAGCCGTTTCCAGCACAAGCCCGGAGACGATGCCGCACAGCAGATCGCGCTGATGCTGGTTTAAATTCTTTGCTAACATCTCTCGGCAGAACGATATCAGCGTTGCCGGGAGACGTCGGCGCTAAAACTACAATGGAGCAGTTCAGATGAAAAAAGCATGGTTGGGGACTTCCGTTTCCGCAGCATTGGCAATCACCCTGGCCGCCGGCAGCAGCAGTGCATACGCCCAGATAAAGGTCGGCGTGAGCGTTTCCGCGACCGGCCCGGCCGCCTCGCTGGGCATCCCGGAAAAGAATACTTTCGCCCTGTTGCCGAAGGAAATCGCCGGCCAGAAGGTGCAATACATCGTGCTCGATGACGCCACCGACAGCACCACGGCCGTCAAGAATGCGCGCAAGCTGGTCAGCGAAGAAAAGGTCGACCTGCTGATCGGCTCGACCGCGGTTCCCGGTTCGCTGGCGATGAGCGATGTGGCCGCGGAATCGGGCACGCCGATGATTTCGATGGCGGCTTCGGCTTCCCTGGTCGAGCCGGTCGACGCCAAGCGCCGCTGGATTTTCAAGACGCCGCAAAACGATTCGCACATGGCGACCGCGATCATCGCCCACATGGCCGATGCCGGCGTCAAGAGCGTGGCCTTCATCGGTTTCTCCGATGCCTACGGCGAGGGCTGGTACCGCGAATTCTCCAAGCTGGCCGAACTGCGCAAGATCAGGATTGTGGCCAATGAGCGCTTCGCCCGCAACGACACTTCGGTCACCGGGCAAGTGCTGAAGATGGTCAGCGCCAATCCCGACGCGGTCCTGATCGCCGGCGCCGGCACGCCTGCCGCCTTGCCGCAAAAGACATTGAAGGAGCGCGGTTACAAAGGCAAGATCTACCAGACCCATGGCGTCGCCAACAACGATTTCCTGCGTGTCTGCGGCAAGGATTGCGAAGGCACTTTCCTGCCGGCCGGACCGTTGCTGGTGGCTGAGCAGCTGCCGGACAGCAATCCTGTCAAGAAGTCGGCAATGGCTTACCGTACCGCTTACGAGAAAGCCTACGGCGCCGGCAGCATTTCGACCTTCGGCGGCCACGCTTGGGATGCCGGCATGCTGCTGGGCGCGGCCGCGCCGCAAGCCTTGAAAAAAGGCCAGCCGGGAAGCAAGGAATTCCGCGCCGCGCTGCGCGACGCGATCGAAGACACCAAGAACCTGCCGGTATCGCAAGGCATCGTCAACATGAGCGCTACCGACCACGTCGGCTTCGACCAGCGTTCGCGCGTGATGGTTGAAATCGTTAACGGCAAGTGGAAACTGATAGGCGCCGCGCAGTAAGATGGATTTCTCAATTGCCGCCATCCTGGCCCAGGATGGCATCACCAGCGGCGCCGTATATGCGCTGCTGGCATTGGCGCTGGTGCTGGTGTTTTCGGTCACGCGCGTCATCTTTATCCCGCAGGGTGAATTCGTCGCCTTCGGCGCCTTGACGCTGGCGGCTATCCAGTCTGACAAATTTCCGCTGTCTGCAACCTTGCTGGTGGCGCTCGGCGTCTTGAGTTTTATCCAGGAAGCAGCGACTGTAGCGTTGGGCCGCAGCGGCGAAACCCGCAAGGCCCGGAAAATCGGCGTGGCCTTGCTGAAGTTCGTGCTGCTGCCGCTGGCGGTCTATGCCGTCACCCGCTGGTATGGCCACGCCACGCTGGCGATGCCGTTGCAGGTGTTGCTGGCCCTGCTGATCGTAGTGCCGATGGGGCCGATGATCTACCGGCTGGCCTTCCAGCCGCTGGCCGAAGCCAGCACGCTGGTCTTGCTGATCGTGTCGGTGGCGGTGCATTACGCCTTGATCGGCATCGGCTTGCTGATGTTCGGGGCCGAAGGTTCGCGCACCGCGCCGTTTTCCGATGCCCGTTTCGACATCGGCGGCCTGGCCGTTTCCGGCCAGAGCTGCGTGATCATCGTGGTGTCGCTGCTGCTGATCGCCGCACTCTACATCTATTTTGAACGCACCTTGTCCGGCAAGGCTTTGCGCGCCACCGCGGTCAACCGGCTCGGCGCGCGCCTGGTCGGCATCGGCACCGGCCAGGCCGGGCGCCTGGCGTTCACGCTGGCAGCGGCGCTGGGCGCCTTGTGCGGCATCCTGATCGCTCCGTTGACTACCGTGTATTACGACAGCGGCTTCCTGATCGGCTTGAAGGGATTTGTCGGCGCCATCATCGGCGGCCTCGGCAGTTATCCGATTGCTGCTGCGGGCGCTTTGCTGGTGGGTTTGCTGGAATCGTATTCTTCGTTCTGGGCCAGCGCTTTCAAGGAAGTGATCGTGTTTACGCTGATCATCCCGGTGCTGCTGTGGCGTTCGCTGACCAGCAGGCAGGTCGACGAGGGTGACCAGTGATGCTTAAATTTTTCCCTGGCAAATTGCCTTTGTTTGGTTTCCTGGCGATCCTGCTTTTGCTGCCCATCTTGCCGACGCCGGAATTCTGGATCACCCTGGCCAACTACATCGGCTTGTATGCGCTGGTCGCGCTGGGACTGGTGCTGCTGACCGGAGTGGGCGGCCTGACTTCTTTCGGCCAGGCTGCTTTTGTCGGGCTGGGCGCTTATTCCACTGCTTACCTGAGCACCCAGTTCGGCCTGTCGCCCTGGATCGGCTTGCTGGCCGGCCTGGGCGTGACGACGCTGGCGGCGCTGGCGATCGGCGCCATCACCATGCGCCTGTCGGGCCACTACCTGCCGCTCGGCACCATCGCCTGGGCGCTGTCGCTGTATTTTTTGTTCGGCAACCTGGAATTCCTCGGCAAATACGACGGCTTGAACGGCATCCCTGCGGTCAACCTGTTCGGCATCGAGCTCGATAGCGGCCGCAAGATGTTTTACCTGATCTGGGCGATCCTGCTGGTGGCGCTGGCCGGTTTGCAAAACCTGCTGAACTCGCGCTCGGGCCGTGCAATCCGCGCGCTCAACGGCGGCGCCGTGATGGCCGAAGCGATGGGCGTCAACACGGCCTGGATCAAAGTGCTGGTGTTTGTGCTGGCAGCCCTGCTGGCCAGCGTTTCCGGCTGGCTGTATGCGCATTTGCAGCGTTCGGTAAGCCCGACTCCGTTCGGTCTCAACGCCGGCATCGAATACCTGTTCATGGCGGTGGTCGGCGGCGCCGGTTACGTATGGGGCGCGATTCTCGGATCGGCGTTGCTGACCTTGCTGAAGGATCAGCTGCAATCGATATTGCCGAAGCTGCTGGGCGCCAACGGCAATTTCGAAACCATTGTGTTCGGCATCCTGATGCTGCTGTTGCTGCAGCGCGCGCGCGACGGCCTGTGGCCGTATTTGCGCAAATGGATGCCAGGCAAGCCGGCGGCACAGGCGCCGTCGTCCGCGGCGGCGTTAGCCACCCGCAGCAGGCATGCGGATGCCGAGATAGTGCTGGAGATAGAACGGGCGCGCAAGGAGTTCGGCGGCCTGGTGGCGGTCAACGACATGAGTTTCAGCGTCAGGGCCGGACAGATCGTGGGCTTGATCGGCCCCAACGGCGCCGGCAAATCGACCATGTTCAACCTGGTTACCGGAGTGTTGCCCCTGACTAGCGGTTCGGTCAGATTTCGCGCGCGGGACGGCTTGCAGCAGATATCGGGCCTGGCGTCGCGCCAGATCGTCGCCCGCGGCATCGCCCGCACCTTCCAGCACGTGCGGTTGATGGCTGGCATGACGGTGCTTGAGAATGTCGCCATCGGCGCCCACCTGCGCGCTCGCCGCAACGACATCGGCGGCATCGTGCGCGGCCTGTTGCGGCTTGAGCGCGGCGAAGAACAGAGCTTGCTGTTCGAGGCGAAAAAACAGCTGGAACGAGTCGGCCTCGGACATTTGCTGTATCAAGAGGCCGGCAGCCTGGCGCTGGGCCAGCAGCGGATCCTGGAGATTGCGCGTGCGCTGTGCTGCGATCCGACCTTGCTGCTGCTGGATGAGCCGGCTGCAGGCTTGCGCTACCAGGAGAAGCAGGCGCTGGCGGATTTGCTGCGCAAGCTGAAGACAGAAGGAATGAGCATTTTGCTGGTAGAGCACGATATGGATTTTGTCATGAACCTGACCGACCAGCTGGTAGTGATGGAATTCGGCAGCAAGATTGCGCAGGGTTTGCCGGCCGAGATACAGCAAGACCCGGCGGTGCTGGAAGCTTACCTGGGAGGCATCGATGAGTAATCCCGCCGGCTCCCCGGTGCTCGAAGTGGTCGACCTGCACGTTGCCTACGGCAAGGTTGAAGCCTTGCATGGCGCCAGCCTGCGGGTCGGCGCCGGCCAGATCGTGACCGTGATCGGTCCCAACGGCGCCGGTAAATCGACCATGCTGAATGCGATCGCCGGCGCCATGCCGAACAACGGCAGCATGCGCGGCAAGGTCAGCCTGCTGGGGCAGGATCTCGATGGCGTGGCGATCGAAACACGGGTTGCGCGCGGCATGTGCCTGGTGCCGGAAACACGTGAGCTGTTCGCCAGCATGACGGTGCAAGACAACCTGCTGCTGGGCAGCTACCGCCGCTACAAGGCCGGCGAGCGCGCGTACGCCGACCAGATGGCGCTGGTGTACGACCTGTTTCCGCGCCTGCAGGAACGGCGCAGGCAGCAGGCCGGCAGCCTGTCCGGCGGCGAGCGGCAAATGCTGGCGCTGGGACGGGCCCTGATGGCGAAGCCGCAGCTGCTGATGCTGGACGAACCCAGCCTCGGCCTGGCGCCGCTGATCGTGAAAGAGATTTTCCACATCATCGTACGTTTGAAACAGACTGGCGTGGCCATCTTGCTGGTCGAGCAAAACGCCCGCGCCGCCTTGCAGGCAGCCGACCATGCGTATGTGCTGGAAACCGGCGACATGGTGCTGCAGGGACCGGCTGCCGAGCTGGCGCACGATCCGAAAGTGATAGACACCTATCTCGGGCTGGCGAAGAAAACAAACTGACCCGGGATCCGGGCGGGCTTCTGCAGGCCGATTGCTTCTGTGATAAATTCTCGTTTCGCTCAAGGCATCGAGCGAAACGTTCTCAGGGCGGGGTGCGATTCCCCACCGGCGGTAATTGCGTGCAATGCGCATAGCCCGCGAGCGCTTGTTGCGGTATCCGCGGCAAGGTCAGCAGACCCGGTGCGATCCCGGGGCCGACGGTATAGTCCGGATAAAGAGAGAACAGGTTGCGCGGCGTTTACCGGAATTGATCAGTGTCTTGCTGCATGGGCGGCGGCTATGCCGTTGCCGATGGCGGCCGGCGCTGATGGGGCCGGTATGTGTTCGTGCTTCCTTTCGATCCAACACGCCCTGTTTTATTCATTTAAACAGGAGTAGTCAAATGCAGCAGCAACACAATCCCGCAGTCGATATCAAATCAAAAACCTCCGGCGCCGCAGGCGGCGAACGCATCGCGTTCATCCAGGCCGGCTGGCATCGCGACATCGTGGACCAATGCCGGATCGCTTTTATCGCCGAAATCGCCAAGGCCGGCTACGGCGAGCAAGACATCGATTTCTTCGAAGTCGCCGGCGCTTTCGAAATTCCCCTGCATGCCAAACTGCTGGCCAACAGCGGCCGTTATGCCGCCGTGGTGGCGACCGGCCTGGTGGTGGACGGCGGCATCTACCGCCATGAATTCGTGGCGCAGGCGGTCATCAGCGGCCTGATGCAAGTGCAGCTGGAAACCGCGGTGCCGGTGTTGTCGGCGGTATTGACGCCGCATCACTTCCACGCCGGCGAAGAGCATCATAAATATTTCTTCGAGCATTTCCTGGTGAAGGGCGCGGAAGCGGCCCGTGCCTGTGCCGACACCATCCAGAAGCTGCGGCTCCTGAAAGCCGTTCAGCCGGCTGCGCGCGCCGCCTGATTGCGCTAGCCGCCATCGCCCGCGGCGGACTGCGGGCGATGGCGTTTTCCTTCCTGACGAACGCTCTAGACGTTATCTTCGACCTGCGGCGTGGCCGATCCTTTGGCCAGCGTGATGCGGGTGCGTTTCAGCAATGGCTGCTGCGGCGCGCTGTTGTCGGCGGCGAGCGGCTTCACCTTGTTGAATACGACGACGATGCTGTCGCTGGTCACGGTGGCCGATGCGTAACCCTGGGCGTCGTGGTCGACGTAGGCGAAGTCGGGATTGAAGCCTTTCAGCAGGCCGTCGAAAACCTGCGGCGTCTGTGTCAGCGCGCCGAGCAAGGGATTGACCGTCGCCGCGCCGGACTTGATGTAGTTGTAAAACGACTGGCTGCTGACGCCGGCCGCCAGGAAATCCGCCAGCACCGGAGCGCTGGCCGGATCGGCGGGATTGGCGCGCACCACGCCGCACTGGAAGGCGTGCAGGTCGCCGGTGATCGCCACCACGTTCTTGATGTTCTGGGTATTCAGGTAAGACAGCAGTTCCGCCTTGTGGCTCGGATAGCCGTCCCATGAATCGCAATTGATCACATACAGCTGGTTGTAGGGCGCGGGAATCCCCAGCGCCGGCGGCGACAGGTCGGCCCACATGCGGTTCAGCATGATTTCGTTGCCCCACACTTTCCAGGTCGCATCCGAATTCTTCAAGGTGTCTTTCCACCACTGCGTCTGCGTGACGCCGAGTATCGACGGCGGCCGGCCCAGCCTGGCGGTTTCCTGCGCTTCCATTTGCAGCAGGGTCGATTGCGGCACGAAGTAGCGCGCGCCTATCGAATCGTCGCCGTTGACCGGATCGTGTCCGGCCTGCTGCGCTACCGACTGTTCGCTGACGACGTGGTCGTCGCGGTACAGGCGTTCGTCGGTCATCACCAGGTGCACCAGCTGGCCGAAGCGGAAATCGCGATAGATGCGGATGTTCTGGTAGCTGCTGTTGTTGAGGTCGAACGACAGGTCGCCGAAATCGATAGGCGTGTACTCGGCCCAGGCCTGGGTGGCGCTGCGCCGGCGTGCCGTTTCCTGCTTGTTCTGGTTGGTGTAGACCTGGTGATCCTGCCAGCAGTCGTCAGAGAATTCATGGTCGTCCCAGATCGCAATCACCGGGAATTTGTGATGGATGCTCTGCAGGCGCGCATCGGTCTTGTAGGTGCGGTACAGGGTGCGGTAGTCGCTGACTGTATTGGCGTACACGCCGCCGCCCGGATGGGGCAGGCCGTTTGGCAGGGTAATCGGCTTGTGCGCCGGTTCGGCACCGCCGGTCTGGAATGAAGCGCCGACGGTTTCATAGACGTAGTCGCCGACGTGCACGACGAAATCCAGGTCTTCCTGCGCCAGCAGGGACATGGCTTGCCAATGGTTGACCGACCAGTCCTGGCAGGTAAACCAGGCGAAGCGCACCTGGCTGTTGCTGGCGCTGGCGAGCGGAGCGGTTTTGGTCTGGGCCACCGGGCTGACGTCGCTGCCGGCGGTAAAACGGTAGTAATAAACAGTATTCGGCTTGAGTTGCGTTACCTTGGCGCGTACCGTGAAGTCGTAATCGGGACTGGCGCTCAGGTCGGCTTGGGCCGCCAGGGAGGAAAAATCCCGCATGGAGGAGACTTCCAGCCGCACCGCGATCGCAGCCGTGGCGACGGCGCCGTTGTTGCGCACGACTCGCGCCCAGAACACGGCGCTGCTGTCTTTCGGGTCGCCGGAAGCAATCCCCTGGGGAAAAGCGAACTCCCCTGTGCCGCCGTCGCCGCTGCTGCCGCCGCATGCGTTCAGCAACCCTGTGCTTGCCGCAACCACTGTGAAAAATGCCGAGCCTTTCAGAAACTGTCTGCGCTTCATTTCTTTTTCTCTCGCTTAGAGTTGGTCAATAGCCATCGCGACAGGGCACGACAGCTGACCGTAATCTAAGGTACGGGCGGCCGTTGGGGAAAGAAAAATATGACGATGCGAAGAAAGCTACTAATTGCCGGAAGCTGCTTGCATCCGGCTCAAGAATGATCCTGTTTGCCGCATACCGGGCAGCCGGCATCGCGGGCGACGCCGATGCGGGTCCATTCCATGCTGCGCGCGTCCAGCATCAGCAGCGAGCCCGACAGCGAGGTGCCGATGGCGGCGATCAGCTTGAGCGCTTCGGCCGCCTGCATGCTGCCGATGATGCCGACCAGCGGCGCGAATACGCCCATGGTGGAGCAGGCGACTTCTTCAAATTCCCGGTCCGGCGGGAACAGGCAGGCATAGCAAGGCGAGCCGGGATCGCGCGCGTCGAATACGCTGACCTGGCCGTCGAACTGGATCGCCGCGCCGGAAACCAGCGGCACCTGGTGCGCGACGCAGGCGCGGTTGATGGCTTGCCGGGTGGCGAAGTTGTCGCTGCAGTCGATCACCACATCGGCATCGCCGATCAGCTGGCCGAGACGCGCCTGGTCGGCGCGTTCCGCCAGCGCCACTACCTGGACATCGGGATTGATTTGCGTCATCGCGGTTTTGCCGGAGATGACCTTGGCCTGGCCGACGCGTTCGCTGGTGTGCAGGATTTGCCGCTGCAGGTTGGTCAGGTCGACGCTGTCGTTATCCACCAGCGTGATGCGGCCGACGCCGGCCGAGGCCAGGTACATGGCCACCGGCGAGCCGAGGCCGCCGGCGCCGATGATCAGGGCGTGCGCCGCCAGGAATTTCTCCTGGCCGGCTATGTCGATGTCATCCAGCAGGATGTGGCGCGAATAGCGGAGTAATTGCTGGTCGTTCATGGAAAGCTGCCAAATAGATAAAACTGCGGAATTTGCCGTATCTCTGCCAAAAAAAAAAGGCCGCATCGCTGCGGCCTTAGTGTAGCGTGAAAAACGATTATTTTTTCTCGTCCTTCGGTTCATCCTTCTTGATGATGGCGCCATCGGCCGGAGCCGGCTTGTCGTCTTTGGACGGCTTGGCGTCCTTCTCGGCTTCCGAGCGGTTTTCCGGTTTCACCTTGGACACTTGCACCGGCAGGCCCTTGAGCTGGTTCAGCGCTTGCGCCAGCTGGAAATCGTCCTTGCTGCCGAACTCCAGCGGCTTGCGTTTCTTTTCGGCTGCGGCGATGTTCTGCGCTTCTTCCAGTTCGTCGACCTTGGACGCCTTGACTTCCGGACCCTTGTCGGTATCGTTGCTCAGGTGCTTGGTCAGGTCGGCCTCGCGCAGGCGCAGGCCGTTCAGGCCGTCGCCGTCGGCATATTCATCCACCATCACATCCGGCACGATGCCCTTGGCCTGGATCGAGCGGCCGTTCGGCGTGTAGTAGCGGGCGGTGGTCAGCTTGACCGCGGTGTTGCGGTCCGGCGGCAAGGCGATCACCGATTGCACCGAACCCTTGCCGAAGGTTTGCGTGCCCATGATGGTGGCGCGCTTGTAGTCTTGCAAGGCGCCGGCCACGATTTCCGAGGCGGAAGCGGAACCGGTATTGACCAGCACCACCATCGGCACTTTCTTCAGCGCTTCCGGCAGGCGCGCCAGCGGATCATTGCCCGGATTGGCGTAATACTCGCGCTTGGCGTAGAACGAAGCCTTGGAGCTCGGCAACTGGCCGTTGGTGGTGACCACCACCGCATCCTTGGGCAGGAAGGCCGCGGACACGCCGATCGCGCCCGGCAAAACGCCGCCCGGGTCGTTGCGCAAGTCCAGCACCAGGCCCTTCAGGTTCGGCTCCTGGGCATAGATGGCGGCGATCTTCTTGGCCATGTCATCCACTGTCGGTTCCTGGAACTGGGTCACGCGCAGCCACGCATAACCCGGTTCGACGACTTTGCCTTTCACGCTTTGCACACGGATTTCCTGGCGCGTGATGTTGAAGATCAGCGGCTTGTCTTCTTCCTTGCGCGAGATGGTCAGGGTGATCTTGGTGTTAGGCTCGCCGCGCATGCGCTTGACCGCCTGCTCCAGGGTCAGGCCCTTGACCGGGGTGGCGTCGAGGCGGGTGATCAGGTCGCCCGCCTTGATCCCGGCGCGGTAGGCCGGGGAATCCTCGATCGGCGACACCACCTTGATGTAGCCGTCTTCCATGCCGACTTCGATGCCGAGGCCGACAAACTTGCCTTGGGTGCTCTCGCGCAGTTCCTTGTAAGCCTTCTTGTCCAGGTAGGCGGAATGCGGGTCGAGCGAGGCTACCATGCCGGAAATGGCTTCGGTCAGCAGTTTCTTGTCGTCGGCCGGTTCCACGTAATCGGACTTGATCAGGCCGAAAATATCGGCCAGCTGCCGCAACTCCTCCAGCGGCAATGGCGCCGCGGCGCTTTTCTGCGCAATGGCGTCGAACTGGATGGAGGCGCCTATCCCTGCAATGACGCCTAAGCTGATCAGACCGATATTCTTGAGTTTACTGCCCATGTTTCACCTAGTAGTTACCCATCCGAGTGGGTCAAACGCACGGCCCTGATGCCGAATTTCAAAGTATAAACCCGATTGTTCATTGCCGCCGCTGTTGCCGGCGCTGGCAATGACGTCGCCGGCTTTCACGGCATCTCCGGGACGCTTCAATAATGCCTGATTATTACCGTAAATCGTCATGTACTGGTTGCCGTGGTCGACAATGATCAGATTGCCGAAGCCGCGCAGCCAGTCGGAAAACACCACCCGGCCGGCAGCCACCGCCTTCACTTCGCTGCCTTCCGGGGTGCGGATGAACAAGCCTTTCCAGCTCGGACCGTCGCCGCGCTTGCTGCCGAAGCGCGCCATGACGTCGCCGCGCACCGGCAGCCGGAGCTGCCCGCGCAGGGATTCGAACGGCTTGCCGTAGGCGTTGTCGGCTTCCGGCGTCAGTTCATTGCGCGCCAGCGGCGCCGGGGCGGGCGTTGGCGCCGCGGCTACTGCCGGCGGCGGCTGGTCGTCGTCGATCGCGTCCGGATTGGGGACTTTCGGTCCCGCCGGGGTAGGTCCCGCCGGGCTTGGCCCCGCAACCGGCGGTTTGCCGGCCTGGGCCGCGCGCTGCTGTTCAAGCAGGCGCTGGCGTTCGCGTTCGCGCGCGGCTTTCGCTTGGGCCTGGGCTTGCGCTTGTGCGAGTTGCTGCTGGCGCAATTTCTCGCGAGCCGCGGCCTCGGCTTTCTTTTGCGCTTCGATCAGTTCCGCCAGCTTGTCGACCAGGCCCGACAGGCGCTGGTCGTCGCGCTGGATATTGCCGGCTTCCTTGCGCTGGCTCGCCAGTTTGCTGGACAGCTGGGTCAGCAAGGTGGCGCGCTTGGACTTTTCCTTTTCCAGCAGGTTCTTCTGGTCGCGCTGTTCCTGGGCGATTTCGTCGAGGTCGTCCTTGGCGTTCTGGGCTTCGGTCTGGTTGGCTTCCACTGCGGCAAGGTTGGCGCGCAGCGATTCCAGCAGCCGCGCTTGCGCCTGCGAAACATACCCCATGTACTGCAGGTCGCGATTGATGCGGTTCGGGTTGTCGCCGGACAGCAGCAGCTTGATGCGGTCTTCGTTGCCGGCGACGTACTGCTGGCGCAGCAGGTTGGCCAGCTGGGCCTGCTGCGAAGCCACGGTCTTGCTCAGCTCGTCATGCTGTTTCGCCAGCTTGGCCAGTTTGGCTTCGGTCTGCTTTTGTTCCGCGCCCAGATCGCGCAAAGAGCGGGTGGCCTTGGAAACCGCGGCTTCGGAATCGGCCAGGGCGTCGCTGGCGTTGTCTTTCTCGGTCTCGGTCTGGCTGATGTCGCGCTTGAGGTTGTCCAGTTTTTGCCGCAGGTCGGCGCGCTGCGCTTCTGCCGCCTGTTTTTGCTTGCTGCGCTCGGTGATCTTGACGGCGGCGCCGGCGGCCGAGGGCAGGGCTGCCGCCAGCGTCGCCGCCAGCAGCAGCGCCAGCGGCCACGCCGCCGGGGGACGGCCGATGGCGCGACTGAGCTTGCTGCTGCCGAAGAGCTTGTCCAGCGAGATATTTATTTCGCTTTCCCCTGGCTGGCGACGGCGTTCATCGCCGCTGCTATCGCCGCCTGGTCGCCAAGGTAATAACTCTTGATCGGCTTCAGGTCGGCGTCCAGTTCATAGACCAGCGGCTGGCCGTTGGGAATGTTGAGGCCGACGATATCCTGGTCGCTGATGCCGTCCAGCATCTTGATCAGGGCGCGCAAGCTGTTGCCGTGGGCTGAAATGATGATGCGCTTGCCGCTGCGGATGGATGGCGCGATTTCATCATTCCAGAATGGCAATACGCGCGCGACCGTGTCTTTCAGGCATTCGGTCAGCGGGATCTCTTCGCGCTTCAGGCCGGCGTAGCGCGGGTCGTTGTAGGAAGTGCGCGGGTCGTCCGCTTCCAGCGGCATCGGCGGCGTGTCATAGCTGCGGCGCCACACCATGACTTGCTCATCGCCGTACTTGGCAGCGGTTTCCGCCTTGTTCAAGCCTTGCAAGGCGCCATAGTGGCGTTCGTTCAGGCGCCAGTGGTGCCTGACCGGCAGCCACATCAGGTCCATCTCGTCGAGCGTGCCCCACAGGGTGCGGATTGCGCGTTTCAATACCGAGGTGTAAGCCAGGTCGAATGTGAACCCGGCTTCGCGCAGCAGCTGGCCTGCCTGCCTGGCTTCCGCCACGCCTTTTTCGGTAAGGTCGACGTCGACCCAGCCGGTGAAACGGTTGGCCAGGTTCCAGGTGGATTCGCCGTGGCGCATCAATACGATCTTGTACATAGTGGTAAGTTTGCTAACTAAAAGTAAGAAATCTATTGTCCGCCATTGGAATTCAGCCAAGGACTCCGCATTTACATGGTGGCAGGGTAAATGGGGCGCAAAGGTTTTTTCGCGGGACCTGATACGAATTGAATGGCGCCTCGGCTTCTATTTTATAATGGCGGGATTAACTAATACCATTGGATCAACGTGAAATTCTTGATTGATAACATTTTTCTGTTCGCAGTAGCAATTTTATCGGGTGGCGCACTGTTGCTGCCCCTGTTGCAAAAACGCGGTAACCGGGTGTCGACCTTGCAGGCTACCCAGCTGATCAACCAGGGCAAGACACTGGTGCTGGATGTACGCGACAGCGCAGCTTTTGCCGCCGCCCACCTGATCGACGCCAAGAATATTCCCTTGAAAGACTTGCCGCAGCGCATGGTGGAACTGGAGAAGTTTAAAGCAAAGAACGTGCTGGTGGTATGCCAGACTGGCAACCAGGCGGCCAAAGCCGTCTCCCTGCTGGGCCAGGCCGGGTTTGCCCAGGCCTACAATCTGGAAGGCGGGATCGCTGCCTGGCAGACCCAGGGTTTGCCTACCATCAAATAACGCAGCCGGGGTCCCTCGGACCCGGCTCAGCCAGCACAAGGAACAACCATGACCGCCCATGTACTAATGTATAGCACCGCCGTGTGCCCGTATTGCATTCGCGCCGAACAGCTGCTGAAGGCAAAAGGCGTGGAAAGTATCGAGAAGATCCGGATTGACCTCGATCCGGCGCAGCGCGACACGATGATGCAAAAGACTGGCCGCCGCACCGTGCCGCAAATTTATATCGGCGCGACCCATGTCGGCGGTTTTGACGACTTGCATGCGCTTGATCGCGATGGCAAGCTGGAGCCCCTGCTGCAAGGCGCCTGATTTTCGGCAACTAATTTTCGTCAATTAGTCCTGCGATTCAGGTATTGTTGCGGATTGTACTGATAGCTGGCCGGATGGCTCGTCTGCCGTCTGGCTAATTTAAATGTTAACTGAAAGAGTGTCATGGCTGAAGAGAACCAACAAGTTGAACAACCGGTGTTCCAGATTCAACGCGTTTACCTGAAAGATTTGTCGCTTGAACAACCGAATTCGCCGGCCATTTTCCTCGAACAGGAAGCCCCGCAGATCGAAGTAGCGGTGGATGTCGGCGCCGAAGCGCTGGCCGAAGGCATTTTCGAGTCGACTGTCACGGTTACCGTCACCGCCAAGGTGAAAGACAAGGTAGCGTTCCTGGTCGAGGGCAAGCAAGCCGGCATTTTCGAATTGCGCAACATCCCTACCGAACAGCTGGACCCGCTGCTCGGCATCGGCTGCCCGAACATCGTCTACCCTTATCTGCGCGCCAACCTGGCAGACGCCATCACGCGCGCCGGTTTCCCGCCTATCCACCTGGCCGAAATCAATTTCGAAGTGTTCTATCAGCAACGCCTGCAAGCGCTGGCCGAGCAACAGCAAAAGGGCAGCGGCGACAGCATCGCGGTTGACGGCACGTCGGCGATCAACTGATTTTGCACGGCAAGCGGGGCAGGGCCGTATAGTTTCATCCTGCCTGGCGCCAGACGGCGGCAGGCACGGACGCCGTCGGCCCGCCCCGGAAGTATTCTCGCAACTGGAGAGCAACAGATGAATTTTGCACGCATAGCCGGTTCCATCGCTTTGTCGTCGGCCAGCTTGCTCGGCATTGCCGGTTCTGCCCACGCGCTCGATTTCAAGGCGGTCGGCGCGGCGCCGGTAGTGCTGTACGATGCGCCTTCCGAAAAAGGCCGGCGGGTAGCGGTTGCGCCGCGCGGCATGCCGGTCGAAGTGGTGCTGACCTACGGCGAATGGACCAAAGTGCGCGATGCCAGCGGCGATTTGTCGTGGCTGCAGTCGAAAGGGCTGATCGCCAAGCGCAACCTGCAGGTCAGCGTTGCCAACGCCAAGATCCGCGCCAATCCTGACGATGCCGCGGCTGTCGTGTTTACCGCCGACAAAGGCGTGTTGCTGGAACTGGTCGATCCGGTAGCCTCCGGCTGGGCCAAGGTGCGTCATCGCGACGGCCAGGCCGGTTATGTGAAGGCGATCGAGGTATGGGGCGATTGACCTTTGCCTCGCCCATTTTGGTTTTACACGTTTGATGGCCGCCCGTGTCTTCTGAACCCACCATCCCATCCATGAACATCACCATACTCGGCGCCGGCGCATGGGGCACCGCGCTGGCTATCGCATTGGCGCAGCGCCATGACGTGCTGTTGTGGGGACGCAATCAGGCCGCCATGGCCGCCGCCGCCGCGCAGCGCGAAAATACCGTTTACCTGCCCGGTTTCGGCTTGCCTGACACACTGGTTCTCAGCGCCGATTTTTCGCAGGCGCTGGGGCACGTAACCACCGCTGCACAGGCAAACCAGAGCGAGGCATTGCTGATCGTCGCTTCTTCCGTCGCCGGTTTGCGCGAATTGGCGCAGCAGCTGCAAGCTTTTCCCATTCCCAATATCGTCTGGCTATGCAAGGGCTTTGAAGAAAGCACGCGCCTGCTGCCGCACCAGATCGTGCGCCAGGTGCTGGGCGATACGGTTCCGGCTGCGGCGCTGTCGGGGCCGTCTTTTGCGCAAGAGGTCGCACGCGGCCTGCCTTGCGCCTTGTCGGTCGCCAGCGCCCACGCCGGATTGTGCGAGCAGGTGGTGGCGGCGGTCCACGGCGACAATATCCGCGTCTATTCGACCGACGACGTGGTCGGCGTCGAAGTCGGCGGCGCGGTAAAGAATATCCTGGCGATCGCCACCGGCGTGGCGGACGGCCTCGGGCTCGGCTTGAATGCGCGGGCCGCCTTGATCACCCGTGGCCTGGCGGAAATTACGCGGCTCGGCATCGCCCTCGGCGGCCGCAGCGAAACCTTCATGGGCTTGTCCGGGGTCGGCGACCTGATACTGACCTGCACCGGCGACTTGTCGCGCAACCGCCGGGTCGGGCTAGGCTTGGCGCAAGGCAAGCCGCTGGCTACCATCGTCACCGAACTCGGCCATGTCGCCGAGGGTGTGCGATGCGCCGCGGCAGTACGCGCCCTGGCCCGGGAATGCGGGGTCGACATGCCGATCACCAATGCGGTGGCCGGCGTTTTATTCGATGGCGATTCGCTGCAGTCAGTGATGGAGCTGCTGCTGTCGCGCAATCCGCGCGAAGAGGCGGCGTAACTCGCGGCTGCCGGGTTTTTTGCGGATCGGGCAAGGCGATGCAATGTCGCAGTGTGCGTTTGAAGTAGTATCATTTCTTTGTGTCGAATCAGTGACAAAACCTGGATAGATACACTGGTTAGAATTAAGTGTCTCTCTCATGCTTATTTGCAACGATTGCAGCATATAATCGCCCTTTCCAAACATGTTTATGGCTTTTTTGATAAGGAAAGAAATGCATAGCACAATGTTTCCTGCCCTTCGGCGCCGTTCCACACTTGCCATGCAACGCGGCTTCACGCTGATTGAAATCATGGTGGTGGTGGTGATCATGGGGATCCTGGCGGCATTGGTGGTGCCCAAGCTGATGGGTCGCACCGACGATGCGCGGATCCAGGCCGCGCGCCAGGATATCGGCACCTTGATGCAGGCGCTCAAGCTATACAAGCTGGACAACCAGCGCTACCCGACCACTGAGCAAGGCTTGCAGGCGCTGGTCACCAAGCCCACCACCGGCCCGGCCGCCAACGGCTGGAAGAGCGGCGGTTATATCGACAAGCTGCCGAAGGATCCGTGGGGCACCCCTTATCAATATCTGTCGCCCGGCATCAAGGGCGAAGTCGACATATTCTCTTACGGTGCGGATGGCCAGCCGGGCGGCGAAGGTAATGATGCCGACATCGGCTCGTGGGATCTGTAATGTTTCCTGTGGCGCACCGCAATCTGCGCCAGATCGGAGCCGGCCGGCGCCAGGGTTTCACCCTGCTGGAGCTGCTGGTAGTGGTGGTGATTGCCGGCATCACGCTGGGCGCGGTCTCGCTTAACGCCTTCCGCAGCGACCGCCAGGTCATGCAGAACGATGCGCAGCGCATCGCCTTGCTGCTGCAATTGACGCGCGAAGAAGCCATCTTGCGCAACCGTCCCACCGCTTTCGAAGCCGACGCCAACGGCTACCGTTTCCTGGTGCGCGAAGAAAGCGGCTGGCAGGCGCTGACCCAGGACGACATGCTGCGCCAGCGCGAATTCAAACGTACACCCATGCAGCTATCGATGAATCCGGCGCCGACCGAAGCGTCGGCGCCGGATACGCTGCGCATCACCTTCGGCCGCGAACCGGTCGACAAGCCGTTTGCGCTGACCATGGCCAGCGGCGACAGCAGCGTCGTCATCCGCGCCGATGGCATCGGTCATTTTGCGGTCGAATAAATGCTTACGCCGAAACCGCTTCCCCATCGTTGTCAAGCCGGTTTTACCTTGCTGGAAGTGCTGGTGGCGCTGGTCATTGTCGGCACGGCGCTGGGCGCCAGCCTGCGTGCGGTCGGCAGCCTGACGCAGAACAGCAGCGGCTTGCGCGCCGCCATGATGGCGAACTGGTCGGCGGAAAACCGGCTGACCCAGATCCGTCTCGGCCATGAATGGCCCGCGATCGGCAATCGCAGCTTCGATTGCCCGCAAGGCGACTTGCCGCTGCGTTGCGAAGAAAAGGTATCCGGTACGCCGAATCCGTATTTCCGGCGGGTCGAAGTAGCGGTGTTCGCCGACGCCAGCTCGGACCGGCGCATCATCAACTTGTCGCAGGTGGTGCCGAATGCGCGTTAGCAGCAAAAACGGCTCGTCCGGCTTTACGCTGGTTGAGATGATCATTGCGATCACCATCCTGGCGATGGTGGCGATACTCGGCTGGCGCGGGCTGGACGGGATCGTGCGGTCGCGGGTTGCGCTGACCACTGAAATGGAACAGACGCGCGGCATGCAGCTGACGTTTGCGCAGCTGCAAAGCGATTGCGCCCAGATCGCTCCGCTCAGCCTGATGTCGGCGCGGCCCACCTTGCTGGCGCAGCCGGGGCGCCTGCTGATGGTGCGGCTGGTGTTTGCCGACCAGCAGCCGACCCGCGTCCAGGTAATCGACTACCGTCTGCGCGACGGCCGCCTGACGCGCCAGGAGTCGGCGCCCACGCGCGACCTGAACCAGCTCGACAGCATGTGGCAGAGCGCCCTCAACGATGCCGGCGACAGCAGCCAGGCAGTGCTGCTGCAATCCGATATCGCCAGCATGCAAATGCAATTATGGGGCAGCGACGGCCAGGGCTGGCGGCCATCCGCCGCGGCCGCCGGCACAGGCAGCCAAGACAGCACCAACGTCAACGCCAACCGCTGGACCGGCCTGCAAGTCGCCCTGCAGCTGCGCGGCCATGACAACAGCACCATGGCCAAGACCTTCCTGCTGGGGGCCTCATGAGCCGGACGCGGCGGCCGCCGACGCATTACGCGCAACGCGGCGTCGCGGTGGTGACCGCCTTGCTGCTGACGACGCTGGCGGTGACCATCGTCGCCAGCCTGTTCTGGCAGCAGCAGGTGCAGGTGCGCTCGATCGAGAACCAGCGCCTGCAGTTGCAGAAAGACTGGATCATGCGCGGCGCCCTGGATTGGGCCAGCATGATCTTGCGCGCCAGCGGCCGCCAATTCAACTACGACCACCTGGGACAGCCGTGGGCCGCGCCGCTGGCCGATACCCGCCTTGACCAGTACGTGGAAGACGGCCAGCCGGCCGGCGATGCCGGTGACGCCATCCTTTCCGGCAGCATTGTCGACGCCCAGTCGCGCTACAACCTGAACAACCTGAGCCAGAACGGCGTGCCGATTCCCGACGAGGTGGCGGTGTTCAAGCGCCTGCTGGGCTATCTGCACCTGCCGACCGGCCTGGCGACCGCCACTGCGCAAGCCATCGCCAAAAGCCAGCCGATCGTCAATCCCGCCGGGCAGCAGACCGCAGCCAAGTCGGACAGCAGCGCTTTGCCCTTGCTGCAGGTGGACGACCTGCTGTCGGTGCCCGGCTATACCCCGGCCATGGTGAAGCAATTGCAAGACTTTGTCGTGGTGCTGCCCTTGGCCGGCGCCGCCATGCCGATCAATGCAAATACCGCGCCGGCGGAGGTGCTGGCGGCCCGTTTTGCCGATTTGTCGCTGGCGGAGGCGAATACGCTGGTCGCCGCACGGCGTACGGCACCGTTTCTGGATACGGCGAATTTATCGACGCAAATGTCAAACCTGTTCGGGAAGACTTTTTCGGCGAACACCAATGTGGCGGTCGCCAGCAACTTTTTTTTGGTGTACGGCAAGATTCGAATGGGGCGGGCGGGCCTCAATACCGTATCCTTGATACAGCGTCCGACCAATAACCGGGCCGGCAGCACTATAGTGTGGATTAGAGAACAATAAATGGAAGATGCGTTTTGAGTACCTTATATATCCGCTTACCCGCCAGGGCCACGCTCGATAGCGCGGCGGCAGTGGCCATGCCCGATTGCCGCTTCGCGCTGGTGGCCGACAGCGGCCGCATCGAGCACCAGGGCGCCGAGCAGCTGTCGGGCCTGGCCGAGGTAATTGCCGGCGCGACGCGCGTGGTGCTGCTGCTGGCCGCGGCCGACGTCAACCTGCTGCAATTGCAGGTACCGCCGCTATCCGACGCCAAACTGAAGCTGGCGTTGCCGAACCTGGTGGAAGAACAACTGCTGGTCGACCCCTTTGACTGCGTGATCGTTGCCGGCCGCAAGCGCAGCGGCCGGGCCGCGGCGCAGGTTGAGGACAAGCAGCGCCTGATCGCCGTGGTCCAGCGAGACTGGCTGGAGCTGCTGGTCAAGACCCTGCTGGCGCTGGGCGCGCACAATCTGCAAGCCTGGCCGGCCCAGCTCTGCCTGCCCCTGCGCGAACCGGACACGGCCGCTGCGGCCATCACCGATCATGGCGGCGACATCGACGTCGCCTTGCGCACCTCGGCCGAACAGGGGTTGGGCTGGTCCTTGTCGCCCGCTTCCGGACAGTCCGTGGCGCAAGGCGTCCTGGACAGCATGGCGGCAATTGTGCCGCAGCTGCCGGTCACCTTGTATGTGCCGCAGTCCAGCCTGGCGCAGTACCAGGAACTGGCGCAGCCGCAAGTGACGGTGCTGGCCGACGACTGGTCGCACTGGATACCGGGCGCCCAGGACCTGGCGCGCACCGGCGTTGACCTGATGAGCGGCCTGACCGCGAGCGCAGCCGGCACCGAGTTCAGCTGGCGCCGCTGGCGCTGGCCGCTGGGTTTGGCGGCAGCCGTGCTGCTGGTGAATGTCGTCAGCCTCAATTACGACTGGCTGCGCATGCGGCGCGAAGCCGCCAGCCTGCGCGCCGGCATGATGCAGAGCTATCGCGCGGCCTTTCCAAAAGAAACCGTGATCGTCGATCCGATCGCCCAGACCAGGCAAAAGATTGCCGCCGCGCAGCGCGATGGCGGCCAGCTGGCGCCTGACGATTTCCTGGCGCTGGCGTCCATATTCGGCGCGGCCTGGGCCGGATCGCCGCAAAGCGCGGACATCGCGGCCATCAGCAGCGTCGAATATCGCGACCATCATTTGCTGGTGCGCTTGAAAAACCCGGCCGACGCCGATGCGGCGGAAGCGCAGGTCAAGAGCGTGCTGGAGAGCAGCCAATTAACACTGAGCAAGCCGGCTAGCGGCGCATGGCAGATCGGGAGCCGCAAGTAATGTCGACACGTAACCAGCTACAGCAATCCTGGGAAAAAATCAGCACCCCGGCAAACCAGTATTGGGCGCAAAGAAACCAGCGCGAACGCCGCCTGCTAGGTGCGGCCGGCGCGCTGATCCTGGTCGCCGTGATTTACCTGCTTCTGCTCGATCCTGCCCTGAGCGGCCGCGCCCGCCTGCAGAAAGACTTGCCGGCGCTGCGCCAGCAAGCCGCTGAATTGCAGTCGCTGACAGCCAAGGCGGCGTCCCTGTCCGGCCAGCTGGCTGAACGGCCAGCCGCGCCGCTCAGCAAAGAGGCGGTCGAGATGGCGTTGAAAGCCAAAGGTTTGATTCCGCAAAGCGTGACGCTCAGCGGCGACATGGCCAAGGTGCAGTTGTCGGCAGTAGCGTTTGCCGGGCTGCTGGACTGGCTCGACGATGCGCAGAAGAATGCTCACTGGCAAGTGGTAGACGCCAATGTCAGTGCGGCCGGCGGTGCGAATGCGCAGCCGGGCATCGTCAATGCCACGGTCACGTTGTGGCAGCAAAAGCATGAGTAATGGCCGCATGTGGCTGGCGTTGTTATCCGGCTTCCAGGAAATTCGATGCGTGGCTTGAGCAGAGTATTGGTGTGGACGGCGGTGGCGTTGCTGAGTACGCTGGTCACGGTGTCGGTCTTTTTGCCGGCTGCCTGGCTGGCGCCGCTGCTGGAAAGCCGCACCGGCGGCAGGCTGACGCTGGGCGATGCGCAAGGTTCCTTGTGGCGCGGTTCGGCCTTCATCGGCGCCGCGCCCAGCGGCAAGGATGCTGTGACGGCGTTGCTGCCGGGGCGGTTCGCCTGGCGCCTGTCGCCACTGGTTTTGCTGGGACGGGTCGACGCGACGCTGGAGAATGCACAAGTATTGTCGGCCGCGGTCAGCATCCGCGGCAGCTGGAGCGCCTGGAGCATCAGCCCGGCCAGCATGGTTTTGCCGGCCGAGCGCCTGGCGGCGCTGGGCGCGCCCTTGAACACTTTGCAGCCGTCGGGCAAGATGCAGCTGGGCTGGCAGCCGCTGACGCTGGCGCGCAACAGCGCCGGCGGAGTGGATATCAACGGCGTGATGACGCTGGACCTGCTGGCGATGGCGTCGCGCTTGTCGCCGGTCAAGCCGCTCGGCAGCTATCGGCTGCGCTTTGACTGGCAGGGCAGGCAGGCAAGATTGACGCTGGCGACCCTGGGCGGAGCCATGCTATTGAACGGCAGCGGAAAATTGCAAGACGGCCGTTTTCAGTTTTCGGGCACCGCGGAAGCGGCGGCAGGACAAGAGGAAAAGTTGGCGACCTTGCTCAGTTTGCTCGGTCAGCGTCGCCAGGTGAATGGCAGAAATGTTATCGGACTAGAGTTCAAATCATGAAAGATAAAATGTATTCCGCACTACTTTCAAGTACATGCAACTGGCGCAGCGCCGCCGCCATCGCCTTGCTGACCTGCGCCACTGCCGTCGCGGCGCAGCCGGCGCCGGGCGCCTCCGGAACTGCCACCGAGGGCGCGAGCGGCCAGGCCGTGATGAATTTCGTCGGCGCCGACATCGAGTCGGTAATCAAGGCGGTCGGCCAGTACACCAACACGACTTTCATTGTCGATCCGCGCGTCAAGGGCAGCATCAACCTGGTGTCGGAAAAGCCGCTGAGCAAAACCCAGGCTTTCGACCTGCTGGCCTCGACCCTGCGCCTGCAAGGCTATGCGGTGGTGCGCGGCGACGGTTTTGTGAAAGTGGTGCCGGAAGCCGACGCCAAGCTGCAAGTGGCGCCAACCCGCCCGGCCAGCGTCCGCGGCGACCAGATCGCCACCCAGATTTTTTCGCTGAACTATGAATCGGCAACCAATATCCTGCCGGTGCTGCGGCCGCTGATTTCACCCAACAACACCATCAACGCCAATCCGGGCAACAACACGCTGGTGGTGACCGATTACGCGGAAAACCTGCAGCGGCTGGGGAAAATGATCGCGGCGCTCGATGTGCCGGCGGTCAATGACCTTGATGTGATTCCGGTACGCTACGCGGTGGCCAGCGATATCGCCGTGATGGCGAGCAAGCTGCTCGATTCGGGCTCTGCCGCGCCGGGCGCCAGCGATAGCGCGCGCACCATGATCATGGCTGACTCGCGGACCAATTCGGTGGTGGTGCGGGCGCCGTCGGCAGGCCGCGCCAACCTGGCCAAGTCGCTGATCGCCAAGCTCGACCAGCCGACCGCCAACGCCGGCAACGTGCATGTGGTTTACCTGAAAAACGCCGATGCCGTGAAACTGGCCAAGACCTTGCGCGCGATTGTGTCGCAGGATACGTCGATGTCGAACATCAGCCCGGCCAAGAGTTCCAGCAGCAGTTCCGGCGGCATGCTGCAGGGTTCGAACAGCGGCAGCGCGCTGGGCTCCAATAACAATTCGACTCAGCCGTCGACGCCATCGTCGCCATCTTCCGACAGTTCGTCCCAGTCTTCCGGCGGCAGCGGTAGCGGCGCCGCGGGCTTCATCCAGGCCGACGACTCTACCAATACCCTGATCATCACCGCCAGCGAACCGGTCTACCGCAATATCCGCGGCGTGATCGACCAGCTCGACCAGCGGCGTGCCCAGGTATATGTGGAAGCCTTGATCGTCGAGGTCACGGATAGCGCGGCGAGCGAGATCGGTGTGCAGTGGCTGGCCTTGAGCGGAGATTCGAACAGTAATTACCGCGTCGGCGGCGGCACCGGCTTTACCGGCACCAACACCGGCATCACCAGCGGCAACCTGTTCAACACGGCTATCGGCCAGGCGATCAATACCGGCACTACCACCTCCGTACCGACCGTCGGCAGCGGCTTGCAGCTCGGCATATTCCGCCAGATCGCCGGCAAGATCGGTTTGGGCGCCCTGGCCAGCGCCTTGAATTCGACCACCGGCAGCAATGTGCTGTCGATGCCGAACCTGCTGACGCTGGATAACGAGGAAGCCAAGATCATCGTCGGCCAGAACGTGCCGTTCGTCACAGGTTCCACCTTGACCACGGGAGCCGGCACCAGCAGCCCGTTCACCACCATCGAGCGCAAGGACGTCGGCACGGCGTTGAAGATCAAGCCGCATATTTCGGAAGGCGGAACGGTTCGCCTGGAAATTTCGCAAGAAGTATCGGCAGTCGTTGCCGGCACTGCGGGCGCCACCAATGGCCCGACGACGACCAAGCGTTCGCTGGATACGAATGTCGTGATCGACGATGGCGAGATCATCGCCTTGGGCGGCTTGATTGGCGATAACAACCAGAACGGCGTGCAAAAAGTCCCGCTGCTGGGCGATCTGCCGTTTATCGGGAATCTTTTCAAATACCAGTCCGGTTCCCGCGAAAAAACCAACCTGATGATATTTTTGCGTCCGATCATCGTGCGCGACAAAGACACCAGCAACCTGCTGGCCGTCGATCGTTACGATTACATGCGCAAGCAGCAGATCAAGGTACAGCCGGACAAGAGCATCCTGACCGATTTCGGCTCGTCGGTGACCTCCAGGCTGGAAGACGGCGGCCCGTTCATCGATCTGCGCAAGCAGGCTGTGCCGGACGGACAGCACCAGCCTGCTCCCGAGCAGCCTCAGCTGCAGATGCCGAAGCCCGCAGCTGCTCCCGGTTTTTTGAATGACAGAGCGCCATGAGCGATCCCAGGATGACCGATACGCGCCTGCTGCCCTACGCCTTCGCCCGCGATTTTTCATTGCTGGCGCAGCGTATCGAGGATGCCAACGGCGCCGACAATGCGGTCGAGTTATGGATTTCCGAGGCAACCAAGCCTAGCGCGATCGCTGAGGCCAGCCGCCGCTTCGGCCGCGTCAAGTTCCGCACGCTGTCGCGCGAGGAACTCGACGAGGCGATCGCCAGGGCCTATGCCGGCGCCGGCGGCGACGCCGCCCAGGTGGTGGACGAATTCGAATCCGACCTGGACCTCGCCAAGCTGATGCAAGACATGCCGGCGATCGAGGACTTGCTGGAATCGTCCGACGATGCGCCGGTGATCCGCATGATCAATGTGTTGCTGACGCAAGCGCTGCGGGAAGGCGCTTCCGATATCCACATCGAACCGTTCGAGCAGATTTCGGTAGTGCGTTTCCGCATCGACGGCAGCCTGCGCGATGTGGTGCGGCCAAAGAAGGCAGTCCATGCCTCGCTGATTTCCCGTATCAAGATCATGGCGCAGCTCGACATCGCAGAAAAACGCCTGCCGCAGGATGGACGGATTACCTTGCGCGTCGGCGGCAAGCCGGTCGACGTGCGGGTGTCGACCTTGCCCACCGGCCACGGCGAACGCGCCGTGCTGCGCCTGCTGGACAAGGAAGCGGGCCGGCTTGACCTGCAGCACCTCGGCATGAGCCCCGCAGTCCTGCCCCAGTTCGACCGCCTGATCGCGCAGCCGCACGGCATCGTGCTGGTCACCGGGCCGACCGGTTCGGGCAAGACCACCACGCTGTACGCCGCGCTGTCGCGCCTGAACACCAGCAGCACCAATATCCTGACGGTGGAAGACCCGATCGAGTACGAACTGGCCGGCGTCGGCCAGACCCAGGTCAATGCGCGCATCGACATGACTTTCGCCAAGGCCCTGCGGGCTATCCTGCGGCAGGATCCCGACGTCATCATGATCGGTGAAATCCGCGACCTGGAAACCGCGCAGATTGCAGTACAGGCTTCGCTGACCGGCCATCTGGTGCTGGCGACCTTGCACACCAACGATTCTGCCGCCGCGGTGACGCGATTGCTGGACATGGGGATCGAACCCTTCCTGCTGTCGTCTTCCCTGTTGGGGGTGGTGGCGCAGCGCCTGGTGCGGAAACTGTGCACCCATTGCCGCCGTCACGACGGCGAACTGTGGCATGCGGTCGGTTGCGAACAATGCGGCCACACCGGCTACCACGGCCGGGTTGGCGTCTACGAGCTATTGCTGACCACCGATGAAATTACGGCGCAGATCCATAACCGGGCGTCGGAAGCCGAGATCCAGCAGGTAGCGCTGCGCAACGGCATGCGCACCATGCGCCAGGATGGCGAACGCTGGCTGAGCGAAGGCATCACGACCCAGGCCGAACTGCTGCGGGTCACCAAGGAATGACCGAAAAGAATGACTGAAAAACCAGCGAAGAGTAGAGGACCAGAGTGCCAGCATTTCGTTATGAAGCGGTAGACGCCGCCGGCAGCACCACCAAGGGCGTGGTGAATGCGGACAGCGCCAAGTTGGCGCGTGCCGACCTGCGCGCCCAGGGTTTGCTGCCGCTGACGGTGGAAGCCATCGCGCAGCAGGTGGACGCTGCCGGCAACCTGAAACGGCGCGGTTTCGGCGAACATCTGTCGACGGTGGAAATCGCCTTGTTTACTCGCCAGCTGGCCAGCCTGCTGGAAGCCAGCCTGCCGCTGGAGCAGGCTTTGACGGCGCTGCTGGAACAGTCGGAGCGCAATTACCAGCGCGACCTGATCGCATCGATCCGGTCCGACGTCATGGGCGGCGCTTCCCTGTCCAGCGCGCTGGCCGGCCATCCGCGCGATTTCGCCGAAATCTACCGGGCGCTGGTTGCATCCGGTGAACAGATCGGCCAGCTGTCGCGCGTGCTGTCGCGGCTGGCCGATTACATCGAGCGCCGCAATTCGCTGGTGCAGAAGGTGAAGCTGGCGTTTACCTATCCGGCGATCGTGACCGTGGTGGCCTTCGTGATCGTGATTTTCCTGTTGACCTATGTGGTGCCGCAGATCGTGTCGGTGTTCGCCAACACCAAGCAGAAACTGCCGATGCTGACAGTGATGATGCTGGCCACTTCCGACTTTGTCCGCAACTATGGCTGGATCGTCCTGATCGTGGTGGTTGCGCTGTTCTACGGCTGGCGCATGGCGCTGAAAAACCCTGCGACCAAGATGCGCTGGCATACCTGGCTGCTGAATGCGCCGCTGTACGGGAAATTCGAGCGCAGCTTGAATACCGCCCGTTTTGCCAGTACGCTGGCGATTACCACCGGCTCGGGCGTGCCGATCCTGAAAGCGCTGCAAACCAGCCGCGATACGCTGTCCAACGTCGCCATGCGGCAGCAGGTCGACACGGCCGCCACCAGCGTGCGCGAAGGGGTGGGCCTGGCGCGTGCGCTGGCGGCGCATAAACATTTTCCGCCGATGCTGATCCACATGATACGGGCCGGCGAAGTGACCGGTGAATTGCCCGCCATGCTGGAGCGCGCCGCCAGCGCCCAGGAACAGGACCTGGAACGGCGCGCCATGACCATCGCCGGCTTGCTGGAGCCGGCCCTGATCCTGGCGATGGGGGTGGTGGTGCTGCTGATCGTGCTGGCGGTGCTGATGCCGATTATTGAAATCAACCAGTTGGTGCGTTAGGACAAAGTCAGGAAAAGCGTGAAACTGCAAATAACAAAAAAACTCGGCCGCCAAAGCAAGCGCCTGCCGGAATTCCTCAGCCTGCTGCTGTTCATGCTGCTGTGCGCCTGCACGGCATACTGGGTGATGCAACTGATCAAACCGCAGCTGCGCGCGGTGACCGCGCCGCCGCAGGCGGAACAGGCGCAGATCGATGTTTCCCTCGCGGCGGGACTGTTCGGCGGCCGCGGCACGGTGACGGTCGCCAGCAATTACCAGCTGCTGGGTGTGGTGGCGGCGAAAAAAGACGGCGAGAGCGTGGCGATCCTGAGCGCCGACGGCAAGCCGGCGCAGGCGGTGCGGCAGGGCAAGGAGCTGCTGCCGGGAACCAGCGTCAAGGAAGTGCACGCAAGCTATGTCTTGTTATCCGAGGGCGGGGTCCTGAAGCGTGTGATGCTGCCGGAAGATGCGCGCACCAAGTCGGGACTGGGTGGCGCTTCGCCAATGCCGGCGCCGACCCAGATGATGCAGCAGGCGCCTAACCAGGACTTGCCGCCGGAACAGCCGGCGGTGCCGGTGCAGGATAAATAAAGCCGTAATTAAGGCAGCCGGAGACCAAAGAACATGCTCGTTTTAGACTTGCTCAAGTCATCGCGGGCATGTTCCATTGACATCCAAAATTTTGCCGTTCTTGCCGGCTAGCGGTTTGCCGCCGGGGGATCGGCCCGGCGACAACACAAGCGGCTGTTTACAGTACGTAACGCGACAAGTCTTCGTTCACCACCAGGGCGCCCAGGCGCTCATCGACATAAGCCGCATCGATCACCATGGTTTTCTCGGCGGCGTTGGTCGCCGAAAACGAGATTTCTTCCAGCAGTTTTTCCATCACCGTGTACAGCCGGCGCGCGCCGATATTCTCGGTTTTCTCGTTGACCGAGAAAGCGATTTCCGCCAGCCGCTGCACGCCTTCCTTGGCAAACTCCAGCGTGACGCCTTCGGTGGCCAGCAATGCTTCGTACTGCTTGGTCAGGCAGGCGTCGGTGCCGGTCATGATCCTTTCGAAATCGCTGATCGACAAGGAGTCGAGTTCGACCCGGATCGGGAAGCGGCCTTGCAGTTCCGGGATCAGGTCCGAGGGCTTGGCCAGGTGGAACGCCCCGGAAGCAATGAACAGGATATGGTCGGTCTTGATCATGCCGTACTTGGTGTTGACGGTGGTGCCTTCCACCAGCGGCAGCAAGTCGCGCTGCACGCCGGCGCGCGAGACATCGGCGCCGCCGCTGTTTTGCGAGCGGGTAGCGATCTTGTCGATCTCGTCCAGGAACACGATGCCGTTTTGTTCAACGTTGCTGATGGCTTTCTGCTTCAGTTCATCTTCGTTGACCAGCTTGGCGGCTTCTTCTTCGATCAGGACTTTCATCGCATCCTTGATCTTGATCTTGCGGTTTTTCTTGCGGTTGCTGCCGATGCCGGAAAACATGGATTTGATCTGCTCGGTCATTTCTTCCATGCCGGGCGGCGCCATGATTTCCATCTGCGACGAAGCTTCCGACAGTTCTATCTCGATTTCCTTGTCGTCGAGCGCGCCTTCGCGCAGCCGCTTGCGGAAAGTCTGGCGGGTATTCCCATCCTTGCTGCCTTTGTCGCCATTGCCTTCGCCTGGGTCCTGTTCAGGATGAAAGCCGAAATCACGCGCCGGAGGCACCAGGATGTCGATCACCCGGTCTTCGGCGGCGTCTTCCGCACGCGTGCGGACCTTGCGCATTTCAGCTTCGCGGGTTTGCTTGATGCCGATGTCGATCAGGTCGCGGATGATGGTGTCGACATCGCGGCCAACATAGCCCACTTCGGTAAACTTGGTGGCTTCGATCTTGATGAAGGGAGCATCGGCCAGCTTGGCCAGGCGCCGCGCGATCTCGGTCTTGCCGACACCGGTGGGCCCGATCATCAAGATATTCTTCGGCGTGATTTCGTGCCGCAGCGGTTCCGCAATCTGCTGCCGGCGCCAGCGGTTACGCAATGCGATCGCCACAGCGCGCTTGGCGCGATCCTGGCCGACTACATGTTTGTCCAGTTCTGAAACGATTTCTTGGGGAGTCATGTTCATGGTGTTGGGTCTTAATCGAGAGTTTCGATGATGTGCGACTGGTTGGTGTAGATGCAGAGCTCGCCGGCGATCACCAGCGATTTCTTGACGATATCGGCCGGCGACAATTCGGTGTTTTCCTGCAGCGCCTTGGCGGCCGACTGGGCAAAAGTGCCGCCCGAGCCGATCGCACCAATACCGTCGGCAGGCTCCAGCACATCGCCGTTGCCGGTGATTACCAGCGTGGTTTCGCGGTCGGCGGTCAGCAGCATCGCTTCCAGCCGGCGCAGCATGCGGTCGGTGCGCCATTCCTTGGCCAGGTCAACCGATGCCCGCATCAGATTGCCCTGGTGTTTTTCCAGTTTTGCCTCGAACAGGTCGAGCAGGGTGAAGGCATCCGCGGTGCCGCCGGCAAAACCGACCAGCACCTTGCCTTGATATAACTTGCGGACTTTGCGGGCCGTGCCCTTCATGACGACGTTGCCGAGAGTGACCTGGCCATCCCCGCCCAATGCAACGCTGTTGCCGCGCCGTACTGAAAGGATGGTGGTGCCGTGAAATTGTTCCATTTTGCTAGCCTCAGAAAATGCGGCCCGGGATAGCCTGGCCGCGCATGCGGGGCGCGGGGCGCCGGCTCGCATGTATTTCGCTATCGAATGACAAATCGATACTGTCCCAAAAAAATGGGGACGGCCGGTCTGATTACAAGCGCTGAATTGCGTGGATTTAGCGTTGTTTTTATGACTGCAGAGGGTGGGTTTTGTTAAAAGCTTAATTTTTGCGTGATACCACGCGGACAATTTCCTGTATGCCGACTACCTTGAACAGGGCAGTCACCAAGTGGTTGACGTTGTGAAACTCGATCGCATTGCCGTTGCTGGTGAGTAATGACAGCCCGTTGAGCAGTTCGCCGGCGGCGCTGAAGTCGACCCTGGCCAGGCGCGAGCAATCGATGATTGCAGGACTATGGGCGTTGGCGTGGGTTTGGATCTTGGTCAGCAACTCTTCAGTCCGGCCTTCGATCAGCACCGGCATGAGCAGGCTGTTGTTGCCGCTGAGGCTTACGCCCTGGGTATTGTCTTCGGCCGCCGTGATGATCTTGGAGTGGGGGGCGACAAACGGCGGCGGCGAGACTTCAAACGTGATCGAATAATCTATGCTGGCGTCTTCGTAAGCCTGTTCCTGGTTGAGCAGATGCAGGATTTCCAGCAGCAGCAGCCAGGGCGCGGCGGTTTCGTCGCGCCGTCCGACCAGCAGGATCTCGCGGATCTTGTCGGCCAGTTCGTCGGCGCCGACCAGTATCAGGTCCAGCCCGGATTTTTGCAGTTTTTTCAGCATGCGCAGCAGCAGGCCGCAGCCGATCGGGTCGACTGAGCTGACTCGGGTAAATTCGAGACGCACGGCAGGATGGGTGACGCTCAGTTTTTGCGCGCGCTCCAGCTGCTTGCCGATGTTGGCGTCGAGCTTGCCGGAGAAGGCCACGGCTGGCGTCGCGCCTGTCTTTTCCTGGGGCTTGGCTTGCGGATCGAGGGTCATGATATCGATCCAGGTCGGCGGCGAGGTTTCAAACTTGTTGGCGAAGTCGACCGACAGATTGTCGAATTCCTGCTGCCTGCCGGTGATCTGGTACAGGTCCAGCAGCATCCACCAGACAATGTGGGTGGACGAGCCGAGATTGTTTTCGGCGATGGCGCTCAGCAGGAGCGCTTCGGCGATGTCGTTCTGGTCGCTGGCGAACAGCACTGCGGCCTCTTCAATCACTTCCGGGGTATCGGATACCGACACTTCGATGCTGCCGCTGCGCGACTGGTCATCCAGGTATTCCGTGGTCCTGCTCATCACGGGCAGCGTCAACTGGGTGGTGTTGCCCTGGGTAAGCGTGACCGGCGCCACGCTGTCCGGACCGGCCGGTTTGGCAGAGGGCGGCAGATGAACGAACTCGGACGACATTTCCGATTCGATCGCATCGATCTTCATGGTCGTGGTGCTGCGTGCGGCGCCGTCGCGCAGCGTGATCGAGTTGTTCAGCCGCTCATGGTTTTCACCAAACAGAACCGGCGCTTGATTGTCTGCTGCGGCTGGTACTTTGTCATCCGCCGGCGGTGCGCCGTTTGGACGATTGTTTTTGCCGAAGAGCGAGAAAATCCCCACGTGTTAATCCCGAAAGTAAGTTGCTATCAAAGCTGCGATTTTATATGTACTGGAATGGCGCGCCTGTTCCGGCACCGGTTCCGCGCATTGCGTTTTTATCATCGCATTTGCCATGGCGCCTGCTATGTTCATGGCTACATTTTTGTTTTGAGACTGCTCCCGCTTTTGCTCATTATTACGCAAAAAAAGCACGATCAATCGATACCTCCAAAGGTAACACAAAGCAACTCAGGAAGTATGTCCAGACCCCCTAAGTTGCGACATAAATATGTCATGTTTTTTGCATATCGAGTGATGAGAACGATCATTCTATCTACGGCTTCCGGCGCCGACCGGGACTGCGCGGCAGCATGTTGCCTGGCATTTCGCTGGCCTCGCAATCCCATTTTTCCGGCTTAGAACTTGGTGCGTACGCCAAGGATGAAGCTGCGTCCCGGCTGCGGTGCGACATCTTTCAACACCGAGGTCGCCAGGCGGATATCCTGGTTCAGCAGGTTTTTGGCCAAGGCAAACCAGGTGAGCTGCAGCGCACCGACTTGCTGGGTGTAAGAAAGGTTGGCGTCGATCTTGGTGTAGCCCGGCGTCACGCTGTTCTCAAAGGTCGCCAGGCGGTCCTGCTGCTGCGCGCGCAGGATAGTGAGGCCGCTGCGCCAGGCGCCCTGCGCATAACCGAGATCAACGCCATAGCGGCTAGCCGGCTGCAAGGGCAGGTTGCCCATGTTATCCAGCCTGCCGCGCGAGGTATCGGCGAAGCTGCGTATCGAAAAGCCCTCGCCGCGCAGGTTGTAGCTGAGTTCCGCCTCGGCGCCGCGGATGGTGGCGTCTGCCTGCGACCAGAAACGCTCGGTGAATTCGCCCGCCGGATCAGGTGCGCCGCTGCTGTCAACCGTGCCGGCGTTGCGGCCAAACACATAGTTGCTGACGTGGTTCTGGAACAGGTTGGCTTTCCAGCGGATCAGTCCGCTGGTTTTTTGCAAGGTCAGTTCGATATTGCGCGAAGTTTCCTTTTTCAGGGCCGGGTCGCCGATATCGAACGTGGCGGTGGATTCATGCGGCCCGCGTGAATACAGCTCTTCGGCTGCGGGCGCCCGTTGCGCGATCGACACCGTAGGGCCGAAGCCATATCCTGGCAGGAAGCTCCAGAGGGCGCCGACCGAATAGGACGCCAGGTTGAATTTGCGGTCGGCGAAGCCGGATTCCGCTTCGGGGCGGCGCTTCACCGATTCAAGGCGCAAACCGGCGCTGGCCAGCACCGGGCCGAAGTTGCGCTCTTCCACCAGGAATGCCGCGATCGAAGTCGATTTGGTGCGCGGCACGGTATCCGGCAAGCCGCTTTCGGCTGCCAGGGCCGAGAAGCGCGTGTCTTCGGTCTGCATGCCGAAGGTGCCGTGCCAGCCGGCTAACGGCTTGTGCGCGAGTTCCCATCGGCTCTCAGTCGACTTGTTGGAGAAGATCGTATTCGGCTTGCCGTTTTCCTGTTTCTCGGTGTGGGTGTAGTCGGTGTGTCCGAGCTTGAACGTCAGCTTTTCGAAACCGGCCAGCGGGTTGTCGATCTGGCCGGCAATGTCGTAGCGGGTTTGATGCAGGTCGATAAAGGACTTTTCCGCGGTGGGGATGCCGTAGTGGTCGTCCAGGGTTGCCACGGAGGCGCCGATATAGCCCCAGGACGCAATATAGGACGCGCCGGCGCCGACCCCGGTTTCGTGGGTGAAGGAATTCGGCAGGCGGCCCGACGCGGAACCGGCGTCGTTGCGGTTGGCGTGTTCCGGGATCTTGTAGTTGCCGGTGTCGCGCCAGTTGCCGTCCAGGTGCATGCCTATCGGGCCGGTAGAGCCGTCCAGCACCAGCGATGTGCTTCTGCCGTTGTCGCCGCTGCCATAGCGGGCCTCAGCCTCGCCGCTGATTCCTTTTTGCAGTTCGGTAGGGATGCGGTCATTGACGACGTTGACCAGGCCGCCGATGGCGCCGGAACCATACAGCAACGCGGCCGGGCCGCGCAGGATTTCAATCTGGCGTGCAATCGCCGCTTCAGTGGCTACCGCGTGGTCGTTGGACAGGCTGGAGACATCGGCCACCGACATGCCGTTTTGCAGGATCTTGACGCGTGGACCTTCCATGCCGCGGATGATAGGACGGGAGGCGCCGGCGCCGAAGCCGGATGCCGACACGCCGAGCTCCTGCGACAAGGTGTCGCCCAGCGAAGCGCCGGTCTTGTTGCGTAATTCTTCGCCGAACAATACCTTGGCCGGGGCCAGGATCTGGGTGTCGACATTGGCATTGAGCGGGCTGGCGCTGACTACGATGGGCGGCAAGGCCCTGGCCTGTCCGGCAGTGTCGGCCTGGGCCGATGCGGTGGATGATAGAACGGCCAGCGCGGACAGGACCGCGCTGGATAACAGCGTACGTTGGGCAAGCATGATGATTCCTAGACAGGTAATGGCCGTCGGCTTCCGGATCGATGCGGAATACGCGCGTCAGAACGCGATCGATCACCCGTGGTCCGGCATCCGGGCGACGGCGATAAATGGTGTGATGCTTCGGGATAAGCGAAGCGCTTGGCTGCGTCCTGTCAGGAACGAGGTGGTGCGCGTGGTGAAAAGTGGCAGGTGAACGGGGCGTCCCAGGAAGCGAATGCCTGCCACAAGGCCAGCAGGTGTTTGCCAGGCAGGGGCGGCAGGTTCAGGGGGACCGAGTAGATCGCCGCCGCCAGGGTGGCGTCGTCGAACGCTGCGCAAGAGTGATGCGCTTTGCCGCCGCCTTCGATGACGCGTTCGATTACCGACGTGATGTGCGTCAGGCTGGTCGACTGTTTGTTTTCCCAGGCCGCATGGACAATGCTATGCGTCAGTCCCAGCCATTGCGAGAACAGGATCGCGCATATCAGCACAAGCGCCAGCACTGGCGCCGGGGCAGCGTGCTGGAGGCGTCTCGAACGGAGGGCTTGGGCTGGCATCAAGGAATCTGGATAAGCGGGACACGGCAGCAGGAAAAGCGACGGCGGTCAGGCAGGGAAAGCAAGGCCGTTGCTCTGGCTAGTGTTTTCCCGCAGCCGGACCGCTCCGGGAATCAATCGCCGTAAAGCTTTTGTTTCAGTTCGCGGCGTTGTTGCGCTTCCAGCGACAGGGTGGCGGTCGGGCGCGCCAGCAAACGTGGAATGCCGATCGGTTCGCCGGTTTCTTCGCACCAGCCGTATTCGCCGGCATCGATCGAAGCGATCGATTGCTGCACTTTCTTCAGCAGCTTGCGCTCGCGGTCACGGGTACGCAGTTCCAGCGCATGTTCTTCTTCGATGGTCGCGCGGTCCGCGGGATCCGGCACCAGGACGGTTTCGCGCAAATGTTCCGTGGTTTCTCCGGCGTTCTTGAGCAGGTCGATTTCTAGCTGCTGCAAACGCGCCTTGAAGAAAGCCAGTTGCGCTTCATTCATGTAGTCCTTTTCGCTCATCTTGAGGATTTGCTCTTCGGTCAACAGAATGGAATCAGATGTTGGTTTGGTTGTTTTAGTAGCCACTTCGCTTGCTTTCGATACGACGTTTTTTTCAATTTTATCCGTTAATCCGGCGCTTGCGGGCTTGTTGCTGGTGCTGCTGGCGCCGGATCTGGCCGTTGGGGAACTCAGTTTCTTTGTTACAGAACTACTGGCCTGGGTATTGCGCGCTGCCTTGTCTGCCGCCGCAGCGGAGGATGACTTGGCAATCGCCGTTTTCTTGGCTAGGGATTTTACAACAGGTTTGGGACTGGGTTTGGCAACTTTGGGAACCGCCTTGCTTGCGGTGGCAACGGGAGGCTCGGTCTTCCGCGGCGCCGTGGCGGAAAGTTTTGCCGGTTTTTCAGCTACTTTTACGCTGCTGGCCGCGCTTTTTGCAGTGCTCTTCACTGCGCTCTTAACCTTACTGCTGGCGGGAGCAGCAGCCTGCCGGGCTTTCGGCGTCGATTTGCCTAGCGAGGCCGGTGCCTTCTTGGCAACGGTCTTTTTAACGGTCAGGTTCATGGTCCTCTCCCTTAAATCAGCGGCCAAGCAATGGTGTGGTTGGCCCGCTATCCAGTGATTTCCCAGCGCAAAACTGCCATAGTTTATACCAAACATTGCTCCAAACCGCGAATAAAGATGTCTTTCGGCAGATTCTTGCCAATGAAGACCATTTTGCTGCCGCGTGTCTCATTTGCGTCCCATTTGCCGCCGACATCGCTGCCCATGATCTGGTGCACGCCTTGAAACACCACCTTGCGGTCGGCCCCATCCATCAACAATACGCCTTTGTAGCGCAACATGCGCGGTCCGTAGACCTGCACCAGGCCGCCCAGGAATTCATCCAGGCGCGCGGTATCGAACGGCCTTTCACTTTTGAAAACAAAAGCGGCGATCTCATCGTCGTGATGCGCGTGGTGGTGGTCATGGTGGCCATGTCCTTCATGCTGGTGGGACGGATGGTCGCAGTCGTCGCCGCTATGCTCGTGGGCGTGCGCTTCCTCGGTTGCCAAAAAGTCAGGATCGATTTCCAGCTTGGCGTTGAGGTTGAAGCCGCGGATGTCCAGGATTTCTTCTATCGGCGTATGTTGCGGATCAAGGGTAATGACAGGCGCACGCGGATTGATGCGCTTCAGGCGGCTGGTCAGGGCGGCCACTTCTTCCGGTGCCACCAGGTCAGTCTTGGAGAGCAGCAGCTTGTCGGCGAAACCGACCTGGCGTTGCGCCTCTTCCTGCTGGTCGAGCTGCATCATCGCGTGTTTTGCATCCACTACGGTGACGATGGCGTCGAGCATGAAGTGCATCGCTACTTCGTCGTCGACAAAGAAGGTTTGCGCCACCGGTCCTGGATTGGCCATGCCGGTGGTTTCGATGATCACCCGGTCGAAATTCAGTTCGCCTGCGGTGCGGCGGCGCGCCAGCGTGGTCAGGGCGACGATCAGGTCGCCGCGCACCGTGCAGCAGATGCAGCCGTTGTTCATTTCGACGATTTGTTCGGTGCTGTCTTGCACCAGGATTTCATTGTCGATATTTTCCTGGCCGAACTCGTTTTCAATCACGGCGATTTTATGGCCGTGCTGCTGCTGCAGGATGCGGTTGAGCAAAGTGGTTTTCCCGGCGCCGAGAAAGCCGGTCAGGATGGTGGTTGGTATAAGTGCCATGGTGGAATCCGGAAAAGTAAAAAACGATATGAAGCCGAGAGGGGTGGGATCGGCAAGCCGCTGCGGCAGATTAATGCGCGCAGTCGGCGCACCAGCCCTTGATGGTCAGTTCTATCTCATGCCCCTGGAAACCTTTGCCCAGCGTGTCCTGCAAAGCTTGCTGCAGCTGCTTGCGCAGCTTGGCCGGCGTGGTGCTGCTGCCGCCATGGCTGTCTCCGAGCGCCAGTATGCTGTCGAGGAAACCGGCATCGCCGCTGCCGTCCAGGCAGAATACCTTGGCGCAGCGGGTGCATTTGAAATGGCCGTGCTGGTGCTGGGCGTGATGTGCCGCGTGGCCGGAGTGGCTGGACTCGCTGTGTTCGGTGCCGGCGCTATAGCGGAATACGCGGTCGTCGCCGGCAATCTTGTGCGCCAGGCCGGCATCTGTCAGGCAGTCGAGAGCGCGATACAAGGTCACCCGGTCCATCTCGACAAACTGGTCTTGCATGTCTTGATGCGAAAAAGCGCAGCGCGCTTCCAGCAGGGTAGCGAGTACCTTGATGCGGGCAGGGGTGATGCGCAGCGCAGCTTCGCGCAGCTGCGCCTCGGCCAATGCTGCCGCATGCGGACGAGAGCTGCCGGCGGCAGCGGTCGCGGCAGATTTGGATTTTGGACCTGGGTTCATATGGAAATATAGGTAGCTGAGACTTCAATTATGCCTGAAATGCAATTCAGTTGCATATTTGATGTGGCTTATGTTCCAAACGGCCGTCGTTCGCGGTTTGCCTGCTGTCTATTTCTCGGTGATTTTTTTTGCCCGCGGATGGGCGGCGTCATATACCTGCGCCAGGCGCTGGAAATCCAGCGAAGTGTAAACCTGGGTGGCGGCAATCGACGCATGGCCCAGCAGTTCTTGCACTGCGCGCAAGTCGCCCGAACCCTGCAGCATGTGCGAGGCGAACGAATGGCGCAGCACATGGGGATGGACGTTGCTGGCGATGCCAAGCGACTGCGCATGGTGCTTCAAGCGCAGCTGGACCACGCGCGGCGAGACGCGGGTGCCGCGTTCGGTCAGGAACAAGGCTGCTGCATGTTCGCCCTGGTCGCTCTTGAGCAATGCCGCACGTTGCGGCAGCCAGGCAGCAATGGCTTGTATTGCCGGTTTTCCTACCGGCACGCTGCGCTTCTTGCCGCCTTTCCCGGTGACCGTCACTTCGGCGGCGTCGAGGTCGATCCAGCCGGCCGATTCATGGTCTGCCCGGCGGCTGTAGCGCAGGTCCAGCCCCGCCAGTTCCGAGACTCGCAGGCCGCTGGAATACAGCAATTCAAACATCGCCTGGTTGCATAACGCCATGCTGGAGCCGGCATCGGCTAGCGGGTTGCCGCTGGCGACCAGGTGTATCGCGTCATCCGCAGCCATCGCTTTCGGCAGCGGTTTGGCGCGCTTGGGTGCTTTGACGCCTTCAACTGGATTGCTGGCGAGCGTGGTCTGCTCCGCCAGCCATTCGAAGAATCCGCGCCAGGCTGAAAGCTTACGTGCGATCGAACTGGGATTCAAACCGCGGGAATGCAGCTGCGCGGCAAATTTACGGATGTGGAAATGGGTGACGGCGGCGAACTCCCAGTTAGCCCCCAATGCTTGGGTCAGGCTTGCCAGCTCTTTCAGGTCGCGGCCGTAGTTGCTGATGGTGTGCGCTGACAGCTGGCGCTGGCTGGCCAGGCTATCCAGGTAGCCGCTGAGATAAGACTGGTTGGCGCCGGCGCTCACGATCGAAGTTATTCGAGCAGGCAGGCCAGCGCCGCGCTTGCAGTCTCGCCAATCTGCACCAGGAAGTCGGTCGCCATGTCGGCGCTGAAGCGTTGCGGATCGGGGGAGCCCAGCACCAGCAGGCCGAAGGTTGCCGAGGCGGCGGCGCTGCTGCGCAGCGGCAGCATGGCGACGGACTGGATATCCTGTTCTAGCCAGGAGGCTGCTTCGAAATCGTTGTTGCTGCCGCAAAACGGCAGGTTCAGGCCATTCGCGAAAATCTTGGCGTCTTCGGATGCTTCCGCCGCAAACCATGTATGAGAATAATCCTCGGCCACGCCCCACAGGCGCAGGGTGGCTTGTGGCACCGCAAAGCCGGTGCGCAGGCCGTCGACCAGCGTGTGCGGCAGATCGACATCGTTGCGGGCCAGCAGCAAGCTGCGGGTCCAGGCATGCAGCTTGTGCGAGCTTGCATCGTTTTCCTGGGCATTGCGCATCATGTCGGCCAGGCGCAGGTCCTGTACCTTGATTTTCTCGCGCAGCACTTCCATTTGCCGTTCTTGCAGCGACACGGCCCGGCCCAGCAGCGGACTGCTGAGGCGGATCTTGGCCAGCAGTTCGGCATGTTCTTCAAAAAAATGGGGAGAGTCGATCAGATATTGGGCGACAGTATCGGGATCAGGTTGGAAGCTCATGTATATATCGGTGATGAAAAAAGAGAATGACCAAGGGTACACCGCTATGCCGGTGCATGACAACCTGAGGCCTGGACCGGCAAGGCAATAAAAAAGGCCCACATGGCAAGCCATGTGGGCCTTTTACATCTCTAGTCAAGCAACCTGGCCCGCTTGCTGCTGCGGGTCCAGCCAGCTTAAATTAGAACTTGTGGCGGATACCAACAGCAACTGCTGTTTGGTTGCCAGTGTTGCCGAGGCTGTCGCCATACACGCCTGGATTGACAGCATCCTTAGCGCGCAGGTTCGAAACGAATGCATACAGGTCAGTACGCTTCGACAGGAAGTAGTCAGTACCCAGGTTGATTTGGGTCAGCTTGCCCTTGGCGGAACCAGCATCAGCAAATGTCAGCTTGTTGTACTGAACGCTAGCCAACAGGTGCAGAGGAGCTGTAACAGCGTAGTTCACGCCCAGTTCGAAGATGTCAGCCTTGGTGTTGTTGAAGCTGCCAACTGTGAAGCCGCCGTTTGTCAGGACGCCAGTAGCCGACGAGTATGCCAGAGGTTGCTTGGTACGCGACCAGTTACCGTACAGACGTGCAGGGCCGACTTGGTAGCTAGCACCCAGGCTGAATGTCTTCAGAGCTGTGTCGCCAGCAGCGCCGTGACCAGCGAATGAAGTGTTGCCGAGGATCGAAGTGTCGCTGGCGTTAGTGCCGCCAATGGTACCCAGTTTCGATTGGTAGTAAGCAGCGAACAGACCCAGTGGGCCGTTAGCGTACTGACCGCCCAGACCGAACGATTGACCGTTCGAAGTTTGACCAGCTGCTTCGCCGAAACCGTAGATTGCGCTAGCTGTGAAGCCGGACAGATCTGGTGTGTTGTAACGGATCGAGTTGTTGGTGCGTGTACCTTCCAAACGGTTCAGGTTGTGACCGACGGAACCAGTTACGCCACCGAAATCTTGAACCGAAGTCCATTGGCTGACGTCGTCCAGGATGTCAGTTTGACGACCCAGCAGAACGGAACCGAAGTTGCCGCCCAGACCGACTACCGATTTACGACGGAACAGGTTAGTTGCGCCCTTGTCTTGGCCGTTCAATGCGCCAGTGTCGTTGTTGAAGCCAGCTTCCAATTGGAACAGAGCCTTCAGACCGCCGCCCAGATCTTCAACGCCCTTGAAACCCAGACGCGAACCTTGGATAACGCCGGAGTTAACGCTGAATTTGCTGCCTGTGCCGCCAGTTGCTGTTACAGCTTTGCTTGTGTAAACGATGCCAGTGTCGACGATACCGTAGATAGTGACGGAGCTTTGAGCTTGTGCTGCACCTGCGATTGCGCCGAGTACGGCCAGTGCGATTAGTGATTTCTTCATTTGACGTCCTTTATTTAGAAAACTGTCTTAAGGATCCGTACATCTTGCCGGATGGATGAACATTAAGGTGTCTCGCTGGCTATGCTGGCGGTTTGGTTTCCTGTGATGCTATAAATTGGTCGAAATTGGAGAAGATTGTTAATTCTGTTGTATTTTTGTGACACGAGGCAGCGCAAGCCCGCGCTCTGGGCTGGTTGTGCTTTTCTAAACGGCTTGCTGGGGGAGGCAAAAAACGGAGGGGATATTATTTGCTATCTGGCATGTTAAAGATGCATGGAGCATCAGTGCATCTGAAAATTGCCATTTCCAGTTTGTTTAAAGCAGGTTTTGGCGACAATGTACGTCAAAATCTTCTATTTTTAAATAATCTCGGGCTACGTACAGGTGATTCTTCTTCCCGGCCGTAGCGATTGATGCGTCGAACCGGGAAGAGAGGGGGCATGCAAGCCCCCTCGATGCAATCGACTTTATTGTCAAACGACAATAAAGTCCAAGTCCATTAGAACTTGTGGCGGATGCCGACAGCAATCGCGGTCTGGCTGCTGTTGCCATTGTCGCCCTGTACTGCTGGAGCGGAAATGTCGCCAACCAGCGCGCCATTGCGGCCCTTTGCGTAGGAAGCCAGGGTGTACAGGTCGGTACGCTTGGACAGGTAATAGTCCAGGCCCAGGTTGAACTGGGTCACCGATGGCTTGGAGCCTTGGCTGCCGTCGATCGATGTTTTTGTGTGCTGAACCGCTGCCAGCAGGTGCATCGGTGCTGTCACGGCATAGTCTGCGCCCAGTTCGAAAACATTTTGCTTGAGCAAGTCTGGCACGTTGACGCGCGACCAGTTGCCATACAGGCGTGCTGGACCGGCTTGATAGCTGGCGCCCAGGCTGAATGTCTTGTTAACTGTAGTGCCGTCAAGGTTGGCGGCGGACAGCTGGGCTGGGGTCAGGCCAGTCAGGGCGGCGACGCTGGAAATCAGCGTGTCGCTAGGAGTGGCGCCAAACTTCGATTGGTAGTAGCCAGCGTACAGTCCCAGCGGGCCGTTAGCGTAAGTACCGCCGGCGCCGAAGGATTGGCCAGCAGTCGTATGGCCGGCTTGTTCGCCGAAGCCGTAAATCAGGCTGCCGGTGAAGCCGCTCAGGTTCATGCTGTCATAGCGGATCGAATTTTGGGTGCGGATGCCTTCAAGGCGATCCAGGGCGTGCGGGTTGCCAACGAAATTGCCGAAGTCTTTAACGGACGTGAATGCATGGCCAGCATCGTCCAGGATGTCGGACTGGCGACCCAGCGTCACTGTACCGAAGTTGCCGGCCAGGCCAACCACCGATTTGCGCGCAAAACCTTGGCCGTCGAACGCGCCGGTATCGTTTTTGAAGCCGGTTTCCAGTTGGAACAAGGCTTTCAGGCCGCCACCCAGGTCTTCGGTGCCCTTGAAGCCGAGGCGCGAAGTGTCGATGTTGCCCGAGTCAACGCCGAACTTGTTGCCATTGCTGGCGGTGCCGGTTCTGGCGTTGTGGTTCGAGAAAGTAATGCCGGTATCGACGGTGCCGTAGATGGTGACCGAGCTTTGCGCTTGTGCGGCGCTGGCGATTGTGCCGAGTGCGGCCAATGCGATGAGTGATTTTTTCATTTAACGTCCTTGATTTGATGATCGGCAACTGAGCTTTTTGCCGGAGCCGCGAACATTAAACGGGGTTGACATAAAAGAATGCTGTTTTGTCAGTTGGCTATTTGTTATTTTGTGGAAATTAGTGTTAATAATGAAATTTGTTGTATTTTCACAACTGTTGTGTGTTTTTCATGCTTCTTTTCCTTGAGACTCCTGGGCCAAGGCTTCCATTACCACCTGTAGCCAGATATGGTTGATTTGTAAATCCATGTAGCGTAAAAGATGCGCAGATTGTAAAAATCGGCCAAAAATAAAACTTAATTGATTTATCGAGCATAATTTAGGTTTTTATAATGAATACTTTATGGCTAAACGTGAGGACCTAGCGATTATCCGCGCCGCTCGCGCAGGGCAAGGCGCAGCGCAGCTGGCTTTAGGTACCCGTTATCTGTTTGGCGGCAATGGCTTGCCGCAAAGCTTCTCGACCGCGCTGCACTGGCTGGATCGCGCCGCGCAGCAACAGGAGTCCGAAGCCTGGATGCTGATTGGCAGCCATATCCCGCTGGAAGTGGCTCGTGCCGCTGCCGATCCCCTGGCTATCTGCGTCTGGTATGAACGGGCTTTTGATGCCGGCGTGATGCAGGCGGGCCTGGTGCTGGCGCAGCTGGTATTGACCGGCAACGGCCAGCTTGGCGGTGAGCAGGTACTGCCGGGACTGCGCGCCAAGGTGATCAAGGTATTGGAAACCGCTGCCAACGCAGGCGTTGCCGAAGCCCAGTGGCTGTTGGCGCAGCATGCCGACAGCGCAGCACCGGCAGTCGCGGTCGGCCGGCAGTCGCCGGCGGTGACTGTCAGCGATACGAAGGCTGAAAACAAGACGGAGCAGGATGCCACCCTGAAGTGGACTGCGCGCGCCGCAGATGCCGGCGTGATGCAGGCTCAGCAATCGCTGGCGCAACTGGCCTGGGAAAAAGCCGATTGGCCGGTTTTCCTGGAAAGAGCATTGCCGCTGGCCAGGGCGCTGTCGGAGCAATATGTCGAAATCCTGGCGCAATTGAATGTGCCGTCGGAAACCCTGGCGCGCCAGCTTGGCGAGGAAAACCTGTCTCTGCTGCTGCGCTGCGCACAGGTATTGCAGACCAGCGATGCCTTCGATGCGGGCGAGGTGCAGCAGTTTCTTGAACTGGCCGCGTATGGCGACGACAAGGCTGCGCAACTGGCGCTGGGCTTGTGGTATGCCCGCATGAACAGCGACGGCCAGCGCTTGCTGGTGGGGAGCGGTTCCGCCAATTACAAGAAAGCAATCCGCTGGCTGACGCTGGCCGGCGAAGCCGGATTGGCGGATGCCTGGTATGCCTTGTCACGGATTTATCTGAAGTCCGAGTTTTCCCAGCGCAATCTGGTGGATATGCAGCGTCACCTGGAGCACGCCGCTGAAATGGGCCATTGCGCGGCGCAGCTGGAGTGCGGCCTGAGCGCCTGGCGCAATCGCCGCGAGCAACTCGCCAACGATGTGCGCGCGGTGTATTGGCTGCAAAAGGCGGCCGCCCAGGGCAGTCGCGAGGCGGCCGACTTATTGGACAAGATTGCCGACGGCGCACGGCCGGCGCCATGGGCGGAGGCCGCCAGGCAGCAGCTGACACGCGAGCAGGTCAAGGCGCATCCGTTCCTGGCGGCGCGCATCGAATTGGCCACCTTGTTCGGCCTGAGCCGGCCGGAAGCGCTGTTGCTGGATCTGAACCAGGCTGACTGCGGCCACTGCCTGGTGGTCGACATTCGCACCCTGTACGCGCGCAGCAAACGGCGCTTGATCCAGATCCAGACCGGCGACGAACGCCAGGCCCTGAGCCGGATTGCACGTTTGTTCGAAGATGTGGACTGCGGCCCGAACGGGCCTGAAGGAAATTACCGGCAACGCCTGTACCGTTTCAAGACGGCGCTGCCGGCGGCAGAGTCAGAAGCTGACGCCGACTGACGAGCTCAGCCGGCTCCGCCGATTTCAATTTCACCCTCGAATACCGATACTGCCGGACCAGTCATGAATACCGGCTGCCGGTCGCCGGCCCAGGCAATCGACAATTCGCCGCCGTGGGTCTGCACCTTGACCGGCGAATCCAGCAAACCGCGGCGTATTCCTGCCACCACCGCGGCGCAAGCGCCGGTGCCGCAAGCCAGCGTTTCGCCGGCGCCGCGTTCAAATACGCGCAACTTGGCATGGTGGCGATCGACAACCTGCAAAAAACCGGCATTGACGCGATTTGGAAAACGCGGGTGGTGTTCGATCAGGGGGCCGTCGGTCAGGACCGGCGCCGCTTCGCTGTCTTCGACCACTTGCACCGCATGCGGATTGCCCATGGAAACCACCGAGATCCAGACCTGCCTGCCCTGGATGTCCAGCGGCCACAGGGCATCGTCGCCCATCGGGCGGCTGTCCAGGTTGCTGGCGTCAAACGGCACCGCAGCGGGCGCCAGGATAGGCGCGCCCATATCTACCGTGATGCGGCCGTCGTCTTCCAGCTTTGGTTCAATGATGCCGGACATGGTTTCAACCCGGATCGCACGCTTGCCGGTCAAACCCTTGTCGGTGACAAACTTGACGAATGCACGAGCGCCGTTGCCGCATTGCTCAACTTCGCCGCCGTCGGCGTTGTATATCCGATAGCGGAAATCGACGCCGTCCGCCTGCGATTTTTCCACCACCAGCATCTGGTCGGCGCCCACGCCAAAACGGCGGTCGCCCAACTGCTGCCATTGCGCTGGAGTGAAATCGACATGCTGGTGAATGGCGTCGATGACAATGAAATCATTGCCTGCGCCATGCATTTTCGTGAATTTGAGTTTCATGCGTACATTATGGTGGAAACGGCGCCGGCGCGCAGCAATGTTGAATTACGGCTCAGCCGGCGGCGAATAAACATCGGGATCGCCAGGCGGGCGCGTCTTGAAGCGCTTGTGAGCCCAGAAATACTCGGCCGGCGCTTCCAGGATGCGGGCTTCGATGAATGCGTTCATGCGGCGGGTAGCCTCTGTCATATCGTCGCCCGGATAGTTTTCCCATGCCGGATAAAAGGTCACTTTCCAGCCTTTGTAGCCGGGCAGGAAAGTCGCGATCATCGGCACCACGCTGGCCTTGGTGGCGGCGGCAATGCGGGCGGTGGCGGTCAGCGTCGCCGTCGGGATGCCGAAAAACGGCACGAATTCGGCGTCCTTCAAGCCGAAGTCCATGTCCGGCAGCATGATGAATGGAAAACCTTCGCGCATGGCACGGATAATCGGTTTGACTCCTTGCTCGCGGGTAAACAGCTTGACCGGGCGGAAACGCGAGCGGCCCTTCAGCAGCGCGGCATCGGTCACTGCATCTTGCTGGCGCGTATAGATGGTGCAGATCGACAGCGAGGAATTCAGCACCAGGGCGATGCCGGGGATTTCCAGGCAAACGAAATGCGGGCACAGCAGGATGGTCGGGCCGGCCTGCAGCGTGCTGAGCGGCAGGTCCGATTCGATCTTGATCAGCCGCCGCAAGCGGCTCTCCGAAGCCCACCACAGCACGCTGCGCTCCAGCACGCTGCGCGAATAAGCCTGGAAGTGCCGGCGCGCCAGCACCACGCGCTCGGCTTCCGCCATGTCAGGAAAACACAGCCGGAGATTGGTCAGCGTGATATGCCGCCGCGGTTTCATGATGATAAACAGCAGCGAGCCGAGGGCTTCGCCGACCGGGCCCAGGATCCACAGCGGCAGGAAATGCGCTAGCCACAGCAAGCCGAGCAGGGCCCTCATGCTTGCGGCTCCTGTGCCGCGGATGCCGGCGGCGCCTCGACTCCAGGCGGCGTCTTGTAGCGGTTGTAGCTCCAGATGTACTGCGCAGGGCAGCGTGCGATCAGTTTCTCCATGGCCAGGTTGATGGCCAGCGTGCGCTGCTCCGGGGTGTGGCCGGGGGTTTCATCGAAAGGCACGAAGCGGATCACGTAACCGCGGCCGAACGGTAGGCGCTCCGCATAAGACAGGATGATCGGCGCGCCGCTCATCTGCTGCAGCTTGGCCGGCAAGGTCATGGTGTAGGCCGGCCGGCCGAAAAAATCAGCCCATATGCCTTCGCCGTTTTGCGGTACCTGGTCCGGCAGCAAGCCGATCGCCTGGCCTTTCTTGAGCGCCTTGAACAAAGTGCGCACGCCGGCCAGGTTGGCCGGCGCCAGCAACAGGTTGTGCCGTCCGCGCGCGCCTTCGATCAAGGGCTTGAGCGCGGCTTTGCGCGGCGGGCGGTACAGCGCGGTGAGCGGGGTCTTGGTGGCGATCGCCTGGGCGATGATTTCAAAGCAGCCCAGGTGCGGAGTCAGGAAGATCACGCCGGTCTTGGCGTCCAGCGCCGCTTGCGCCAGTTCCCAGTTCTCGATGGTGGCGGTGCGCAGCACCCGCTGCGGCTCGGCGCACCAGATGAACGGCAGCTCGAACATGCTCTTGCCAGATTCGCTGATCGCCTGCGGCAAAGCCGCTTGATAACCGGCCCGGAACAGGTTGTCCTTCAATTTGCTGCGATACGAAGCCGAGGCCAGGTATACTAGCCAGCCGCCCAGCGTCCCTATTGCATGCAAGAAAAATAAAGGGAGCGTCGACAGCAGGCGGAAGAGTGTTACAAGCATTGGCGGAGCTCATCAAGAGCTAAAAGAGGGTGGATTTTGCCGATTTTTTTCAAGAGGCGTAAAATAGCACAATAGTTTGAAAACCGAATATCGTTGCAAGGTGATTTTGGAAAGCGGATTGGTTGCTTGCCAGAATTATCTTAATATATAGTAATTAGCATTATCCGCCGAGTTAATAGACAACTTGCGAGGCGGCATACAAATTTCGCTAAAGCGTCGCAGGCTCAACAGGTTTGACTGCGACATGGTCACCACTGTTTTTTTGTAGGAGCCTGTTATGGCACATGAATACCTCTTCACTTCCGAATCCGTTTCCGAGGGTCATCCCGACAAAGTCGCGGACCAGATTTCCGACGCGATCCTCGACGCCATCTTTACCCAAGACCCGCAAGCCCGGGTCGCCGCCGAAACCCTGTGCAATACCGGCCTGGTCGTGCTGGCGGGTGAAGTCACCACTTTCGCCAACGTCGATTACATCGCCGTCGCGCGCGAAACCATCAAGCGTATCGGCTACGACAACGCCGACTACGGCATCGACTACAAGAGTTGCTCGGTGCTGGTCGGCTACGACAAGCAATCGCCGGATATCGCCCAGGGCGTGGATGAAGGCAAAGGCATCGATCTCGACCAGGGCGCCGGCGACCAGGGCCTGATGTTCGGTTATGCCTGCGATGAAACGCCGGAACTGATGCCGGCCGCAATCTATTACGCGCACCGGATCGTCGAACGCCAGTCGCAGCTGCGCAAGGACGGCCGCCTGCCTTGGCTGCGCCCGGACGCCAAGTCGCAAGTCACGCTGAAATACGTCGATGGCGTGCCGGTGGCGATCGACACCGTGGTGCTGTCGACGCAGCACGCGCCCGAGATGCAGCACAAGGCGATCGAAGAAGCGGCGATCGAAGAAATCATCAAGCCGGTGGTGCCGAAGGAATGGCTGCAAAACACCCGCTACCTGATCAACCCGACCGGCCGTTTCGTCATCGGCGGCCCGCAAGGCGATTGCGGCCTGACCGGACGCAAGATCATTGTCGATACCTACGGCGGCGCCGCGCCTCACGGCGGTGGGGCATTCTCCGGCAAGGACCCGTCCAAGGTCGACCGCTCGGCAGCCTACGCCGGCCGTTATGTAGCCAAGAACATCGTGGCCGCCGGGCTGGCGACCCGCTGCCAGATCCAGGTGTCGTACGCCATCGGCATCGCCAAACCGACCTCGGTGATGGTGACCACCTTCGGCACCGGCAAGATCAGCGACGAGAAACTGGCGCAGCTGGTGCTGGAACATTTCGACCTGCGTCCTAAAGGCATCGTGCAGATGCTGGACCTGCTGCGCCCTATCTACCAGAAGACCGCAGCCTACGGCCATTTCGGCCGCGAAGAGCCGGAATTCACCTGGGAACGCACCGACAAGGCCGCTGCCTTGAAAGCCGCCGCCCTGTAATTGCCGCCCGCCGGCATGGCGGGAATGGATGTTTCATTTCCCCGCCATGCCGGACCAGACATCGGCGATGCCAGAATCGTGCTTTGCACGATGGTAGCGACTTGCTACACTGACCACCTCAGTGACTACGATAAAAGAAACAAGTCCGCCATGGCCTCTGCCCCCCAATCCGTTTCCGATTCATCCGCCGATGGTCCGCCTCTGCGTCCCGTGGTGACCACCTTGCCGCGTTTCCGCCTGGCCGCCTGGCTGGTCGCGCTCACGGCGCTGTTCCTGGTGATGACCTTGCACATGCTGACGGCGCTGCTGGCCGGTCTGCTGGTCTACGAGCTGGTGCGCACGCTGACGCCCCTGGTGCAGCGCCGCCTGACCAGCCAGCGCGCGCACCTGATTTCGGTGGTGTTCCTGTCGGCCATCATCATCGGCTTGCTGACGCTGGCGATTGTCGGCCTGGTGGCCTTTTTCCACGGCGGCCCGGATCGTATCCAGGTGCTGCAAGGGAAGCTGATGGTGGTGGTGGACCAGGCCCGCACCCAGCTGCCGGCCTGGCTGCAGCAGTACCTGCCGGACGATATCGACGACATCCGCGACATCATCAGCGACTGGCTGCAATCGCATCGCGGCGAGGTGCAGCTGGCCGGCAAGGAAGCGGTGCAGGTATTCGTCCACGTGCTGGTCGGCATGGTGCTGGGCGCCATGGTGGCCCTGAATGCTGCGCATCCGATGCCGCTGCTGCAGCCGCTGGCCGCCGAACTGCTGGGACGGGCGCACCTGCTGGCGGACGCATTTCACCGCGTGGTGTTCGCCCAGGTCAAGATTTCCCTGTTGAACACTGCGCTGACGGCGATTTTCCTGCTGGTGGTGTTGCGGCTCGGCGGCATCCACCTGCCGTTGACCAAGACCATGATCGTCGTCACGTTCCTGGCGGGTTTGCTGCCGGTGATAGGCAACCTGATTTCAAATACGCTGATCGTGCTGGTTGCGTTGTCGGTATCTATCTATGTGGCGGCGGCGGCGCTGGTGTTCCTGATCGTGATCCACAAACTGGAATACTTCCTGAACGCGCGCATAGTCGGATCGCAGATCAACGCGCGCAGCTGGGAATTGCTGCTGGTGATGGTCCTGACCGAAGCCGCGTTCGGCTTGCCGGGGCTGGTGGCGGCGCCGATTTACTATGCTTATATCAAGAGCGAGTTGCACGAAATGGGTTGGGTCTGAGGCTTATTCGCCGAGTCGGATAACCGGAATAAGCGCTTCACCTAGCCGAAAGCTTGCCGTTTGCTTTAAAATGGCGGCTCGTATCCAAGGAGCGTTGCGACAGACACGGTCTGCCAGGCTTGGTACAGTCATTTTGCAACTGCGCTCACGTTACTTTTTTTCTAACGAAAGGAGGGCGTGATGAACGCCGCAGTCATGAACGCATCTACACATTCCTCGACAACTTCCACCGCCAACGATTACGTGGTTGCCGATATCAGCTTGTCCGCCTGGGGCGACAAGGAAATCAAGATCGCCGAAACCGAAATGCCGGGCCTGATGGCGATCCGCGAAGAATTCGCCGCTGCCCAGCCGCTCAAGGGCGCACGCATCACCGGTTCGATCCACATGACGATCCAGACCGCGGTGCTGATCCAGACCCTGGAAGCATTGGGCGCCAAGGTGCGCTGGGCATCCTGCAATATCTATTCGACCCAGGACCACGCCGCCGCCGCGATTGCCGCTGCCGGCACGCCTGTGTTCGCCTTCAAGGGCGAATCGCTGGACGACTACTGGGATTTCACGCACCGCATTTTCGAATGGCCGGGCGAACAGCAAGCCAACATGATCCTGGATGACGGCGGTGACGCAACACTGCTGCTGCACCTCGGCACCCGCGCGGAAAAAGACATTTCAGTCTTGAACAATCCAGGTTCCGAAGAGGAAATCTGCCTGTTCAACGCCATCAAGAAAAAGCTGGCGACGGCGCCAAACTGGTATTCGACGCGCCTGGCCCAGATCAAGGGCGTGACGGAAGAAACCACAACCGGCGTGCATCGCCTGTACCAGATGCACAAGGAAGGCAAGCTGGCCTTCCCGGCGATCAACGTCAACGATTCGGTCACCAAATCCAAGTTCGACAACCTGTACGGCTGCCGCGAATCGCTGGTCGACGGCATCAAGCGCGCCACCGACGTCATGATCGCCGGCAAGGTCGCCGTCATCGCCGGTTACGGTGACGTCGGCAAGGGTTCGGCGCAAGCCATGCGCGCCCTGTCGGCGCAAGTCTGGGTGACAGAAGTCGATCCGATCTGCGCCCTGCAGGCAGCGATGGAAGGCTATCGCGTCGTGACCATGGAATACGCGGCCGAGCACGGCGACATCTTCGTCACCTGCACCGGCAACTACCATGTGATCACCCATGACCACATGCAAAAGATGAAGGACCAGGCGATTGTCTGCAACATCGGCCATTTCGACAATGAAATCGAAGTCGCCGCGCTGAAGCAATACACCTGGGAAAACATCAAGCCGCAAGTCGACCACATCATTTTCCCGGACGGCAAGCGCATCATCTTGCTGGCCGAGGGCCGCCTGGTGAACCTGGGTTGCGGTACCGGCCACCCGTCGTATGTGATGAGCTCGTCGTTCGCCAACCAGACCATCGCCCAGATTGAATTGTTCGTCAATACCAAGGCCTATCCGGTCGGCGTATACACCTTGCCAAAACATCTGGATGAAAAAGTCGCGCGCCTGCAGCTGAAAAAACTGAATGCGCAGCTGTCGGTCTTGACCGAAGAGCAGGCGGCTTACATCGGCGTCAAGCAAACCGGTCCTTACAAGCCGGAACATTACCGCTACTAACCGCCGGCTGCGCACCGGCAAGCACCGGTGCGCAGGTCCTGCAACTCCAAGAGGAACACGCGATGCGCTTACTGATTACCTGGCTGATTAATACCCTGGCCTTGCTGGCGGTGCCGTATCTGATGCACTCGGTGCAGTTCGCCAGCTTCGGCGCGGCGCTGATCGCGGCGCTGGTGCTGGGCTTCGTCAACACCCTGATCCGTCCGATCCTGCTGCTGCTGACCTTGCCGGCGACCCTGCTGACGCTGGGCTTGTTCATCTTCATCATCAACGGCCTGATGTTCTGGCTGGTGTCGCACCTGGTGAGCGGGTTTTACGTGGCGAGCTTCTGGTCGGCGGTCGGTGGCGCCATCTTGTACAGCATCGTTTCGTGGGCACTTTCCACCTTGCTACTGAAGAAGAATTAGATGTCACAAAAAAACGCTCAAAAGAATTTCAGCATTGAGTTTTTCCCGCCCAAGACCCCCGAAGGCGCCGAAAAACTGCGGGTGACGCGCGCCAAGCTGGCCGAGCTGCACCCACGGTATTTTTCGGTCACTTTCGGCGCCGGCGGTTCGACCCAGAAGGGGACGCTGGATACGGTGCTCGACATCCGCAGCGAGGGCCATGAGGCTGCGCCGCACCTGTCCTGCCTGGGCAGCTCGCGCGAATCGCTGCGCGCGATCCTGGCGCAATACAAGGACCATGGCATCAAGCGCCTGGTGGCATTGCGCGGCGATTTGCCCAGTGGTTACGGTGCGATGGATATTTCTTCCGGCGAATTCCGCTACGCCAACGAGCTGGTGGAATTCATCCGCGCGGAAACCGGCGACTGGTTCCATATCGAAGTCGCCGCCTATCCTGAAATGCATCCGCAAGCGAAGTCGCCGCAAGACGACGTGCAGCGTTTTGCCAGCAAGGTCAAGGCAGGCGCCAACGGCGCCATCACGCAATATTTCTACAATGCCGATGCGTATTTCCGTTTTGTCGACGAAGCGCAGAAACTGGGCGTGGCAGTGCCGGTAATCGCCGGCATCATGCCGATCACCAACTACTCGCAGCTGATGCGTTTTTCCGACATGTGCGGTACCGAGATCCCGCGCTGGATCCGTCTCAAGCTCGCCAGCTACGGCGACGATACGGATTCGATCCGAGCCTTCGGCCTGGATGTCGTGACCCAGCTGTGCGAACGCTTGCTGGCGGGCGGCGCGCCCGGCTTGCATTTCTACACGCTGAACCAGTCGCCGGCGACCATCGCCATCTGGCAGCGCCTCAAGTTATAAGTCGGCCGTTTCAGTAATGACGGCGTCCAGCGCGATATCGTGCGCTGCGCCGTCAAACTCCGCCAACCCGCAGGAATAGGCGATGCCGACTGTCTGCGGCCGCGAAAGCGGCGCCAGCGTCCGGTCGTAAAATCCGCCGCCGTAACCCAGCCGTATCTTGTTCCGGTTAAAACCTACGCAGGGAATCAGCAGGGCCTGCGGCATGACGGTCACATAGCTGGCCGGTATGGCGACGCCGAATCCATCCTTGACCATGGCTTCTCCCGGGGTCCAGCTGACAAAGCGCAGCGGGCTGTCGACGCCTGTCACTACCGGCAACGCCAGGCGCATGCCGCGCGCCGCCAGTTCGTCATAGGCCGGGCGCAGGTCCGGCTCGCCGCGGATCGGCCAGTAGACACCCAGCGTGCCGTCCGGATGCGCCTGGCTCCAGCCGGTAGCCCAGGCGACTACCCGTTTTCCAAGTTCCGCATCCCAATCGCGGCGGTGCGCCGGATCGATGGCCTGGCGCGTTGCCAGCAAGGTACGCCGCAGCTGCGCTTTGTCCGGTCCAGGTGTTGCATCACTGGCATCACATGCTATGCTAGGCGTCATCGTTCGCACTCGTAAAATAAGGTTGGCAGTTATATGTTCAAAAAGAAATGGCTTGCTGTTATCGCCGTCGCCGTGGCTTCTTCCGCTGTGATGGCGAGCGCTGCGTATGCCCAGAAACGTTCCGCAAATGGCGCCACCGCAGCCAGCTACGCCGGCCAGGACGATAGTTTCCTGGCCTTGCGCGATGCCGCTCGCGCCAACAATGCGGATAAAGCGGAGCTGCTGGCTTCTACTTTAAGTGATTATGACATTCCTTCCTATGTCGATTATTACCGCCTGAAACCGCTGATCAAGGACCTGGTCGCGCCGCAATCGGATATCCGCGACTACTTGGCGCGCTACGACGGCAGCGCGATCGCCGACCGCCTGCGCAACGACTGGCTGCTGGAGCTGGGCAAGGCAGGCGACTGGAACACCTTCGACGAGCAATATCCGAAATTCGTACTCGACGACGACACCCAGCTGAAATGCTATGCGCTGATGTCGGCCGCCTTGAAAGGCGTAAATGTCGCCAATGAGGCGCGCGCCTTGCTGACCACGCCTAAGGATTACGGCCAGGGCTGCACCGGCCTGATCGGCATATTGGCGCAGAACGGCCAGTTCAGCGCCGATGACGTGTGGTTCCAGATCAGGCAGGCGGTAGAGGCCGGTTTCGCAGGCGTTGCGCGCCGCATGACGCCGTATATCGACGCTGACGACTCCCAGGTGGCGCAAGCCATCGACAAGTCGGCGCTGGTGCTTGCGCGCGGTCCCGGCGCCGGCCGCAGCAACCACGAATTATTCATACTGGCTTTAGGTCGGGTGGCCAAGAACGACAGCGGCCGCGCAGCCGCGGCCCTGAGCGCCGGGGCCGACCAGCTGACTTCGTCCGAGCGTTCACTGGCATGGGCGCAGGTAGCGCTGCAATCGGCGCTCAAGCTGGAGCCGCAAGCCATCGATTACTGGCGCCAGGTGAAGAGCAATGCAGTATTGTCGGGCGACGCTTATCAATGGCGCGTCCGCTCCGCCTTGCGCGCCAGCGACTGGAAACTGGTGCGTAGCGGCATCGAGGCAATGCCGGAGGCTTTGCGCAGCGATCCGGCCTGGATCTACTGGCAAGCCCGGGCCGACCAGGTCCAGGGTAAAACCGAGCAAGCGCAGCAGCAGTTCGAGTCGATCGCCGACCAGACCAATTTCTACGGCCAGCTGGCGCTGGAAGAACTGGGCCAGAAAATCATCGCGGTGCCTTCCAACCAGGTCTTCAGCCCGGCCGAAATGGCGCCGATGACAAATAACCAAGGCTTCCGCCGTGCGCTGCGCTTTTTTGACATGAACCTGCGTTTCGAAGGCGTGCGCGAATGGAACTGGGAGCTGCGCAAGATGACAGACCGCCAGTTGCTGACCGCCGCCGAATTCGCCCGCCAGAACAATGTCCTGGACCGCATGGTGAATACTTCCGACCGCACCAAGGTTGAAATCGATTTCAGCCAGCGTTTCCCGTCGCCCCATCGGGACGTGATGACTACCAATACCCAGAACCTGGGGCTCGACATGGCCTGGGTCTATGGCGTGATCCGGCAAGAATCGCGTTTTATCAGGAGCGCCCGCTCGAATGTCGGCGCCAGCGGCCTGATGCAGGTGATGCCGGCGACGGCGCGCTGGGTCGCTAAAAAAATCGGCTTGAGCGGTTTTACCAACGACCAGATTGCCGACGTCAACACCAACATCCTGCTGGGCACCAATTACCTGAGCATGGTGCTGGCCGACCTGGACGGTTCGCAAGCGCTGGCGTCGGCGGCCTACAATGCCGGTCCCGGCCGGCCGCGCGCCTGGCGTTCGACTTTGCCGGGCACGGTCGAAGGCGCGGTTTTTGCGGAATCGATCCCGTTCGGAGAAACCCGCGGCTATGTCAAGAATGTACTGTCCAACGCGACTTATTACGCGGCCCTGTTCGACGGCAAGCCGCAATCCCTGAAAGCGCGCCTGGGCACCGTCGCGCCCAAGGGATTTGTCGAATCGGCCTTGCCTTGAGACGGCATAGAATGTCGGAATCTGGAGTCGCTTATGCAAACCACCGAGCTTGACCCCAGCCTTTCCGCCGCTTTGCAAAAAGCCGGCGCGGACGGCTTGCTGCTGGTGATCGCCAACAAGAATTATTCTTCATGGTCGATGCGGCCATGGGTGGCGATGACCGCCTTCGGGATCCCGTTCAAAGAGATCAAGATCCTGCTGCGCCAGGCCGATACCGCGAACCAGATCGGCCGCTATTCGGCCAGCGGCCGGGTGCCGATCCTGATGGTGGGCGAGACGCCGATCTGGGATTCTCTGGCGATCTGCGAATACCTGGCCGAGCAGTTTCCCGATCTCGGCATGTGGCCGCAAGACGTGCTGGCGCGCGCTACCGCTCGTTCGATATGTGCGGAAATGCATTCCGGTTTCGCGGCGTTGCGCTCGGACATGCCGATGGATATCCGCACGCACAAGCCCGGATTCGGCCGTACCGCCGGCGCCCAGGCCGATATTGCGCGGGTAGTCGAAATCTGGGAAACCTGCCTGTCCGAATTCGGCCACCATCAATTCCTGTTTGGCGCTTTCTCGATTGCCGACGCCTATTTCGCCCCGGTGGTGATGCGCTTCCGCAGCTACGGCGTTTCGCTGGCGCCGGCCCTGCAGGCATACGCCGACCGGATGCAAGCGCATCCCGCCGTGGCGCGCTGGATGCTGGAAGCGCTGGCGGAAACCGAAGTACTGCCGGATTAACGGGATTCAATAACAGCCATGAAAGTTTTTGCAGTCGGCGGCGCGGTACGCGACGAGTTGCTCGGGCTCCCGGTGAAAGACCGCGACTACGTAGTGGTCGGCGCTACGCCGGAAGACATGCTGGCGCAGGGCTTCCGCCCTGTCGGCAAGGATTTCCCGGTGTTCCTGCATCCCCGCACGCACGAGGAATATGCGCTGGCGCGCACTGAGCGCAAGACTGCGCCCGGCTACAAGGGGTTTGTGTTCCATACCGATCCCGACGTTACGCTGGAGCAGGACCTGGTGCGCCGCGACCTGACCATCAACGCCATTGCACGAGCCGAAGACGGCACGGTAGCCGATCCATTCAACGGCCGCCAGGATTTGCAGGACAAGATATTCCGCCATGTATCCGATGCTTTCGCCGAGGACCCGGTGCGCATCCTGCGCGTGGCCAGGTTTGCCGCGCGTTTTACCGACTTCACCGTGGCGCCGGAAACCAATGTGCTGATGCAGCGCATGGTGGCCGCCGGCGAAGTCGATGCGCTGGTGCCGGAACGGGTGTGGCAGGAACTGGCGCGCGGCTTGATGGAAACGCAGCCGTCGCGCATGTTCGAGGTCTTGCGCGCATGCGGCGCCTTGGCGCGCATCCTGCCGGAACTGGATGTCCTGTGGGGCATACCGCAGCCGGAAAAATATCATCCGGAAATCGATACCGGCGTACACGTGATGATGGTGCTGGACACCGCCGCCCGCGAAAATTTTGCGTTGCCGGTGCGCTTTGCCGCGCTGGCGCATGATCTCGGAAAAGGCGCGACGCCGGCTGCCGGCTGGCCTAGCCATCATGGTCACGAGGGGCTTGGCGTGGCGCTGGTGGAACAGGTGTGCCAGCGCCTCAAGGTGCCGGGCGAGGTGCGCGACCTGGCGCTGATGACGACGCGTGAGCACGGCAATGTCGGCCGCGCGTTCGAGCTGCGCGCGAATACCATCGTCAATCTTTTGGGGCGCTGCGACGCCTTTCGCAAGCCGCAGCGTTTCGTCGACATGCTGCGCGCCACTGAATGCGATTACCGCGGCAGGACCGGTTACGCCGGCAAGCCGTTTCCGCAATTCGCTTATCTGCAGGCCGCCCTGAAGGCGGCGCAGTCGGTCAATGCCGGCGTGATCGCCGGCATGTTCCAGCAACAGCCGCAACGGATACCCGACGCCATCCATGCGGCGCGTGTCGAAATGGTTGAGCAGGTAGTGCAGGCACAACGGCTTCGTCCGGGCGGCCCTGGCACGGGCGGCCCGGACTCGGAGTAAGCTTATCCAACAGGAGAGCCAGGATGACCACGACAGATGCCAGGGCAGGTTCGGCCAGCGAGGCGCCGGGAAAAACCGGCGGCGCCGGCACGGACAAAACCAAGGCATCGCGCTCCACAATATTCGTCAAGGAACTGTCGCGCCGCGCTCGCTGGCGTTTGCTGCGCCATTTCCTGGCGTTGAATAGCGGCGATCGTCTGTTGCGCTTCGGTTCGGTATTGTCGGACGAGCTGGTCAGCCGTTACGTTGAAAATATCGATTTTTCGCGCGACACAGTGTTTGGCGTCTATGACCGCAAATTGCGCCTGCTCGGTGTCGGCCACCTGGCGTTTGCGCCGCGCGAAGCGATGCCCTCGGTGAGCGCTTCCACCACCAAGGAGCGGGTGGCCGAGTTCGGTGTCTCGGTCGCCGCTTCTGCCCGCGGCATGGGAGTCGGCAGCCGCTTGTTCGAACGGGCCGCCATCCGTTGCCGCAACGTCGATATCGACACCTTGTACATGCACTGCCTGTCGTCAAACAAAGTGATGATGCACATTGCTAAAAAAGCCGGCATGGCCATCCATCGCGATTACGGCGAGGCCGACGCCTACCTGAAGCTGCCGCCGGCCAATCCGGCCAGCGTATTGCAGGAAGCGGTCCAGGAACAGGTGGCGACGCTCGATTACACGCTCAAGGCGAACTTGCGCGCCGCGCTGAAATGGCTGGGCAGCTTGCCCGGCATCAAGCGCGACTGAAGCGGCCTCGCAGCTCAAAGTCCTTTCAAAGCAAGGGCAGTGCAGTGGTGTCCTTGATGCGCTGCAGCGCAAAGCTCGATTTGACGTCCAGCACCGCCGGATGGCGTAGCAGCGTCTCCATCATGAAGCGCGAAAAATGGGTCATGTCTTCCACATGCACCCGCAGCAGGAAATCCATTTCGCCGGTCATCGCGTAGCACACGACGACTTCCGGCCATTGTTCCACCGCGGCTGAAAAAGAGGCGCGCGGCGACATGGCCTGGTGCTGCGCCGCGGCCTTGGTGCCGCTCAGGTACTGCGGGTCGCTATGTTTTTCCAGGCGCACGTTGATGTAGGCCAGCAGGCCCAGGCCGATCTTGTCCGGCTCCAGCAGCGCCACGTATTGCCGTATCACGCCGGCCTGTTCCAGCTGCTTGATGCGGCGCAGGCATGGCGACGGCGACAGGTTGACCCTTTCGGCCACTTCCTGGTTGCTCAGGCGGCCATCCTCCTGCAAGATCGCCAAAATTTTACGGTCTGTTGCATCCATTGCAATCGTTGGCATAAATGACCCTAAAGAGAATGATTTTCATGTGATTATTGCGCAAATTTTTTCATACAGGGCGAATTTTGCAATTAACTGCCATCAACTCAGCCCTATACTGTAGGTATTCAAGCGCTCGGCGCGTTTAGCTCAGGAAAACGAAAATGGATGCAAAGGTAAAGAGTGCAGGCGTCAATACCGACGATTTTTTTGCCACGGTCGCTGAAAAATCGGACGGCGCGGCATTGCGCGGCGATTACAGCAAGATCGATGCGCAATACGTCGTCAAGCAGGACTGGGATGCTTACACGCCGGAGCAGCACGCGCTATGGCGCCGCCTGTACCAGCGGCAAGCCAGGCTGATCCCGGGACGGGCTTGCGATGTATTCATCGAAAGCCTGGAAATGCTGAACATCGGCGACGGCATTCCGCGCTTTGAAGACAGTTCGGCCCTGCTGTTCAAGGCTACCGGCTGGACCCTGGTGGCGGTGCCGGGCCTGGTGCCGGACCATACTTTCTTCGAGCACCTGGCCAATCGCCGTTTTCCGGTCACGGTCTGGCTGCGCAATCCTGAAGAATTCGACTACATTGTCGAACCGGACGTATTCCATGACTTTTTCGGCCATGTGCCGCTGCTGTTCAACCCGATTTTTGCCGATCACCTGCAGGAATACGGCAAGGGCGCCCTGAAGGCGATGAAGCTGGACGGCCTGTCGATGCTGGCGCGCCTGTACTGGTACACCGTCGAATTCGGCCTGATCCAGAGCCCCGAGGGCTTGCGCGTGTACGGCGCCGGAATCCTGTCCTCGGGCGGCGAAATCGAACATTGCCTGACCAGTCCAGCGTCGCTGCGCCTGCCGTTCGATGTCGAACGCGTGATGCGGACCTTGTACAAGATCGATTCCTACCAGGAAACTTATTTCGTGATTGACGATTTCCAGCAGCTGTTCAACGACACCGCGCCGGATTTCACGCCGATGTACCAGCGGCTGAAGGCGCTGGAACCGTTGCCGGCGAACACTTTGTTGCCTGGCGAAACAAACCTGGCGCTGAAATAAAAAAGCGGATCCTGCCGGGGAGAGCAGAATCCGCAAACTAGTGATAATGGGAACACTAGAGGGAGGAATGCCCGACATGACTGGCCCTGGGGGAGGTATTCAGCCATATCAGACAAGGTGCCATTACACGCTCAGTTGATTCCCATTCCTATTTGATTTACCAGTTGTTACAGTTGTTACGCCCGCTTTGCCGGGCTGTTTGCTGCGGCGTGCATTGAGAGAAGTACCCGCTTGTGATAATGTGCGAGCGCAATGAGCAGTAAAAAAACAGGACGATTTGCCCACAAGGCGAAGACGTTTTACCGCGTAGGATAACCTCCACGCAGTGCAATCAAAAACATAATTTTTGGCACGGAGACTGAATGAACGCACCACTCAAATCGGCGCAAGCCTTGCTGCCCACACAATCGGCGCAAGCGTCTGAAGCTGATGGCATTTCCCTGGATGACAAATTTACGCTGGAGCGTGGCCGTGCTTTCATGACGGGCACACAAGCCATCATCCGCTTGCCGATGCTGCAACGGCAACGCGATGTCCTGGCAGGCTTGAACACCGCCGGTTTTGTGACCGGCTATCGCGGTTCGCCGCTGGGCAGCGTCGACCTGACCGCCGCCAAGGCAAAAAAATACCTCGACGCGCACCACGTCAAGTTCCATCCCGGCATGAACGAAGACCTGGCAGCAACCAGTGTCTGGGGCACGCAGCAGGTGAACCTGTTTCCGGGCGCGCAATACGACGGCGTATTCGGCCTGTGGTATGGCAAAGGCCCCGGCGTGGATCGCTGCGGCGACGTCTTCAAGCATGCAAACATGGCCGGCACTTCCCGGCACGGCGGGGTGCTGGTGCTGGCCGGCGACGACCATGCGGCAAAATCCTCGACCACCGCCCACCAAAGCGAACATATCCTGAAAGCATGCGGCATCCCGGTGCTGTATCCGTCCTCGGTGCAGGAATATCTCGATTACGGCATGCATGGGTGGGCCATGAGCCGCTATACCGGCCTGTGGGTATCGATGAAATGCGTGACCGACCTGGTCGAGTCCGGCGCTTCGGTCGATCTCGATCCGGACCGCGTCAAGATCATCCTGCCGACCGCTGCCGACCTTGAACTGCCTCCGGACGGCTTGAACATCCGCCTGCCGGACACCGTGCTGGGACAGGAAGCGCGGATGAACAACTACAAATGGTATGCCGCGCTGACCTATGCGCGCGTCAACAAGCTCAACCAGATCATCTGGGACAGCCCGGTTGCCAAGATCGGCATCATCACCGCCGGCAAATCCTACCTGGATACGCGCCAAGCGCTGGCCGACCTCGGCATCGATGAGAGCGTGGCGCGCGACATCGGCATCCGCCTGTACAAGATCGGCATGACCTGGCCGCTGGAAGCGGAAGGCGTGCGCGAATTTGCGCAAGGACTGGAAGAAATCCTGGTGGTGGAAGAAAAACGCCAGATCCTGGAATACCAGGTCAAGGAAGAACTGTACAACTGGCGCGATGATGTCCGGCCACGCGTAGTCGGCAAGTTCGACGATACCGGCGAATGGAGCAACCGCAGCGGCGAAGGCCATGGCGACTGGCTGCTGCCGGCGACCTACGAATTGAATCCGGCGCAGATCGCCAGGGCGATTGCGACGCGCATTTCGAAGTACTTCGCCGGGCATCCGGTGGCGCAGCGGGTGCAGCAGCGGGTCGCTTACCTGGAAGCCAAGGAAGCGTTGCTCAATATCAGCAGCAAGCCCGATCCGAACAAGGACCGCATCCCGCATTTCTGTTCCGGCTGCCCGCACAATACCTCTACCAGGCTGCCGGACGGCAGCCGTGGCCTGGCCGGTATCGGCTGCCACTACATGGTGTTGTGGATGGACCGGGAATCGTCGACGTTTACCCATATGGGCGGCGAAGGCGTGACCTGGGTCGGCCAGGCGCCATTTACATCTGAAAAACACGTGTTCGCCAACCTGGGCGACGGCACCTATTTCCATTCCGGCCTGCTGGCGATCCGTGCCTCGGTCGCGGCCAAGGTCAACATCACCTACAAGATCCTGTTCAACGATGCGGTCGCCATGACCGGCGGCCAGGCGTTCGACGGCCCGCTCGACCCGGCCATGATTTCACGCCAGATTGCGGCGGAAGGCGTGACCCCGATTATCGTGGTGACCGACGAGCCCGACAAATACGCCGCCGGCACCGACTGGGCGCCAGGCGTCACCATCCGCCATCGCAGCGAACTCGATGCCGTGCAGCGCGAACTGCGCGAGATCAGCGGCACGTCGGCGATGATTTACGACCAGACCTGCGCTTCGGAAAAACGTCGCCGCCGGAAACGCAATGAATATCCGGACCCGGCCAAACGCGCCGTGATCAATGAAGCGGTATGCGAAGGCTGCGGCGATTGCAGCGTGCAATCGAATTGCCTGTCGGTGGAACCGCTGGAGACCGAGTTCGGCCGCAAGCGGCAGATCAACCAGTCTTCATGCAACAAGGATTTTTCCTGCGTTACCGGTTTTTGCCCGAGTTTCGTCACGGTCGAAGGCGGCAGCTTGAAGAAGCCGGCCAAAATTGCCGCGACGCCGGCGACGGCTGCGGCCCCTGTGGCCAGCCTGCCGTCGCCGGTCTTGCCGAATACGGTAAAACCTTTCGGCATCCTGGTGACCGGCATCGGCGGCACCGGCGTGGTGACCATCGGCCAGATCCTGGCCATGGCTGCCCACGTCGAAGGCAAAGGCTGTTCGGTGCTGGACATGAGCGGCCTGGCGCAAAAGGGCGGGCCGGTGATGTCGCATGTGCGGCTGGCCGATCATCCCGACGATATCTACTCGACCCGTGTCGGCACCGGCGATGCCGACCTGGTGATCGGCTGCGACTCGATTGTCAGCGCCAGCCGCGATGCCCTGTCGCGCATGGGCGAGGGACGCACCTTCGCCGCGATCAATGCAACCCGCACGCCTACCGCCGCTTTCGTCAAGAATCCGGACTGGCAGTTCCCCGATGCCGCGGCAGAGCAGGATATACGTGCAGCGTGCGGCAGCGACCGGGTGGAATTCATCGATGCCGGCCGCATTGCCACCGCCTTGATGGGCGATGCCATCGCCACCAACATGTTCATGCTCGGTTATGCATGGCAAAAAGGCTGGGTGCCGTTGCAAGAGGCGTCGCTGATGCGGGCGATTGAGTTGAACGCCCTGCAGGTCGCCTTCAACAAGCAAGCCTTCGTCTGGGGCCGCACCGCGGCTTGCGACCTGGCTGGGCTGGAAAAACGTACCCGCCTCAGCGATACGCCGGCGCAGGTGATTGAATTCAAGCGCGCACCGAACCTGGATGAACTGGTCAAGCGTCGCGTAGCTATCCTGACGTCATACCAGGATGCCGCATATGCGGAGCAGTATCGTGTTTTCGTCGAGCAGGTGCAGGCAGCCGAAGCACAGCTGCCTCACGCTGAAAGCGGACGCGGCGCGCAGCGCCTGAGCCTGGCGGTCGCTACCTACCTGTTCAAGCTGATGGCTTACAAGGACGAGTACGAAGTTGCCCGTTTATATACCGACGGTGCTTTCAAGGCCAAGGTCGCCGGCATGTTTGAAGGCGATTACAAGCTCAAGTTTCACCTGGCGCCGCCGCTGCTGGCCAAGCACGATGTGCACGGCCATCTGATCAAGCAGGAATTCGGTCCGTGGATGATGCGCGCTTTTGGCCTGCTGGCCAAGCTGAAATTCCTGCGCGGCAGCGCCCTGGATATTTTTGGGTATACGGCTGAGCGCAAGGAAGAGCGTGGCCTGATCGTGCACTACAAGGAAATCGTTGCTTCCTTGTTGCCGCAATTGACTGTAGATAACCTGGCTGCTGCCGTGGCAATCGCCAGCATCCCGGAGGAAATCCGCGGTTACGGCCACGTCAAGGAACGGCACCTGGCCGCAGCACGCATCAAGGAAACGCAGCTGCTCAATCAGTTCGGTCATCCCACGCCAGAACGCAAGGCGGAATTGTCGCGCTCGATCGCAGCTTGATCCAACACGATAAAAAACGGCCGGCAGATGAATATCTGCCGGCCGTTTTTATTTGTGCGTCGGTTCGCGGATGGATCAGGCGCCGGCAGCCTGCCTGAATTGCTGGTATCCCCGCGCACGCAAGGCGCAAGCCGGGCAGGTGCCGCAGCCATAACCCCAGTCATGCAGCGCGCCGCGCTGGCCCAGGTAGCAGGTATGGGTATCGGCCCGGATCAGGTCGACCAGGGCGTCGCCGCCGAGGTCCTGCGCCAGTTTCCAGGTCTCCGACTTGTCTATCCACATCAATGGCGTTTCCAGCTTGAGCTGGGTCGCCATGCCAAGGTTCAGCGCCACCTGCAAGGCTTTCATGGTGTCGTCGCGGCAATCGGGATAGCCGGAAAAATCGGTTTCGCACATGCCGCCCACCAGCACGTTCAAGCCGCGCCGATAGGCAACCGTCGCCGCTACCGTCATGAACAGCAGGTTGCGGCCTGGAACGAAGGTATTCGGCAGGCCGTTTTCCTGCATCACGATTTCAACGTCTTCGGTCATCGCGGTCGATGAAATTTTCGAAATCAGCGACAGGTCGATCAAGTGGTCTTCACCCAGCTTGCCGGCCCATTGCGGAAACTGGGCGCGGAGTTTCTGCAGCAGGACCGGGCGCACGGTCAGTTCGACCGCATGCCGCTGGCCGTAGTCGAAGCCGATCGTCTCGACCCGCTCATAGCGCGATAAAGCCCAGGCCAGGCAAGTAGTGGAGTCCTGGCCGCCGCTAAACAGGACGATGGCGCCGTTTGGTGTAGTCATGTGATTTACTGTTCAATGAGATTCAAGTAGGGATTGCATGCCTTGATTTCAGGCTTATTTGCCGGCCTTGTTGCTGACCTGCTGCAGGGTTTGTTCGACAAAGTCCTTGTTCGGATCGGTAAACCGCAAGCGCACCGGATACCATTCCAGGGACGGCGCCAGCCAGATATCCAGCTGCTGGTCCTTGGCGTCCGGCGGCGGCGCCTTGAAAATGTGGACTGTATCCAGGTCACCCAGCGGCGTCTTGATTTTTTCAGTGCTGATGACCTTGAACGTCCACGGTTCTGCATCGCGCATGCCGGCTACAAAGAAGGTCCATTCGGAACCTGGCTTGAACTGCTGCGGCGCTGCCCGCGCCACCGAAATCAGTTGCCAGATGATGCTGGTGCGGTCCTGTTCGCCGCCTTTTATCGGATAACTCTCGCTGGATTCGGAAAAGCCGATGGTGCCGCTATCGCGATGGAAGGTGGTGGTGGTCGCTTCCTTGCGAAAACGCTTGTTGACGAATTGGGTCGGCGCCAGGCCAAAGCTGTCGATGGCGCCTTCGCTGGAAGCTTCCAGGATTTTTCCAAACAGCATGGCGCGGGTTTCCGATTTGACGCTGAAACGCTTGTCGTCCACCTGCCATTTGACGCTGCCTTCTCCTCCCAGTGTAATGCCGCTCTGCTTGGCCTGGATCGCGTAAGTCAGGTCAGCCGACGGCGGCAGGTCTATCTTGTACTTGCTCGCCGAGTGATCGGTGGCCGCTGCGGAAGCTGTCAGCATGCTGCAGCACAGTGCGGCGGCCAAGGATAGGCGGAGTAAGGATGGTTTCATGGTTTTCCAAAAAAATGATGCCGTTTTCAAAATACTTGATCCGATGCCTCAGGCAGGTCAATTTGCCGATGCCGTATCCAGCCGTTTCATCTTGGACAGCGACATGTCCAGATAGTCGCCGTTGGTTTCGGTAAAGCGCAGTTTGACCGGATACCATTCCTGATGCGGCGCCAGCCAGATATCCAGGCGTTGCTCATGCGAGCCTGCTTGTGGAATGCGAATTACATGCCAGGCGTCGAAATCGTCGCCGCCGACCGTAATCTTTTCCTGGCCGATGATCTGCATGCGCCAGGTTTCCGCATCCACCGGACCGGCGACGAATATGTCGATCACCGCACCTGCAGCGAATTGCGAGCTGTCGCCGCGGCCGATGCTGGCCAGTTGCCAGACCACGCTGGCGCGGTCCTGTTCGCCGCCGCTGCGTGGATAGCTGTTCTGCGACGATGAAAAAATGATGTTGTTCAGTTCACGATGAAAAATGGTCTGGGTAGCAGGTTTGCGGAAGCGTTTTTGCGTATAGGTCACCGGCGCTACGCCAAAACCGTTGATTTCGCCTTCGCTTTTGAAATCAAGGACGGTAATGAACAGGGCGCCGGCCTCGCCGTTGATGGTGTAGCCCCCGCCATCGGTTTGCCAGGTGATTTTGCCGCTGCCGTGATAATTCTGGCCCTTCTGCAAGGCTTCTACATTGTATTTCAGCTCTGCCGACGGCGGCGGACTGGTCTGGTAGTGCTTGCCGGCCGCGGGCGTCGCCTCGGCTTGCGCCACCGGTTCGGTTGCCGGCGCAGTGGCGGCACTGGCCGCAGCCGTGCCGGCCGCCGGATCGGTTGATGCCGGAGCGACCGGCTCGGCGCTGACGATCGGCGTCACGGTTTCCCTGATGGGCGTGTCCGGCACTTCCACGGCCGGTTCCGGCGCCGGCCGCGGTTTCGGCGCTGCCTTGGGGGCTGGCTTGGTGCTGGGCTTGGGCTTCGGCTCCTGTGGCAACAGCACCGGCTTTTCGGCTGGAGGTAAAGGCGTCAGGTTGGCCATGATCACGGGTTCGGGGCGGTTGACCGGCACCGGCACGCCGAATTGGCGGTTGCCCCAGGCGATCAGGAGTATGTGCAGCAGCAAGGTGAGCAACAGCACCCATAGCCAGCGGCTACGGCTGGCAAAGGGATAGCCCGGAGTTGTGGATGATGCGGAAGAAGACGACATCCGCATAGTGTAAACGTATCCGCCGGGATTAAGCTCGGCAACAGTGAAGCGGGCGATAAACCACGTAAAATATTGTATTTACATCAAACTAGAATAATCGCCGATGCCTTATCGTTTTCCCCATGCTGCCGGCGTCGCGCTGGCATTCGCGCTGGCCACGGGCGCCATGGCGCCGGCCGCATCCGCCGCGCCGGCCAGTTTGCCGCCGATCCGGCTGGGCATGATCGAAGGCATGTCGGGGCCTTTCGCCAATGCGGGCGAAGCGGTAGAGCGCAATATCCGGTTTGCGGTGGAGCAAGTGAATGCGCGAGGCGGCGTGCGCTTGCCAGATGGCAAACATTTGTTGAGCTTGACCGTGTTTGACAGCAAGCAAGGCGTGGAGGACGCGTTATTGCAGCTGAAGCAACTGACCGACCAGAAAATCCCCTTCGTGCTGGAGGGCAACAGCTCCGCGGTGGCCGGCGCGCTGGTGGATGCGATCAACAAGCATAACGTCCGCAGCCCGGACAATCGGGTGCTGTTCCTGAACTACTCGGCAGTCGATCCGGTCTTGACCGGCGAAAAATGCAGCTTCTGGCATTTTCGTTTTGACGCCAATGCCGACATGCGCATGCAGGCGCTGGTGGATGTCATCAAAACCGACAGCAAGGCAAAAAGCGTTTACCTGATCGGCCAGGACTACAGTTTCGGCCAGCAGGTCGCCAAGGCCGCGCGCCGGCAGCTGCAGGCGGCGCGGCCGGATATCAGGATAGTCGGCGATGAGTTGCATCCGATCGGCAAGGTCAAGGATTTTGCACCCTATATCGCCAAGATCCGCGCCAGCGGCGCCGATACGGTTATCACCGGCAACTGGGGCAACGACCTGACCTTGCTGGTGAAAGCTGCGAAAGAGGCGGGGCTGCGTCTCAAGTTCTACACTTTCTACGCCAATAGCCTGGGAGCGCCGGCAGCTATCGGCGATGCCGGCGTGGGCACGGTGCGCGCAGTCGCGGAATGGCACCCCAACGCGGTCGACGGCAATGCCGCCAGCGATGCGTTTTACCGCAGTTTCCGGCAGCGTTATCCGCAGCCAAAAGATGACTATCTGTTTTTGCGTATGGATGTCATGATCGACATGCTGGCAGCTGCCATCGAAAAAGCCAGGACCACTGACGCGATCGCCGTGGCGCGGGCCCTGGAAGGAGCACAGTACAAGAGCCGATTCCATGAAGCCAGCATGCGCGCCGGCGATCACCAGCTGATACAGCCCTTGTACGTGGCCGTGATGCAAAGGCTTGCCGACGGCGGTATCCGGTTTGATAATGAAGGCAGCGGCTACGGCTTCAAGACTGAACGTTACCTGGCGCCGGCGGCAACGGCGACGCCTAGCACGTGCCAGATGCGGCGTCCGCAGGATGACGCTTCGACCCCGGGCGCAAGCTGACAGCTGTTATAAATAAATGATCTCTGAAGGAGATATGTGATGAGCCGTTCTAGTATTCCAGGAGCCGACGCAATGCAGGATAGTCTCGAATTCATCAAGAAAATGTGGGGCGGCATGGGCGTGCCGGGCATGGTTGTTCCTACCTTGTCGGTGGAAGAAATCAACAAGAAGATCGGCGACCTGAAAGCCGTGGAATCGTGGCTGAATCTCAACCTGAACATGCTGCGCACCACGATACAGGCGCTTGAAGTGCAGAGCGGGACCATTTCCGCGCTGCAGGCAATGGCGGCAGTCAATCAGGCCGGCGCAGAACGGCCAGACAGCAGCGACGCCGAACCCAGTGCAAGTTCCTGGGCGGCTGCGGCAGGCTTTCCGTTTTCATTCATGAACCCGGTGCAGGAACCAGCTCCTCCGCCAGCGCAAGCTGCGCCGCCGGCGGCTGAAGCTGAAAGCCCGCCTGCGGCAAGCGGCATGGCGGGACCCGCGTTGGGCAATTCCAACGCCTGGTGGGATTTGCTGCAGAACCAGTTCAAGCAAGCCGTCAATAGCGTAGCCGCGGCGGAAAAAATGGCCACGCCGGCAAAAACCGAGGCCAGGCCGCGCAGTAAAGCAAGCAGTGCGGCATCCAAGCCTGCCGGCAAGAAAAACGGCACGGTTGCCGGCGGCAAGGCAGTCCCGCGTCCAGGCAAGGCCAAGGTTGTTGCAAAATAATGTAATGACAAGCCTGGTTTTTGGATAGCTTGACTCGCGTCGGATACGTGCGATGATTAGAGATCGGTGCTTGGATGGAAAACTCTAAGTGATACCTTGACTTTGTTGTGATTTGAGCAGGATTTTCAGGAAAAACTCGGCCGTCAGCCGGTTTATAAACGGTCTTGTAACAAATTCTTGGTAAAATCGAACAGTTAACTCACTTGCTTAAGGTATGTATGCTGTATCCAGAACTGTTTAAATCGCTGGAACAAGTCCGTTGGAACATGGAGACCGATATTCCATGGGACAAGTTTGACGCCACCCAGCTGTCCGACGAACAAGCTCAAACTATTCGTATGAATGCGATTACGGAATGGTCGGCGCTGCCTGCAACCGAGATGTTCTTGCGCGATAACCACGGCGACAGCGATTTTTGCGCTTTCATGTCGGTCTGGTTTTTTGAAGAGCAGAAGCATTCCCTGGTGCTGATGGAATACCTGCGCCGTTTCCGCCCTGAACTGGTGCCTACCGAAGCCGAGCTGGACAAAGTGCGTTTCGAATTCGATCCGGCGCCGCCGCTGGAAACCCTGATGATGCATTTCTGCGGCGAGATCCGCCTCAACCACTGGTACCGTTGCGCCTCCGACTGGCACACCGAGCCTGTCATCAAGCAGATCTACAAGATCATCAGCCAGGACGAAGCGCGCCATGGCGGCGCTTACCTGCGTTACATGAAGAAGGCGTTGTCTGAAGTGGGCGACAGCGCTTCCGCCGCTTTCGCCAAGATCGGCGTCTTGATGGCGTCGGCCCGCCGTACCGAAAAACCGCTGCACCCGACCAACCTGCACGTGAACCAGTCGCTGTTCCCGAACGACACGGTGCAGAGCCGCCTGCCGGACCCGGAGTGGCTGGAGCGCTGGCTGGACGATCAGATCAAGTTCGACGGCGTATGGGAAAAGAAGGTGGTCGACCGCATCCTGCACAATATGTCTTTGCTGTTTGAACGCACTTTCGATACGGTGCAGGAACTGAACCGCTATCGCAAGGAAGTCGTGGCCCGCCTTGCTGCCTTGACGCCTGCTCCGGCAGCCTGATGTGACGGCGCCAGGCTTTGGCGCCGCCGCGACCGCAGACAATCTGTTTGATCCCAAGCCGCAGCTGTTGCGGCTTTTTCATATTCGCCATGCCTAAATTTGAAACCAAGCTTTGCACCCGCGCTGAATTGACATCCCGTGTGGCCGCCTTGCCGCAGCCGGTGGTGCTGACCAATGGCGTATTCGATATCCTGCACCGCGGCCATGTCACATACCTGGCGCAGGCGCGCGAGCAGGGCGCCGCGCTGGTGGTGGCGGTGAATACCGACGCCTCGGTCAAGCGACTGGGCAAGGGCGATGACCGGCCGATCAATACCTGTGCCGACCGCATGGCCGTATTGGCAGCGCTGGAAGCCGTCAGCCTGGTGGTTGAATTTGATGAAGATACTGCCTTGGAAGTCGTGCAGGAAGCGCGGCCTGGGGTATATGTCAAAGGCGGCGATTACCAGATGGACGCCATTCCAGAGGGACAGGCGGTGCTGGCATATGGCGGGCAGGTGGTGGCGATCCCGTTTGCGCATGACCGCTCGACCAGCAAGTTGCTGGACAAGGTGCGCCAAGGCTCCTGATCGTCGGCATCGGCAAGATGAAAAAAAGCGCGGATTCCGCGCTTTTTTTATACGTACATCGTTTGTCTTCAGTGCTGGTGCGGCGCGTCGGCTGCCTTGCCGCTCAGGTCGGTGACGTATACCGATACCTCAACTTTGCCGGCTTTCTGGAAGGTCAGCGTCAGCGGGAATTTATCGCCAGCCTTCAACGGCTGCGCCAGGCCCATCAGCATGATGTGGTAGCCGTGGCCCGGCGTCATCTCGACGGTGCTCGCCGGCGGTAGTGCAATCTCGCCGACTTCACGCATTTTCATGACATTGCCATCCATCGCCATGGTGTGGATCTCGGCGCTTTTGGCGGCCGGCGTGCTGACGCCTATCAATTTGTCCGCTTCCTTGCCCTTGTTTTCGATACTCAGGAAGGCGCCGCCGCTTGGCTGGCCTGGCACCGTGGCGCGTGCATAGGGATGGCCGATGTGCAGGCTGCCGAGTTCGTATTCATGCGCATGGGCGGAAACACTGAGGGCGAGGGCGCAGAAAAGCAGGGAAACGGAACGTAAAGACATGATGATAGACCTCTGATTAATTTGGGAAATACCAACCGCAAATCGAAGAAAATGCAGTGACTGGAAACATCATGCCTATTTGCAAGATGATGGATTATAACAATCGCGGCCAGGTTGTCCCTTTACCAATTGAAATCGATTCAGGCTCCACCGCTATAGCCGTTCTGGCGCCATGCCTCATACACCACGACCGCCACGGTATTGGACAGGTTCAGGCTGCGGTTGTCGGGCCGCATCGGCAAGCGGATGCGCTGCGAGGGGGCAAACGATTCGCGCAATGCCGGATCCAGTCCGCGCGTTTCGGAGCCGAATACAAAGACATCGCCTGCCTGGAACTTGAGATCGGCAAACGGCGTCGAGCCGTGGGTGGTCATGGCGAACATGCGGCTAGGATCGTAGGCGCCGGCGGCGCGCATGCTGGTGACGAAGGCATCCCAGCTGGCATGCACCTGCATGGTGGCGTAGTCATGATAATCCAGGCCCGCCCTGCGCATCTTGCTGTCATCCAGGGGAAAGCCAAGTGGTTCAATCAGATGCAATTGCGCGCCGGTGTTGGCGCACAGGCGGATGATGTTGCCGGTATTCGGCGGTATTTCCGGTTCAACCAGTACGACGTGGAACAAGGTGATTCTCCTGATATATGTAATCAATGGATTGCAAGGATGGTCATGGCGTCCTTGCAAACACAAAATTGGTAATGCGGCGGGCGCCATGCCGGCGCAGCGTTTGCGCCAGCGCATGCAGCGTTTCGCCGGTAGTCATGACATCATCGACTACGCCTATGTGGCGGCCGCGTATCTGCGCGATGGCGGCCGGCGGCACGATAAACGCCTGGCGCAGGTTGCGGCGCCTTTGTTCCAGGTCTGGCGCCAGCGACTGCGGCAGGGTATCGCGTTGCCGCAACAGCAGGCCATGCTGCAAGCCTAGCCCAAGCAGGCGCGCCAGGGGTTTGGCTATTTCCAGCGCCTGGTTGAAGCCGCGCTGTTGCAGGCGCTGGGCGCTGAGCGGCACGGCCGTCATGATATCCGGCAAATCCCCCGGCAGGCCCCGATGATCGCTGACGCGGCTGGCGTCGCACAACATTTGTGCAAATACGGGCGCCAGCGCCAGTCGGCCGCCGAATTTCAGCGCCAGGACCAGCTGGTCCGCCGGCGCGCCATAGTCGCAGGCTGCGATGGTGGCGTCGAAGGCGCGCGGCTGTTTCAGGCAATTGCCGCATAACACCGGGCCATGGCCATCGTGCCGGGGCAGCGGATTTGCGCATTGTGTACAGCGCGGCTGGCCGCCGGAAAAATAGTGCCTGCTGCAGCCATCGCAAATGACGCGCTTGCCATTGCGCCCGCATAGCGCGCAGCTGGATGGCATGGCCGTCAGGATGCGGGCTAATTGCTGTCGCGGCCAATGGCGTAATTGGCGAAATAACACTGGGCGGATCCCGTTCTGGTCGGATGGATGTCGGTACGCTCAGCCTACAGGCTATCAAGCGTGTAAACTACTGGCGATTATCGCATTTCATCTCACCTGCCGGATTCCGATGTCTACCTCACTCCCTCCTTTTGAAGCCAGTCAAAGTGCGCCGATCGACCTGCGCCGGGTACGCCGGCTGTTTGCCCAGCCTGCGCTGGTGCGCGAATCCGAATTCATGCGCCGTGAAATTTCAAGCCGCATGCATGAGCGCCTTGCCCTGGTGAAACTTGCTCCGCAGCGCGTGCTGGATGCCGGCTGCGGCGCCGGCCCGGATATATATACGTTGCAGCAACGCTTCAGCGAAGCCGCCATTATTGGGCTGGACGCGTCTGCCGCCATGCTGTCGATGGCAAAAGAGCAACGCCAGACGGCGCAACTGTCGGTCAACCGCTTGTTAAAGAAGTGGCTGCCGTTTACCGGCAACAGCGGCGAGCTGGCGTCCGACCTGGTGTGCGGCGATTTTGCGCAGCTGCCGCTGGCGCCAAACACGGTCGACCTGGTCTGGTCCAACCTGGCCCTGCATTGGCACCCGCAGCCAGACCGGGTGTTCGCCGAGTGGCGCCGCGTATTGCGGGTGGATGGCTTGCTGATGTTCTCCTGCTTCGGTCCCGACACATTCAAAGAATTGCGTAATGCCTTTGCCGGCATCGATGACGGCGCGCACGTACTGCCTTTCGTCGACATGCATGATTTTGGCGACATGCTGGTCAATGCCGGTTTCTCGACGCCGGTCATGGACATGGAAACTATCACGGTGACTTATGACACCGTGGAGAAATTGCTGGCCGATGTCCGCGCCTGGGGCGGCAATCCGCTGGCGACGCGAGGCCGCGGTTTGTTGGGACGCGCCGCCGGGGCTCGTATCAAAGCCGCGCTGGAAGCCGGGCGCCGGCCGGACGGCAAATTGCCGCTCACTTTTGAAATCATCTACGGCCATGCGTTCCGGCCAGTACCCAAAACCACCAGTGGCGGCGAGTCGATCGTGCAGTGGAACCTGGGTAAAAACAGGTAAATGAAAATATATTTAACAAAGGACTTGCGGGGAAGAAGGAGGGTTGCTATAGTTCGCCTCCCGTTGAGAACGACGCGAAATGAGCGAAGCAGCTGAAGTAGAAAAGAGGCTGATTTGTGAGTGGAGTTTGAGAGGGGAAAGCGGGGATTGAGTGTGTTGTAGGTGTTGAGAAGTTTTTCGGTGGTTGGTAAAAAAGTAGTTGACGAAAATCTGGAAACGCCACATAATCTCATCTCTCTGCTGCTGACAAACAAAACGATTTGACGGCGACGCGAACCAGGGTTCTGGTG
>NZ_JBWKQR010000004.1:134277-310292 GCF_059418905.1 Collimonas sp. GW821-FHT07E08 | reverse complement strand
ATCTGGCCATCCTTGGTGACCACGCCGAGGCGGTCGCCGTCGCCGTCGAAAGCCAGGCCGATTTCGGCATCGGAATTCTGCAGGGCGCGGATCACGTCCTGCAGGTTTTCCGGATGCGCCGGATCGGGATGGTGGTTGGGGAAAGTGCCGTCGACTTCGCAGAACAGTTCCTGCACCTCGCAGCCGAGCGCGCGATACAGTTCGCCGGCAAACGCGCCGGCGACGCCGTTGCCGCAATCGACCACGATCTTCATCGGCCGCGCCAGCCTGGTGTCGCTGACGATGCGCTGCAGATAGGCATGCTTGATATCGTGCTGGCGATAGCTGCCGCTTGGCACAGACACCGTCGCTTCGACGCTGCCGCTGTCTATGGCCTGGTATAGCTGCTGGATGGCCTCGCCGTATATCGCCTCGCCCGCCAGCACCATCTTGAAGCCGTTGTAATCGGGAGGATTGTGGCTGCCGGTGACCATGATGCCGGACTGCGCACCCAGCACATGGGTGGCGAAATACACCATCGGCGTCACGACAACGCCGAGATCGACGACATCGGCGCCGGCGTCGCGCAAGCCGGCCGTCAGGGCGGCAGCAAGTTCCGGCCCGGACAAGCGGCCGTCGCGGCCGATAATGACCGTTTTTTCGCCCTTGGCGCGAGCGGCGATGCCGAAGGCCTGGCCGATCTGGCGCGCGATGCCGGCGTCCAGGGTTTTACCGACGATGCCGCGGATGTCGTAAGCCTTGAATATGGAAGGTTGGATCGGGAGCATGATGTTGTACCTGGTTGATTGCCTTAACAGCGTTTATAGATGTCTTCGAAACGCACGATGTCGTCTTCCCCCAGGTAGCTGCCCGACTGCACCTCGATCAGGTGCAGCGGCAGCTTCCCGGGATTTTCCAGCCGGTGGCGGACGCCGATGGGAATATAGGTGGATTCGTTCTCGGTAAGGAATTTCTCTTCCTCGCCGCAGACGATGCGCGCCGTGCCGCTGACCACCACCCAGTGTTCGGCCCGGTGGTGGTGCATCTGCAGCGACAGTTTGCCGCCGGGATTGACGGTAATCCGTTTCACCTGGAAGCGGTCGCCGCCGTCTATGCCTTCATAACAGCCCCACGGCCGGTAGACACGGATGTGGTTCATGTGTTCCGTGCGGCTGTCTTTCTTGAGCGCCTCGACGATTTTCTTGACGCCTTGCACCTGGTCCTTGTGCACCACCAGCACCGCATCCTTGGTTTCCACCACCACCGTGTCCTGCATCCCGATCACCGCCACGAAGCGGCTTTCGGCACGGATCAGCGAATCGCGGACACCGTCCGTGTACACATCGCCGCGCAGCACATTGCCGTCGGCATCGCCCTCCAGCACCTCCCACAGGGCGGACCAGGAACCGATATCGCTCCAGCCGATGGCAGCCGGCACCACCACCGCGTGCCGGGTCTGTTCCATGACCGCGTAATCGATGGATTCCGCCGGGCAGCTGGCGAAGGCGGCTTCATCCAGCCGGCAAAAATCGAGGTCATGGTAGGAAGCCTCGAAAGCCTGCTTGCAGCTCGCGGCGATCGCCGGCCGGTACTCGCGCAGCTCCTCCAGGTAGCGCGCCGGCTGGAACAGGAACATGCCGCTGTTCCAGCTGTAGGCAGCATCGGCCAGAAATTTTTCCGCAGTCGCCTTGTCCGGCTTCTCGACGAATTTCTCGACTGCATAACAACCGTCGATGCCGTTGAACGCGGTCTTGGCGCGGCGGATATAGCCATAACCGGTTTCGGCCGCGCCCGGCACGATGCCGAAGGTCGCCAGCGCTCCTTTTTCGACTGCCTGCGCCGCGCAGCGGACCGCCGCGTGGAACGCTTGCGCATCGCCGATCACATGGTCGGCCGGCAGCACCAGCATGATGGCGTCCTTGTCATGCTGCAGCAGGAAATGGGCCGCCACCGCGACCGTCGGCGCGGTATTCTTGCTTTCCGGCTCCAGCAGGATAGCCAAGGGGGCAATGCTGATGCCGCGCAGCTGTTCCGCCACCATGAAACGATGTTCATTGCCGCAGGTGAGCAGCGGCGGCATCAGTTCCGGCCAGTCCGCCAGCCGCAGCAGCGTTTCCTGCAGCATCGAATGCTGCGAACGCAGCGGCAGCAGCTGCTTGGGCATGGCTTCGCGCGAGAGCGGCCACAGGCGGGTGCCGGAACCTCCGGCCAGGATCACTGGATATATATTCATGCTCAGCTCACTTCGATGGCGGGTTCCGGCAGGCGGTCGCGCGCATCGCCCCAGTCGGGCACACCTGCCTCGGGCAGGCGGCGCATGTCGCCGGCGCGGTTTACGCTGTATTGCTTGAATACGATCGCCTCATCCAGGCGGGCGCCGCCCAGGATCCGCGTGTACTCGAACAGCACGCTGCGCACCACTTGCGTGTCGGAACAGATATGGCTGCCGTGCCCTATCCAGGTAGGGCCGACGATCTTGCAGCCGGCATCGATGCGGCAGCCCGAGCCGATGTATACCGGCCCTTCGATGGTGGTTCCCTCCCAATCTATGCTGGTGTTGAGGCCGGCCCAGACGCCTTCGGCGATTTGCCTGCCCGGCATTTCCAGCTGCGCCACCTGGCCTTGCATCACATTCTGCAGGACGCTCCAGAAATCGGTCACGCTGCCGATGTCTGTCCAGTTGAAAAACCGCTGCTGCGCATAAAACGGCAAGCCTTTTTTCGCCATCAGCGGAAACAGCTCGGAGCCGATATCGAATACCGTATCGGCAGGAATCAGGTCGATCACTTCCGGCTCGAAAATGTAGATGCCGGTGCTGGCGAAATTGGACAAGGCTTCATCCTGCTTCGGCTTTTCCTGGAATGACTGGATCCGGCCCTCCTGGTCCATCACCACTACGCCGTAATTGTCTACCTTGTCCCAGGGCACCTCTTTGGTGATGACGCTGGCCAAGGCGCCTTTTTGCTTGTGCTCGAACAGCGCCGAACTGAGATCGAGGTCGATCAAGGCATCGCCGCAGATCACGATCACGGTATCGTCAAAAAACTCGCCGAACTGCTGGATCTTCTTGATGCCGCCAGCCGAACCCAGCGGTTCCGCCGTCACCTCGCCGAAGTCATTGACATAACCCTCGAACGAATAGCCTATCTGCACGCCGTACTGGCTGCCGTCGCCGAAGAATTCTTCGATCTTGTGATGCAGGTGGCTGACGTTGACCATGATCTCGCGTACGCCGTAGCTGGCAAGATATTCAACAAGGTAAGCCATCACAGGTTTGCCCAGGATCGGTATCATGGGTTTTGGCAGGTCGTAGGTCAGCGGACGCACGCGGGTGCCTTTGCCGGCTGCTAGAATCATTGCTTTCATTTTTCACCTCACAGGTTGAATCAGGATTAGCTTCAGGTTTTTTGGTCAATTTTTCTGACTGCTGCTGCCATATTTCCGGCACAGCAGCAGGAACATCAGGATGTCCAAGGTATAGCGGCGCAACAGCCGCCGCGGTTCCAGGCACAGGCGGTACAGCCATTCCAGCCGCAGCCTTTGCACCAGCTGCGGCGCGCGCGGCTTGTAACCTCCCCAGAAATCGAACAGGGCGCCGACGCCGACCACGACTTTGGCATCCAGCGCTTGGCGGTTGACCAGGATCCATTCTTCCTGCATCGGATTGCCAAGCGCCACCAGCACCACTTCCGCCTGCGAACGGTTGATCAACGCCACCAGGCCGGCGCGCTGCTCTTGCATGCCGCGGTAGCCGTCGCAGCTGCCGACCACCTTCTGCTTCAAGGTGTCGTTTACATGGGCGACTGCCTTGTCCAGGATTTCCGGCCTGCCTCCCAGCATGAACACGCGCTTGGGCCCGCCCGTGCCGCACAGGAGGCGAGGAATGAAATCGGTGCCGTTCAGGTTCTCCTTGAACGCTTCGCGGCCAAACAGGAAAGCCGCGATATCCATGCCGACGCCGTCGTTGACAATCGTCACCGAGGCGTTCCGCATTTTCTCCAGCAGGTGGTTGCAGCGCACGATGAAATTCGTATTGGCAAAAAACAGCGTTATCTTTTTATTGACCCACATCGCGTGCTGCAAGTACCTGGCCAGCACGTTGGTCGTGGTCTTGACCACCGGAAAACCGGCGATCGGGATTGTCTTCTTTGTCTTCATGAAAAAACTCTCCTAAACGGCGTCTCCGGGAAAGAAAGCCCGGCAAGACGCCTGAATCCATCGCGCTGCCGTCTATCGTGCGCGGCCCAGCCGCATAGCCGACAGCAATAATCCATGCCACGATGCGTTGACCGACCTGATCTGCCAGCCGGTGACAACCACCATGAATGGATACAACAAGCAGGCGATAAGGACACCGCCCGCAACCAAGGTCACATTGCTGATTCCCGGCGGCACCAGCCAGGCGTATGCCGCCAGTCCAAGGACCAGGAAAGTGCTGCCCACCAGCGGCGGCGCCAGCGCGTACCACACCTGGCGCGCATTGAGGCCGAGCTCGCGGTTGAGCAAGATTTGCGACAAGGGAAAAACCAGCAGGTAGGCGCCGCAAAACGACAGGCTCATGCCGAGCAGGCCGAAGCGGTAGCAGCTCACCGCCAGCGCAGTCGCCAGCACCAATTGGGCGATGCCGAGCCGCACCGGCAGGCGGTTCTTGCCTACGGCGAAAAACAGGTAGTCGTTCAGATGCACGATCGACGACAGCAGGTACAGCAGCGCCAGCGCGCTGACTACGGGCGCGGCAGGCAGCCACTTGGCGCCGAACACCGCCGCCACCAGCGGTTCGGCCAGCACGGCCTGGAAACACAGCAAGGGAGCGACGCAAAACAGCGTGATGCCGAGGATCTTCAGGTAACCGCGCCCCATCGCCGCCAGGTCCGTGCCGGCGTCGGAAAACACCGGCAACGCCACTTTCTGCATGGAGCTGGCGATCACCAGGTACACCGCCGAGGTCACCCGTTTTGCCAGGTTGTACAAGCCGGTGGCGTACGGTCCCAGGAAAATGCTCACCAGCAGCGAATCGCCATTGGTATTGGCAAAGTTCAGAATGCCGGTCAGCCCGACCTGGCGGATGTCGTGCCAGTATTTCCTGTTCAGCGCGCGGTCAAACACGATGCGCGGCAGCCAGCGGCTTTGCGCCACCACCAGCGCCAGCGCCAGCCCGGACGCCGCGACCTGCTGCACCACCAGCGACATCGCGCCCCAGCCGCCGGCGGCCAGTGCGATGCCGACCACGCCGCCGGTCATCACCGAACCGATCGAGCGGACCGCGAGCTGGCGGAACATCATGTTGCGCACCAGCCTGGCCTCGTAGGCGCGCATCAGGCCGAAGAACAGCACCGACAGGCTCATGCCCTGCAATACCGCCTTCAGTTCCGGCGCCCGGTACAGCGACGACACCAGGCCTGCCGAAAAAAACATCAGGGCGGCAAGCAGCAAGCCGGCCAGCGTGCAGCAAGTGAACACCCAGGAGTAAAACCTGTCGTCCGGCAAGCCGGCGCGTATCACCGGCATCGCAATCGCGTCGAACACCACCAGCCGGGTAAACAGGATGAAAAGATGGGCGACCGTCAGCAAGCCGAATGCATCCGGCGCCAGGAAACGCGCCAGCACCGCAAAGATCACGAATGAAATGGCTTGTTGCGCGAGGTTGTCCACGATCGACCAGATCGATCCGGACGCCAGGCCGCCGCCTACGTTTTTTTGACTCATGACACTCCTAATCTCAGGCCAGGCATGGGGTTCTGCTCCGCTTGCTAGCCGCGCCAGCCGCGCACGCGCGCCAGCACGCTCACGTATTTAAAGCGCGCCTTGAGGAAATCGCCCCTGGCCAGCGCCAGCGCGATGCCGCCGCAGGTCCGCAGGCAGGTAACGGGGAAATACCAGAACGGGTAATCGTTGATGCGCATCACGCGGCCGATCCCGGTTTCGTATTTCTTTTGCCGAAGGCAGGCGCCGGCGTCGAAATGCGCTGTCTTTACCGGGTGATGCAAGGTCATGTCGGCCAGGAATTTCAGCTTGAAACCAAGACGCAGGCTGCGCAGCAGATAATCGGTTCCTTCGGCGGCGCCCCACACCGTGCCGGCCCCTACTCCCAGCGTTTCATCGAAGCCGCCGACGGCATCGACCACGCGCCGGCGCAGGAAAATGCTGAACTCAATCGCGCCGCGCCAGACGTTATAGCGGTTCAGCAGCGCGCTGCTTGCCAGCCAGCGTCCCTCGACCTTGCCGTCGCCGTCGGTGAAACGCCCGGTAATGCCGTCCAGTTCCCGATGGCTGGCCAGCACGGCGACCACCTTCTCCAGCAAGCCGGCCGGATACCAGCAATCGTCGTCGGGAAAGGTGATCACGTCGCCATCCACCAAGGCCAGGCCGGCATTGCGCGCGCGCGAGGCGCCATGCGCAGCCGAACGCACATGCCGCAGCGGAAATTTCTGGCGGTACCGGTCCAGCAGCGGCACCAGTCTGTCGTCGCCGTTCTGGTCGACCACGATCAGTTCAAAATTCCGGTAGTCTTGCGCGTCCAGCGATTCCAGGAAACGGGCAACTTCGTCAACGCGTCCTACCGTAGCCATTACCAGCGAAAATTTCATTTGTTTCCCTTTTCAATCTCGTTTCCGAGCGGACAGTCCCAGCGGGCTGCCGCTCGTCCTAAGGCGATATGCCCTTCTTCAGGATGGCCGTTTGCGGCCGTTCGCCGTTGCTGTCGGGCTGCAGGCTGAATGGGTAGGTCCCCAGCCATTGCCCGGCGGCCCAGTAGGTCCAGCCGCCCCAGGCCGGGTTGCCCTTGATGGCATCCACCATCGCCGTCAAGGCTGCCAGGCATTGCTGGTTGGCCGGCACGCCGAATTCGCCAAGGAACAGGCGGCGCCTGGTCGAGGTCGCCCACAGGGCGACGTTGGCCATGATCGCGCTCAGGCGGGCCGGGTCCACGCAATCGTTGCCGGTGCCGGAAAAATTGGCGTCGGCATACTGGTGGACTTCGATCATGTAGTTATCGGCGGGGTCGTGAAAGAAACGGAAGGCGTCGGCGTTCGAGACCGCGCCGTCTTTTGCATACCAGGAATGCGCCCCGCTCCAGCCGCCGCCAGGAACCAGGATCAGGTGCCGCGAGCCTTTCCTGCGCAAGGCGTTCAGCGTCTCTTGCGCGGTTGCCGCCCATTCCGCGGTCGGCAGCTTGGCCGGTTCGTTCATCAGGCCGAAGGCGACATTGGCCGGGTCCTTGAAGCTGGCCAGCAGGCGCTGCCAGAGATCGACCAGCGCCGCGCGCGGCACTTCCGGCGAACCGATAGGCTTGCCGCGGTATTGGCCATAGTTGTGCACATCGAGGATCATGCACGCGCCGATCGAACCGGCGGCCGCAACGCTATCCTTGATCCTCTGCAGTTCCGCCTGGTCCAGTTCGCCGAACAGCTTCGGCTGCACCCTCTCCCACAGGAACGGCAGGCGGAAGGTGTTCATGCCCATGGACTGGAACAGCCGCATTTCGTCCAGGTCCGGATACACATAGTCGGTAAACACCTTGCCAGGCAGTTTCTCGGCCGCGAACTCGGCGCCGCTCAGGTTGACGCCGGCCATCGGCTTGCCGTCCAGGCAGCCGGCGGACGCCGCCTGGCAAAACAAGGCGCCGGCCAGGATTACTGAGGAAAACAGGAATTTGATCATCGGGTATCACCTCCTAAAGGCATTGACCGGTTGCCAGCCGCCATCGGAAACACGGCAAGGAATTTCCGCTTGAACAAGGAACCCGCGGATTTGATCAGACGGGCGCCGGGTTTTTCGACCAGCTGGTAGTTAAGCCACGAAAACAAGAGGACAAGGACTGCAAAAGGAAGCAGGATGAAGAGTGAAAACGGCTCCGGATGGATTTTTCGCACCAGATAAATGACCGGCATATGCAGCAGGTAGATCGAGAAACTGCATTCACCGCATAAAACCATCACCCTGTTTGCGAAAAAACCGTTACCGACGGCAGATGGAAAGGACAGGCTGAATACCAGGAAAGCGCCGAAAACAGCGGTCAGGATGCTGCTGTAGAACTCTTGGTTGCCGGAGAATGGAAGAACCAGCCATCCCGCCACAATCGATACGATCGCGGCCACCGATGCCGCATGCAGCACGGCCAGCCAGCGCCGGTCCTGCGCCTGGCCCTGGATATGCGAGCGCATCGCGCCGGCAATCATGCCGAACAGGAAATAATGCAATTTCGAGCCGACGAAGGTGCCTGGAAAGCTATCCCGGTACGCCAGAAAAACAATGCTGCCCAGCGCCAGGAACAGCAGCCCGGCGGCATCGGAGCGGACCAGGTAGCGGCTGCTCGCGGCCCAGGCCAGCACGAACAGGAAGTAGAACTCCACTTCGGGCGTGATGCTCCAGAATACCGACGCATTGCCCGAGAAAAGAAGGTGGCGCAGTATATTCTTCCCCGATATCCCGTAGACAAAATTCGGATCGATATTGACGTAGATGAAAAAAGAAACCAGGACAATCACAAGGTAGGCCGGCGCTATCCTGGAAAAACGGGAAACCGCATAATCGACCACATTGATCGCCGAAAACCGCTTCCCGAGATAAAGATAGGCCATGAGGAAGCCGCTCAAGGAAAAGAAAACCGTCACGCCGACTTCGCCGAAAAGATGGTTTTTCCAAGGCAGCGCAAACCAGTCGAGCGCATGGCCGTACACCACCAGCAGCGCCGCCAGTCCGCGCAACCCGGTGATTGCATCGATCTTTTCTCTATCCATGGATTGCTCCAGATGCCTTGGGCTGCCGCCTCAACGCACCAGCTCCTTGTATACATCGATATATTTTTCCGCGATGCGCCGCCAGTCGTAGCGCTCCACGAACTGCTGCATCTGCGCCCGCCGCTGGACGTAATCGGCCTGCATCTCTTGATGCAGCATCAGCAGGCTCGCTATGTTTTGTTCTTCGGTCGGCGCCGACAGCAGCAGCCCTGCCCCCGATTGTTCAAGCAGGTTGCGGAATGGCGGGATGTCGCTCAAGACCGGCGTCAGGCCGGCGCTCATCGCTTCAATCGGGGCGATGCCGAAACCTTCATGGCGCGACAGGCAGATGAAGTAGCTGGACTGCGCAATCAGCGCCGCCAGCTCCTGGTCGGAAGGATTGGCCACGATCTGCACCGCATCCGCCAGCTGATGCTGGCTTGCCCATGCACGCAGTTCCTCGGCGCTGTGGTCATATTCGCGGCCGGCGATGATCAGCTTCCACCCCGGCTGGCGCCGCGCAAGCTGCTGGAACAAGGCCAGCGTTTCGAGCAAGCCTTTATTGATCGACCAGCGGCCGAAATAGATCAAGGTCCGGGTCGGCACCTGGGCCGACTGGCCGCTGTATTTCTCGACGTTGACGCCGTTTTCAATCACCGCCAGCTTGGGCGGCTTGACGATGCCGGCAAACATGTCGCCGTCGTTGTCGCTGGTGGCGATGATCTTGTCGTAGGCCATGGACGAGGCGCGCGTGACCGTATTGAAATAGACTTTCTTCAGCCCCGACGCGAACCTGGTGTGGAAAAAGCCGCCATGGGTCGACGCCACCAGCGGCCGCCGGTGCAAGGGACGGGTCAGCGCCAGGTAATCGAAAAAGAAATCGATGCCGTGCACATGGATGACATCGGCATCCGCCACATGCTCCAGCACGCTTGGACAGAGCGGATACCGGCTGCTGCCGCGGAACGGCAGGCGCACCACGGCGACGCCGTTGACCATGGCTTCGGCGCCGAGGAATTCGGCCGAGTTCCTGAACAGGCGGTTGAGCGTGACCACCTTCGGCAACTGGCCATGATGCTCGCGCTGCTGCCTGGCGATATTCTGCACCACGTCTTCCATGCCGCCGATCGAAGGGGAATACTGGCGCACGATGTGCGTGACTTTAATAGGCATTGTTTTGCTCCTTTGTTTTAGCCGATGGCCGTGCTGCGGCGCCGGCAGGCGCTGGATCGGCCGCCTTGCCGGCGGCGCACCCGACCAGGAACCACAGGATGCCGGCGGTTTTCAGCGCGAACAGCGAAGTGCCGCTGACGCACAGGATCAGCGAGATATACAGCGTGATATAGATACGGAAGCGGTTGCCCCGCTCGTCTTCCATTTTCAGCATCCATAACGGCACCCATAGCAGGACACACAGCGGCAGGCCGAGCCGCGTCAGCAGCGATGGGTAGCCCATGTCGCCGAAATTGGTGTTGTAGCCGTCGAGGCCCAGCAGCATGCCGATATTCAGGTCCAGCAGCGTACGGCCGCTGACGTACAGCCGGCCCAGGAAGCTGTCGCTGTACCTGCCGTCGAAGAACGCCCCGATCAGCAGCAGCATCAGCGCGCTCAGCAACGGCAGCACGATCGGCCAGGCGTTGCCGCTCCTGCCCAGCGGCAAACAGCGCAGCACGACCAGTGTGGCGACCGTGATCATGCCGTAGCGCGAATCGCTCATGACAATCATGAGGGCGGCGGCCAGCAGGAAGAAAATGGTGTCCTTGAATTCCTCGCGCCGCTTCGACAAGCCCCAGGCCGCAATGATCACCGCAAAATTCCCGAGCGAAACCGGCTCCAGGAATATCGACGATATGCGGTGGCTGCCAAGCAGCGCCGGCAAGATGGTGCGCCCTATCCCTTCGGGCCGGATGCCGTTCAGGCCAAGCACGCTGTCTTTTGCCCAGTTGGAACCGGCGGCCAGGCCGCCCTGGTTGACGTAATAGGAAAAGATGTTGAAGACGCGCGAATAAATATCGAGGAAAAACCATTCGAGGAAACCGAAAGCCAGCACCAGCAGCACCGCCAGCTTGAGCAGGCGGTCGGCATACCTGGCGTCGCCGACCTGGCGCCCGATCCCGTAGAACAGGATGGGGATCATCACGTCCCGGAATCCTTTCGGGTCCAGCTGGTTGCGCATGATCGCCAGCAGGAACAGGCAAGCGGCAGCCAGCGCCGCGACGGCGACCAGTTCCAGCCTGATATTCTTGCTCAGCACCACCATGCATAACAGGTAGATGACAAATTCCGAAAACATCACGCCCGCGGTGGATATGGCATGGACGTTGGTATGCACCGCACACAGGACTGCCTGGTACAGCAGCGCGGCCATGAGTATCCAGGACGTCATCCGTTCCGCCGGGACGGATACGCCGGCCGAACGCGGAAAAATGAAATCCCTGATGTTTGCGAAACTCTGCATGCGATCGATTTCCTTTATCAGAAACTCACCAGTACCGAACCGACCACTTCCGTGCCGCTGCGGCGCAGCTGGTCGCTGAAAGCGGTGAGGTCTGCCACCCGGGTATGGTCTTTGCGCACCACCAGCAGCACGCCGCCGGCGCGGGCCCCGATAGTGAGGACGTCAGCCGCACTGGAGCAGGCAGGCGTGTCGTACAGGATGACGTCGAAACGGCTGCGCAAAGTCTGGTTCAAGGCGTTGAAGCTGGAGCGGTTGATCAGCTCCTGAGGATTAGGCACCGGCGAACCGGCCGGCAGCAGCGACAGGTCTGCGAACGATTCGGCAACGGCGAGGGGTTCCAGGCCGGCGCGCCCGGCCAGCACATCGGCCAGCCCGTGCCCGGCGGCCAGGTTGAATATCCGCTGCTGGCGCGGATTGCGCAGGTTGGCGTCCACCAGCAGGGTCTGCAAGCCCAGCTGCGAAAATACGATGGCCAGGTTGGCCGCCATCAGGCTGGTGCCGTCGCCGGCGTTCACGCTGGCGATGGCGAGCGTCTTGCGCGAGGCGGTAAACCAGCGCAGCATCAGCTGGCTGCGCACCGAGCGCAGCATTTCGACTTCCGCACTGAAGGGCTGATAGGCGGCGACCAGCGCCGCCGGGTAATTTCCCTGGTTTTCCTGGTAGGGATAGTCAAACTGCCGCGACAGCACCTGCTGGATATCCAGCTCGCTGACCAGGCCCAGCCGCTGCGCCGCTTCGCCGAAACGCAAGCCCTGCTCCTGCTGCAGGCGCCGCACGCGTTCCGCCTGCTCCTGCGTGAGCTTGCCTTGCTCGACCAGCATACGGCCGATGTTACTGTCCTTGCGCGGCGCCGAGTCGCTATAAAACGTGTCGCTGAAAAGAGGACTGACCGGTTTGTTCATGTTGTTTCACCTTTCCGGTTGGCGCGATCATCGCGATAAAAACAGATGGGGGAATGCAAGCCTGCGCGCCGGCTTCTGCCACACGATGGTGCCCAGCATCGGCGCATCCAGCACGCTGATGAGGTCATTGCCGGTCCTGATGCGCCGGTTCGCCAGCTCGGCCAGCACTGCCAAGGCCAGCCCCAGCATGCTGCCGAACAGCAGCGACAGCACCATGTTGAGCGGGATATTCGGGCTGAACGGACGGGCCGGCACCGTGGCCGGGCTCAGCACGGAGACGTCGGACTGGTTCGACCGGCCTTCCAGTTCGGTCTGGTTCAGGCGCTGGGCAGCGGCATCGTATGCGTGCTGCGCGCTTTCGACATCCTTGGCCAGCACCGACAGTTCGTCGCGGGCGCGGTTGAGCTGCAGCACCTTGGCGGTCTGCGCCGTCAGCGCGGCACGGATTTCGCCCGTGCGCTGGCGCTGGATGCGAGCGTTGTTGGCAGCGCCGGCATTGGTGGCGCTGATGCTGTTGTTGAGTTCAGAGCGCAGCTGGTCGACTTCCGCCTTGGCGGCCTGGTACTGCGGGTGGTTGCGGTCCAGGTTCTGCGACAGCAAGGCGAATTTCCCTTCTGCCGCCGCCAGCGACGCTTTCAGGTTCTGTACCAGCACGTTCGAAATCACGTCCGGCGAATCGCGGCCGCCGCTGCCCATCGCCTGGCTGCCGCGCGACGAGGCTTCCGCCCCCTGCCCTTGCGCCAGCACCAGCTGGCTGGAGAGTTCATTGAGACGTGTGGTCTCGACGTCCAGGCGGCTGTCGGCGCTGACCAGGCCGTGTTCCTGCTGGTAGCGCGACATTTTTTCCTGGGCTTGCTCCAGTTCGGCGCGCAAGGCCGTGGTCTGCTGGGTGAAGTATTTGGCCGCCTGCCGCAAAGGCTCGACCTTGATCTGCAGGTTGAGCTGCTGGTAAGCCGCCGCGATGCCGTTCGCCGCCTGCGCCGTGAATGCCGGATCGCTGCCCTTGGCGGTGATTTCTATCATGCTGCTTTCGCGCGAAGGCGCCACATCCACCATCTTTTGCAAGGAATCCGCCAGCCACTCGCGGATCGAGCCCTTGCCGTTCGTCGCCTGCCGGAAACGCTGCCGGGTGACCGGATTGTCGGCCAGCCCCAGCATGTCGACCGCCTTCAGCGCCACCCCTCTGCTGCCGACGAGATCGACCTGGGTAGCGATGTAGCCTGACACCAGCTGCGCCGGCAGCACCTGGCCGGACACCGGATCCGTACCCTTGTAATTGAGCAGCAGCGTGGTCGAGGTGCGATAAATCCTGGGCAAGTTGAAAGTGACTGCGGCGGTAGCCGCCACCGCGATCACCAAGGTCAGCAGGATCACCCAGTAGCGCGCGCGCAGGATGCTCAGAAGCTGTGGGAAAGTCATGGAAGCTCCTCTCTAGTGCGGCAGGAAAATGGCGGCACTTGGTTCAAAACAGGCTCTCTTTCACATACACGACGTCGTCCGTCTGCAATATCTCGTCGCGATTGGCGTCTATCATCACGGAATTGCCATGGCTGTCGCGGCGCTTGATGCGCACTCCGCGTTCGGTGCCGCGCGGCGTCAGTCCGCCGCCTATCGACAGGGCCTGGGATATGGTCATGTTGCGTTCCAGCCGGTAGCCGCCAGGATGCTGCACTTCGCCGTAGATATAGAACTTGGGAGCACGGTCGACATAGATCATGTCGCCGTTGACCAGGTCGAGGTTCGACTTCATGTCCGCGGCCTGGATCATTTCCTGCAGGTTGACTACCTGCTTGCTGCTCTTGCCGTTGCGGGTGCGGATCACCACGGCGGTATCGCCGCCTTCCGGGCCGACGCCGCCGGCCATCGCCAGCATGTCGGTCACGCTGCGCTTGCCGGCGATCGGGTAGCGCCCCGGATGCAGCACCTGGCCGAGCACCGACACCTGCTGGCTCTGCAGTTCAGTGACTGTGACATTGACCTCCGCCTTGCGCAGGAAACCGCCGCCGGTCAGCATGTCGGAGATTTTTTTCTCCGCTTCCGCAGTCGACAGGCCGCCGACGCTGACCGCGCCTATCAGCGGAAACGTAATGTTGCCGCCGTCGCCGACCTTGGTTTCAAGGCTCAGGTCCGGGTTGCCGAACACCGAGATCTTCAAGCTGTCGCCGGCGCCGATCGGCGTATCGGCCGCACTGGCGGAATTGCTGGCGAAGGCCAGCAAAAGCAGCAGCAGTACACATACATAGAATCGTCTCATCATGGTGGCCACCTCATTCATTTATTATTCCTTCCGGTCAGCAATTCCAGGTTGTTCATTTGAGCCCCGCCACGCCAGACATCTCGATGCTCTTGCGCACCGCAGGCTGCTGCTCGCCGGGCGGCGTCGCCACGACCGGCGAGCCTTTGCTGTCGATGCTGTCAGCGGGTTTCTTCACGTATTCAAGCTTGGCGCTCGAGCGCAAGCGAGTGATTTCCGAAATGGCTATTTCCTGCATTTTCTTGCTCATCAGGTAGCGCTCGATCTGCGGCGCCGCGGCGTCCGACGTGACCGGGCTATCCCTGAGTTCGGTCAGGGCGCACAATAAATCGCGCTCCCCGTCCTTCATGACAAACAGATGGTTCCGGCCCAGCCTCTGCAGCCGGCTTCCGACTTCCGGCGGCAAGTCCGCGCTGCTGTAGGAATAGTGCCTTTGCACATGCGCAACCTTGTTTTGCCGGAGCCATGCAGCCACCTGGCTCAGCGATCTCGACGAATCCATCATGGCCTTCAGCGGCGCGCTGAAATCCTGGTCGGCAATGATCAGCTGCTCGACCTCAAACACCTTGCGATGCGCAAACATCTCTGGATGGGCCTGGAAATAGCTGTCAATTTCGGCCTTGCCGGGCTGTTCCTGGTCTCCGCTCCTGGATTCGAGATAAGCCTGCACGATGGCCTGGGTCTTGAAGCGTTCGATAATCTGTATCAATGCCGGATCGCGGTCGATCTTGTTGCGCAAGGCTTCATCCAGCAGCAGCTGGCGGTCGATCAGCGCTTCCATGGCTTGCTCGCGCGCGGCTTGCCGCGGCGCGGCGCTGTCGTCTTGCAGCCTGCCTGCATACTGCAGCTCAGCCTCAAGCTGCGGTGCGGTGATCTCTTCGCCGTTGATCCTGGCCACTACCTGGCCGTTTTTCTTTTTCTGGTCGTCGCAAGCGGTTAAATTCATTACGGTAAGCAGCATCAAGATGCCTATTCCTTTCGCGCCGAACATGTTGTTGATGAGAGACCTGCGGCCGATACGTTCAGAGAACATCAAGTTCCGACTCCTGTTGACAAAACAATTCCTATAGCCGCCGCTGCGGCCAGCGCTCGGGCATGGCCGCGGCGCGCGATCAGGCGGCATGCTGCCCGCCCAGCCGCGACGCCGAGCCGAACCCGATCGAAGTGCGCATGGGACGGCGGCGGATCTGGTACAGCAAGAGGCTGAGCGCGATCAACAGCATCGCCCAGCGCGCCGGCTTCTGCGGCTGCTTTGCCTTGAAGTCCTTCAGGAAATAAAACAGCAGGTCGTCCGAGGCGTTCTTGCCGGACGCCATTTTCCTCGGGGCCTGGACCGGCTCCTGCCTGGGGCTGTTCGAAAAGGCCACGGGAACGAGCCCTGCGGCGGGCCAGGCGCGGCCGGTCCGTGCAGCGAAAATGTCCGGCTGCGCCGCCACGGGCCGCACGGTTTCCATCTCTGCAATCGCAGAAGCAGAAGCAGCAGCTTCGGTTTCCGGCTGGTAGCCATACACCGCTGACGCACTTCCTGCTGCCGGCTGGCCGTCCAGCTGGAACACCGGCGCCGCCGCCATGCCGGGGCCGCAATAGGCAGCCAGCAGCAGGCTTATCGACAATACAATTCCTCGCATGATTTTCTCCTGGAAAAATACATCGCATTTCTTGGACTGTCCGATTCGGACAAACAGAAAAAAATCTCCTCCATGCCTACCTGCATTTAGTAAGCGTTATCTTTCTTCAGCACTTCTTTAACGGTGCGCACGATGATCCACAGGTCCAGCGCCAGCGACCAGTTGCGCAGGTATTCCAGGTCGAACTCGATGCGCGACCGCATTTTGTCCAGCGTGTCGGTTTCTCCGCGGTAGCCGTTGACCTGCGCCCAGCCCGTGATGCCTGGCTTCACCTTGTGCCGCAGCATGTAGCCCTTGATCAGCTTGCGATACATTTCGTTGTGGGCCACTGCATGCGGGCGCGGTCCGACGATGCTCATGCGGCCTTGCAGCACGTTGAAGAACTGCGGCAATTCATCCAGCGACGTACGCCGCAGGAAGCCGCCGAATCGTGTCACGCGGGCATCGTTCTTTTTTGCCTGGTCCACTACCGCGCCGTCTTCGGCGACCGTCATCGAACGGAATTTATAGACAACGATCTCTTCTCCGTTCAGGCCGTAGCGGCGCTGCGCGAAAATGATCCGTCCTGGCGATGAAAGCTTTACGCCGATCGCGATGGCGAGCATGACCGGCAGCAGCATGATCTGGATCAGCAGCGCCAGGACGATGTCGCTGCCACGCTTGAGGACGCCGCGCAAGCCGATGAAAGGCGTCTCGCAAATGCCGATCACAGGAATCCCTGCGATATGGTCGAGCCGTGCCTGTATCAGGCCGAAGGTATAGATGTCCGGCACGAAATAGACGGACGCCGTGGTGTCGCGCAATTCCTCCATCAGCGCCAGCACCCGCGGCTGGGCCGACATCGGCAGGCAGATGAAGATGGTGCGGATCTTGTTGGCCCGCACATAAGGTCCGACATCTGCGATGGCGCCAAGATGCGGGCAATCCATGCCCGCCGGCCGGACTGCCTGGTCGCGGTCGTCGAAATAGCCGCGCATGTCGATGCCGGCATTGCTGCCGGAAGACAGGCATTTGAGAACATCGTCGATCGGATTGTTGGAGCCGACGATGATCGCCGACCGCAGCTTCATTTCTTTGCCGAAATGGAAGGCCAGCATATACGCCGTCAGGCGGCTCGCCAGCAGCGCGAAAGGTGCAAGCGCAAACCAGGCCAGGATCACGCGGTCAGAGAATTCGTAGCGCAACCCGGTTCCCTGGCCTATCAGGATCAGGATGATGACGGTGATTGCCCAGCCCATGAAGATATCGCCGGCATAGGCCAGCTGCTTGCCGATATGCAGGGTGCGGTAGAGGTCGATCTGTTCGTAGACGTAGGAAGAAATGAAGAAGGCGATAATCATCAGCACCAGATAGTCGCCGGTAAATATTTCATCCTGCGTCAGGACGATCAGGTACAGCGACCCGAGGATGATGAGCGGATCAAGCAGGCGCTTGAAAAATGAAACCAGCGGAATGTCGTTCTCGGTCATGTTCGGCCTCTAGAAAGCATAGCGCGTGTTAAGCGTCACGCCGTTGCTGACAAAACCGCCCGGCCCATTCTTCACGGTTTGCGTGCTGCGGATGCCCGACAGCTGGACGCGCCAGCGTTGCGTCGGGTTGTAGACCACGCTCAGCGCTGTATCGCGCAATACATCGTTCTGATTGAGAGAACCGAGGGTGCCGGTGCCGGACGAGGGACCGAAATCCCGCTTCTGGTATTTGACCTGCGCCACCAGCTTGATTTTTTCCGAATACTGCCAGGAGGAAGCCAGGCTGGCGCCCCGGTTCAGGGAATAGACGGTGGACAGGTCGTCCACCGCGCCGATCTCGCGCCAGCCGGATACGGTGACGCCGATTTTCCCGGTCGGCGACCAGTCTGCGGAGAGGCGGGAATTGATGCCGCTGAAATCCCTGACCGCAGCCGCATCCTGTTTCCTGCTGACCCAGCCGCCCAGGAAATGCAGCTGCGTCTTGCCGCTGAGCAGCCAGTCGATCTTGGCCTTGACCTCATCCTGGTTATAGCCGTTAAACACCAGCAAGCCGTTGTCCAGTTCGGGATTCGGGAAATCGGCGTGCGTATGGCGCAGCTGGACGCCGAAGGTGCTGCCGCTGGCGGCCAGGTAATCCAGTCCCACTTCGGTCTGGTTGCGCGTATTGTCGAGCGGTTGCTGCGACGCCAGGTCGTATTTCAGCTTGGTGTAGGTCAGCCCGCCACGCACGCGCCAGCTCGGATGGAACAGCCAGGAGCCGTCGGCATAGACGTTTTCCTGGGTACGGATGTTTCTTTCCAGCAAGTGGAAATCGATGAAAGGCGTCAGCCCCTGCGAATAATCGGCGCCGATGTTTCCTTCGAAATGATCGCCGGCATGCCAGTTCCAGTTCGCCGCCAGGTTCTTGTCGTAGTGGTCGAGCTGGCCGAAACGGTTGTAATCCACTTTGGCCGCGCTCAGGTTCGCCGTCAGGTGCTGGCGGCTGAGCGTCTTGTCGACCGCCAGCCCGAACAGGTAGCGCTGCGTGGTATCGGACAGTTCGCTGCCGATTCCCATCGCCTGCGCCGCTGCGGAATTCTGCAGCCTCAGCGGGTTGCTGTCGTGGCCGATGCTGTAGCCGACATAGGGTGTAATCGCATCTGCAGGCGGCTGGATGATGTCGGCCGGCGGCATGATGTCGGTCGGCACCAGGTCGGCAGCAACGGCCTGCGCTGCCGCGCAGGAGCATATCGGGATCAGGATGACAAACTTCCACGGCACCCGGTACGGCTCGGTTTTTGAACGCCTGTTCATTTCATGCCTCTCTGACGCAGCGTCTGCGTCGCAAATGTATCGATCCAAGCCGGCTGGAAATTTTTATGTTTTTTACCGGGCAAGTGGCGCGACAGGATGGGCCGCTTATGGATCGATTCGCTTTCTTGAAGAACCTGCAAGCGATCAAATATCGAATCTTTCGAAAAGACCGTGTCCTGCCCTCGTCGCGGGCGGATTTCCGATCTGGCTTTCAGTGCGCTAAAACTGTGCGGCAGGCAACAATGCCTGCCGCATCCGAGCTGCTAACGGCTGCTGCGTATCGAGTGAAATATGAGTGGATGGAAAGAAAAACAGGAAATGCCGGACATGCGGACATCGTTTTTCAAGAAGCGATCCTGCCCATGCGCGGCACAGGAAGCAGCTCCAAAGCGATTGGTGTTCTCACAGAGAGATTGAGATGTTTTCAGCATGTTATTCCCCTTAACGAGATGCGTATCGGCCGACTGCAGCCAGTACTGGAATCTGAATAAAGTTGAAACCAAAGGTCGGTTTCTTACGGTCTGAGAACGCCAGAATTCGGTCTGTATTTCTGGAAAAGTTGCACTGCGAACGCATGTTGCAGGACAACATAATGACCTTGATGGGAGAGCCTTAGTTCATTCCTGAAACGATTTGTTACATGTTTCCGAAAGTCAGTTCTCACGTTGACAACAACTCCGTTGACTGTTTGAAAATACAGATCAACATTAAATTTCCAATTCAACAAACATCTTTGTTGACCCTTTGCAAGCCAATAAATATAAGGCTTTTACAAGGTTTCACATTATTCTTCGTGAATCTTCATGCACTCATCTTAGGACGTAAAAATAAATTTTCCAATTGCGACTTGTGCAGCTACGAGTACTTTGACAGTCATCCATCGACACAGGTTTCATCTAAAAAAAAATTATTGTGCGAGGCAGCAAATCCACCAAATAATTTTCTTTACATAAACAGCGACTGCGGATTAAATCAGATCGCCTTGATAAATGCTATAAATCGTATGTCCATTAAAAAATCTCTTTTTCCATAACCTCGCGAAAGGAAAAATAAAAATGTGGATCAACTCTGTGGATCTTGCGGTGATGCATTGGCTGTCCCAATTCACTGCCATGTCGGCCCCTTTCAACCAGATCGTCCATTACATCTCCGGCTCCAACCTGTTCAAGGGTTTACCCATCATCGGCATGCTCTGGTATTTCTGGTTCAGGGATGCGGATCCTAAATCGGACACCAGGCGCATCATCGTCGGCACATTGATCGGCTGCGTGGTAGCGGTACTGATCGCCAGGATCGCGAACAATATCGGCCCCTATCAGCCGCGCCCTTTTGCCAACGCGGTGCTGGCATACCATGAGTTCATCGGCTTGCCGGTGCCTGAGAGCCAGGCCTTGTATATTTGGAGCTCTTTTCCGAGCGACCACGCCACCTTGTTCTTCAGCCTGGCCACCGGAATTTTCCTTATTTCAAGACGCGCCGGCTGCCTGCTCTATCTCTATGTGCTGGCGTTCATCGCCCTGCCCAGGGTATACCTCGGCCTGCACTATCCGAGCGACATTGTGGCAGGCGCAATACTGGGAATCGCGTGCGCCGCATTGGCAGCACGCGGCAGCGCAAGGAAACTATATGAAGCACACAGCATGGCGCTGCTAGCCAGATACCCCGCGGCTTTCCAGACTGCGCTGTTCATCGCCAGCACCGAAATAGGCGTATTGTTCGGCGACGTGCGGCTGCTCGTGGAGGGAATAGTGAAGTACTTCCCCAGGTAAGCGCGACAAGCGCGGCATGACTGATATTCCACCTTGATAAAGTTGCGCAACGCAAGTATATTGGTTGCGCAACGCAACTTTATGCAACTTTATCGAGGGCGCCGTGAGCTATTTCAATTTCCCTGCGAAGCCGAAGGAACACACGATCCTCGAACTGCGCGAATTTTCCCGGAAGCTGGTGCGCGAGCTGGGTTTCATGCGGCCGTCCCTGGCGGAGAGCGATCTTGCGCCGTCGGCGGTGCACGCCATCATCGAAATCGGCCTGGTGCCAGGAATCCAGGCGCGCAACCTGGCTAGCGTGCTGCGCCTGGACAAGTCGAATACCAGCAGGCAGGTAGCAAAACTTGAAGCGTCAGGATTGATCATGCGCGAGAGCGCAGACGACGACGGCCGTTCTTTCAGGCTCCACCTGACCGATGCGGGCCAGAAGCTGCGCAAGCAAATCGACCGCTTTGCCAGCCGCCAGGTATCCGGCGCATTGCAGCAACTGGCGCCTGCCGACCAGCAAACACTGGTCCGCTCGCTTGGCCTTTACGCGGATGCGCTGGCGCTGAATAACGCCGGCGAGGCGCCGCAGCCAGCCAGGTCGATAGACGAACAAATCGTGCAAGGCTACCAGCCCGGATGCATAGGCGACGTGGCAAGCCTGCATGCGCGCTTCTATTCGCAGGCATCGGGCTTCGGCGTGTTCTTCGAAAGACGGGTGGCCACGGAGCTGGCCGCATTCGCCCAGGCCCTGCCTGCCGACGGCAAAGCGCTCTGGCTCTATGTCGAAAACGGCAGGACGCTAGGCTCGATTGCGATAGACGGCGACGCAGCCAGCGGCATTGCGCACCTGCGCTGGTTCATTGTCGACGACGCATTGCGCGGCTCCGGCGTCGGACGCCGCCTGCTTTCGCTTGCCATGGATTTTGTCGACCAGCGCTTTAACGAAACATACCTATGGACCTTCAAGGGCCTGGACGCGGCGCGCCATCTATACGAATCGGCAGGCTTCAAGCTGGCCGATGAGGCCGAAGGCTCGCAGTGGGGAACCGTGGTTGTCGAACAGCGGTTTAGCCGCCGTTCGACAAAAAAACGGCGCTGATTATGTATCGTCCATCGCTTTATGCCCGGCACGCAGAACAATCTCGATAGCTTCGTAACGGCCGTGCCCGCTCATGCGGCAGAAAATAGCACCCGCATTCCCGAAATGCAGCTCAAAAAATCAGGCTGACTTGAAAAAGCATTTCGCAGCTAAGGAATCCGCTGCGATCCGCTCCGCTCGGTTTCCTCGAAATGATGCGAGGCCTGCGGCTTGATGAACAAGGCAACCACCGCCGGATGCTGCGCCAGCACGCGCTTTTCCATTTCGATCACGCATGCCTCTATGTCCGGCGAGCGGAGCTCATCCGAAAATTCCACACTGAGCGCAACCAGGATCTGTTGCGGCGCCAGGTGTACGGTAAGGACGTTGTTCGCATGCACCACGCCGTCGATTTCTTCGGCAATATGCAAGATTGAATCCAGCGTGGCCTGATGGGCGCTCTCGCCGATCAACAGACCCTTGGTTTCGCGCGCCAGCACCAGCGCGGTAGCCGCCAGCACCAAGCCGATGAAGATCGACGCGATCCCGTCCAGCAGCGGCATCTTCAGCGTTGCCGAGAGATACACGCCGATGAATGCGATCAGCAAGCCGGCAATGGCAGCGCTGTCTTCCAGCAGAACGATGAAGGAAGGCGGATCCTTGCTATGCCGGATCGCCCTGAAAAGGCCGGCGCCGGGCCTGGCTTTCCGAAACTTGTGCAAGGCGAACCACCACGAGCTGCCTTCGAACAAAGCCGACAGGCCAAGCACCGCATAATTCACATGGACATCTTCAATCGGCCTTGGCTGCAAGACGTGCGCAACACCTTCGTAAACCGACGCTCCCGCGCCCACGGTAAAAATCAGCAGCGCGACGACAAAACTCCAGAAATAGATTTCCCGGCCATGGCCCAGCGGATGGTCGCGGTCAGGGCCGCCGGTACTGCGATGCATGCCGTACAGCAGCAGCAGTTCGTTGCCGCTGTCGACCAGAGAATGGATGCCTTCGCTCAGCATGGCGGAACTGCCGGTCCAGGCTGCCGCGGCAAACTTGGTGACGGCGACCAGCATGTTGCCGGCGAGCGCGACATATACGATCGTACGTGAAGGGTTTACAGAGGAAACAGTCATTTTGATCCGGAGAAAACCGCCCCTTCTGCAAGAAAGGCCCGGCAAGGCGCGGGCTCACGCCTTTTGTCGTAAGATGCCAATACGATATTGAACATTCGCTCTCCATGTCTGTGCGCCAGACAACAAACAGGAGCCGCCAGGCCAAGCTAGGTTCGATACCGCACTGACGCTACCGTTTTCCCATGCAAGACTGGCGCTTCCCGTAAACGGCAGCCATCCCCTCTTTCTTGGAGACACTCATGAGCCAATACCAGATCGCAGTCGTCGTCGGCAGCCTTCGCCGCGATTCGTTCAACCGCAAGCTGGCGACCGCCATCGCAAGGCTGGCGCCGTCCGAATTCGTATTCAAGCAGGTCCAGATCGGCGACCTGCCGCTCTACAACCAGGACGACGACGCCAACCAGGCGGAAGCCGTCAAGCGCCTGAAAGCCGAGGTCACGGGAGCCCAGGGCTTGCTGTTCGTCACGGCTGAATATAACCGCTCGATCCCCGGCGTGCTCAAGAACGCCATCGACCATGCATCCCGTCCCTATGGCCAAAACGCCTGGGCCGGCAAGCCGGCCGGCGTCATCGGCGTATCGCTCGGCGCTGTCGGCACCGCCCTGTCGCAACAGCATTTGCGCAATGTCCTCGCCTACCTGGATGTGCCGACGCTGGGCCAGCCCGAAGCGTTCATCCAGGCCAAGGACGGCTTGTTCGACGCAGCCGGCGATATCGGCGCAGACAGCAAGCCTTTCCTGCAAGGCTGGATGGACAACTACGTTTCCTGGGTCAAAAAACACAATGGCTGAACAAGGCTTCGTTCTTGCCGCCCATGCTGCTCACGCAGCAGTGCGGCGGCTGCCGAGCGCCTGCTCCAGCTGCGCCTTGTTCATCTTGGAGCGCCCTTTCACGCCGCGCTGCCTTGCCTCGTTGTAAAGCTGGGCGAAAGTGCGCCCGCCCGCGCCGCGATGCGAGCGCAAGCCGCCGCGCCGGCCAGCCGGCATGTCCTTGAGCGACAAGCTGCTTGCCTGCTCCGCTTCGCCGTGCTGCGCGCGCTCTTTGTTGACGACGCGGGCGGCGATCTCTTCTGCAAGCTGCTTGCGCTTGCCGTGCTTGACCAGGCTTTCCTTGATGTGCGCGTACTGGCGCTCGCGCTTCTTGCTCCATGCATTTGCCGGCATGACAACTCCTTTCAATAAAACAACTGACTGATTTTCCGCAACGGTAATCACCGCACGCCGCGAGGTCCGATAAAGCATCGTTATAAAACTTCCTGGTGCAAAAATCGGTGCGCTGTTCAACATTGCATTGCATCTTTTGCGGCGCCGACAACTGGCAGGAACAACCGGAAATCCGCTTCCGTCCCTACTCTGTTAGTCAGCGTACAGATCAGGCCGCGTCGGCTCCCCATACTGAGCGCTCCGGCGGCGGTTATTTCATGCGAGGAGGCCTTGCCATCGATCAATCAATCATCTGGTACCTGATCGTCGGCGCGCTGCTGTTGTCCATGGGCTTGATGGCGTCGTTGCTGGATCGCCTGCCGATCAGCCCGGCAATGTTCTACCTGCCTGTCGGCTATATCCTGGGACCGGCTGTGAGCGGCCTGATCAATGTCGCGCCGGACCAGCACGCCGAATTGCTGGCCACGCTGGCCAAGCTGGCATTGCTGCTGTCCTTGTTCACTGTGGGCCTGAAACTGCGCATGCCGTTCCGCGACCGCATCTGGCGGCTGCCGCTGCGGCTGGGCGTGCTGGCCATGCTGGTCACGATTCCGCTGGTAGCGCTGGCCGGCATGTTCGTGTTCGGCCTGCCGCTGGGCGCCGCCATCCTGCTCGGCGGCATCCTGGCGCCAACCGACCCGGTGCTGGCCTCCGACGTCCAGATCAAGCATGTCAGCGACCGCGACCGCATCCGCTATAGCCTGACCGGCGAAGGCGGCCTGAACGACGGCACCGCGTTTCCGTTCGTCATGCTGGGCTTGTCTTTGCTGGGCGTGCCTTCGGCTGCCGCTTATACCAATGACTATGCAATGCTGCACGTCGCCTGGGGCGTGGCCGCCGGGCTGGTCGGCGGCTGGCTCTCCGGCTGGCTGCTGGGACGCCTGGTGGTCGGCTTGCGGCGGCGGTTCCGGCTGGCGCTGGGAATGGAAGAATTCCTTGGCATCGGCCTGATTGCGCTGTCCTATGGCGCAACGGAGGCGATCCATGGCATCGGCTTCCTGGCGGTGTTCGCCGCCGGCCTGGCGATGCGGCGCATCGAGTCGACCAACAGCGGCCTGCAGGGAGTCGATCCCAACCAGGCTCCAGCCGTGGCGCATGTGCCCCATGCGGACGACAAGGAAGAGGTGGCGACCCATCCGGCCAAGGCTTCCGCCTACATGACGGAAGCGGTGCTCGGCTTTAACATGCAGCTGGAGCAGTTTGCCGAATTCCTGATGGTGACCCTGACCGGCATCCTGCTGTCGCACATCGGCTTTTCGGCGGCGGGAGCGCTGCTTGCGTTACTGCTGTTTTTTATCATCCGGCCGCTTTCGGTGGCGCTGGCGCTGGCCGGCGCCAACGTCACGCCCTTGCAGCGGCGCCTGTTGGCATGGTTCGGCATCAAGGGCATCGGCTCGCTGTACTACCTGATGTTCGCGCTGCAATATCCGTGGACCGCGCCCGACGGCTACCGCTCGCCGGCGCTGGCGCCGCATGTCAGTTCCATGGTGTTGACGGTGGTGGCGATGTCGATCGTCATGCACGGCATTTCCTCGACGCCGCTGATGGACATGTACCAGCGCCGCCGCCGGCGCTGAATCATGTCCGTGCCGCTTGCCGGTAGCCGGCCGCCGGGTGCCTGCCGGGCAAGGTCGGCTGCCCGGCCTCGAACAGTTTCTCGCGCAGGGTCCCCGGCTCATAGTCCAGCTTGTAAGAACCGCGCGCCTGCAACTCAGGAATCACCAGGTTGACGAAGTCTTCAAAACTCTCCGGCGCTACCGTGCGCGCCAGGTTGAAGCCGTCGATATCGGTATCCCTTACCCACGCCTCCAGCTGGTCTGCAACCTGCTGCGGCGAACCGACGACGGTCACGTAACGGCCGCCCAGCGCCAGCTGGTCCAGCAGCTTGCGCACAGTCCAGCCGGCCTCGGCCGCCGTCACCGCCTTGGCGGAAGACTGGATCGCATTGCTGCTGGCCGGCTTGATGGCTTCGTCTATGCCGTACGTAGAAAAATCGAACCCGGTGCCGCTGGAAAAATGCGCCAGGCCGGCTTCCGGGTTGGCGTAGCGGCAGTATTCGGTATATTTTTCCCGTGCTTCGGCGGCGGTCGGCGCAACGATCACGGAAATGCCCATGAAGATTTTCAGGTCATGCCGGTAACGGCCGGCCAGTTGCGCCTGGTCGCGCAAATCGCTGACCAGCTTGCGCGCCGCCTCCGGTTTCTGGCTGGAGATGAACACGCATTCCGCATGGGCTGCGGCGAACTGCTGGCCGCGGTCGGAGGCGCCGGCCTGGTACAGCACCGGCGTGCGCTGCGGCGAGGGTTCGCTTAAATGATAGCCGTCCACCTGGTAATGCCGGCCGCGATGCGCGATCCTGTGCACCTTGGCTGGATCCGCATATACCCGGCGCTGACGGTCGCGCAGCACGGCGCCGTCCTCCCAGCTGCCCTCCCACAGTTTATATAGCACCTGCATGAATTCTTCGGCGCGCTCGTAGCGCGCATCGTGCTCAGGCTGTTCGCTCAGGCCCATGGCGCGCGCGGCGCTGTCGAGGTAGCCGGTGACGATATTCCAGCCGATCCTGCCGCGCGTCAGGTGGTCCAGGGTCGACATGCGGCGCGCGAACAGGTAAGGCGCTTCGTAAGTCAGGTTGACGGTGACGCCGAAACCGAGATGCCTGGTCACCGCAGCCATCGCCGACACCAGCAGCAGCGGATCGTTGACCGGCAGCTGTATCGATTCGCGCAAGGTCAGGTCGGCCGAGCCTTGGTAGACGTCGTAGACGCCGACGATGTCGGCCAGGAACAGGCCGTCGAACTTGCCGCGCTCCAGCAGCTGGGCCTGCTCGGTCCAGTATGCGATGCTGGCGTAGTCGCTGGAATGGTCGCGCGGATGGGTCCACAGGCCATGGTTGATATGCCCGACGCAGTTCATGTTGAACGCGTTGAGGCGGATTTGTTTCTTCGGCATGCTGTGGCTTAGATGGCGCCGTGGCGCGGTGGGTTTTTATGGTTCAGGTAATAGTTGCCGACGGCGTGGTATTTCCAGCGCACCGGATCGTGCAGCGTGTGGGTGCGCGCATTGCGCCAATGCCGGTCGAGGTTGTGTTCGGACAAGGTCGCCTGGGTGCCGGCCAGCTCGAACAGCTTGCTGCCGGCGGCCAGCGATATTTCCGTGGTCAGGACCCGCGCTTCGGCGACCGCAATCGAGGCGGCGGCGACGCTGTCGGCATCCGGCACCGCCGCGGCCCGGTCCACGGCTTCCCCGGCCAGCTCAAGCAGCGCTTCGGCGCCGGCCAGGCGCACCGCAAGGTCGCCAAACTCGCGCACGGTCAAAGGATCGTCTATCGCACGCTCGACCTTGCTGTCGATCCAGGCCCGCGAACGGGTGCGCACGAAGATGGCCGCATCGTGCAGCGCCGCCCGGGCGATGCCGACGTCGATCGCCGCATGCAGCAGTTGCGCCACCGGCCCGAGCGACGTCGGACGTTCAAAGGCGCTCTGGAACGGCAGCACCTCCTCCGCCTCGACCCGGACATTGTCCAGCACCACCGAACCGCTGCCGGTAGTGCGCTGGCCGAAACCGGACCAGTCGTCGATCACGTTGACGCCGGCGGCGTCGCGCTTGACGATCGCCAGCTGCTGCACGCCGTCGCCGTCGATCACCGATACCGGGATGCGGTGCGCATACAGCGCGCCGGTCGCATAGAATTTGCGGCCGTTGATGCGGAAACCGTCGCCGTCCTTGTCCAGGCGAGTGCGCCGTTCCTGCGACGTGCGGGTGCCGAGCTCTGCCAGTGCATTGCCGAAACGCTCGCCGGCCAGGATCCGGTCAAAATAAAAGCGCTTTTGCGTTTCACTGCCGTTCACGCGCAGGATCTCGACCGCATAAAAATGATTTTGCGGAATCTGCCCGAGCGACCCGTCGGCCGCGGCGATGGTGGCGATCACTTCCGCCAGCGTGGCAAACGAGACGCCGGCGCCGCCATAGGCGCGCGGCACCGAAATTCCCCACAGGCCGGAGCGGGAGAACTGTTCCAGTTCATGCAGCGGCAGCTGGCGCTGGCGGTCGCGCTGGCTGGCTTCCTTGACAAACGAGGCCGCCAGCGCGCGCGCCGCGGCGAGCGCCTGGATATCGTCGAGGATGCGCACCACCGGGCCTTCTGCGGATTTGATGGATGTAGTCATGGTCTCAGTTCCAGGAATGGCGCGCAGGGGCGATGCCGTTCAGCAGATAGTTGCCGATGGCGTGCAGTTTCCAGCGCACCGGATCGTGCAAGGTGTGGGTGCGCGCGTTGCGCCAGTGGCGGTCCAGGTTGTGTTCAGCCAGGGTGGCGGCGGAACCGGCCAGCTCGAACAGCTTTTCGCTGGCATGCAAGGCGATCTCGGTCGTCAGCACCTTGGCCTTGGCCACTGCAATCGAGGCGCGCGCCGAGGCTTCGGCATCGATCGTCACCGCGGCGATCTGGTCAAGCAGGCCGGCAGCCTTTGCCAGCAGCGCGTTGGCCGCATGCAGGCGGATCTTCAGGTCGCCGATATCGCGGATGACATAGGGATCGTCGCTGGCGCGCTCCACCCCGCTGTCGGCCCAGGGACGGGAACGGGTGCGCACGAAATGGATGGCGTCGTCGACCGCGGCTTCGGCGATGCCGGCGTCGATCGCCGCCTGGATCAGTTGCGAAACCGGACCTTGTATGCTGGCCTGCTCGGCTTGCCTATGCAGCGGCAATACGTTTTCAATCGCCACCGGCAGGTTATCCAGCAGCACCGTGCCGCTGGCGGTGGTGCGCTGGCCGAAACCGGACCAGTCGTCGACGATAGTCAGGCCGGGTGTGCCGCGCCTGACAAATACCAGCACCACGCGCCCTTGCTCATCGAGCGCCTTGACCGGCACCCAGTGCGCAAACAAGGCGCCGGTGGAATAGAATTTCTTGCCGCTCAGGCGATAGCCGGTGGGCGTTTCCAGCAGCCGCGCCTTCATCTCCAGGATGTTCTTGGTGCCGCGTTCCGGCCCGGCGTTGCCGATCCGCTGGCCGGCCAGCACGTCGGCGTAGATGCGCGTTTTCTGCGCGGCGTCGGCGCTTTGCGCGACCACGCCGAGGATGCCGAAATGGTTTTGCGGGATCTGTCCCAATGCCGGATCGGCCGAGCACAGCACGCGGAATACTTCGGCCAGCGTGCGGTAGGAAACCTCGGCGCCGCCGAATGCGCGCGGCACGCTGATGCCGCCCAGGCCGCTGGCCGAAAATTTTTCGATTTCCGCCCACGGCAAGCGCCGTTCGCGGTCGCGTTCGCTGGCGCCGGTGCGGAACTCGGCGGCCAATGCCTGCGCGATGTCCAACGCTTCCCGGTCGCTGCCGATACGATGCGCCGGAAGGACCCGGGGTAACAGGTCGACCTGGCTTTCTTCAATTGCAATGGTCGCGGTAGACGACATGGATCACCTCTTCTGTGGCGCCACACTAAAAACGCACTCGTGATCGCGCCGTGTTGCGGAAGAGGAAACGATAGCTTGCGGGCGCAATCCGCGTCCAATAAGAAAAACGCAGGAGAGTATGCGGAAAACGTTTTACCGGCTTTCACAAGCGGCAACCTGGATCCGGCGGGAATGTCTGGAATGGCGGGATGAGCCTGGAACCGCGGTCAGTCATCCATTACATCGAACGACCGCGGCCGGAATAGCGAAGAGGGAAGGCAGTAACGATTGCTACGCCGGAAGCATCAGACTGCGTCGGGGCCGGTTTCACCAGTGCGGATGCGGATTACCTGCTCGATATTGCGCACGAAGATCTTGCCGTCGCCGATCTTGCCGGTGCGCGCGGCCTTGATGATGGCGTCCACTGCGCGTTCGGTAAGGGCGTCGTCGATCACCAGTTCGACTTTCACCTTGGGCAGGAAATCGACCACGTATTCGGCGCCGCGGTACAGCTCGGTATGGCCTTTCTGGCGGCCGAAGCCTTTTACTTCAGTCACGGTCAGGCCGGTGACGCCAACTTCGGCGAGGGCTTCACGCACCTCGTCCAGCTTGAAGGGTTTGATAACGGCGGTAATTTGCTTCATGACAACTCCTTTAGGCATTAAAACATAAATCTTTGCAGCGAACGCACCCCAGGCGGGACGCGTCCAGTTGAAGCGCAAGCTAGAAGAGTATATGAAAAACCCGGTTTGTCTATACGCCCAAATCAATAAGTGTATTTAAAACACAGTGCCTGGCACCGGGAATCTCGCATCGCCTGCGGCGGGCCGGCTGTCAGCCGGGAATATTGTCCAGGTCGTCCAGCCAGACCGTTGCCTCCGAATCGCTCGGCGCGCGCCAGTCGCCGCGCGGCGACAGAGAGCCGCCGCTGCCCACTTTAGGTGCGTTGGGCACGCAGGAACGCTTGAACTGGCTGGTGCGGAAAAAGCGGTCGAGGAAAATCGCCAGGTTGCGCTTGATCGCCGCCAGGTCGTACTGGTTGCGGACCACCTTGGCGTCGTTAGGCCAGTTGCCTGCGCTCTTGTCTTGCCAGGCCGAGAACGCCAGGAAAGCGACTTTCGACGGCGCAAAGCCGTAGCGCAGGATGTAGTACAGGTTGAAGTCCTGCAACTCATACGGGCCGATGACGTTTTCCGTGATCTGCTCAGGCTTGCCGCTGGCCTTGCCGGGCACCAGTTCGGGGCTGATTTCCGTATCCAGGACATTGAGCAGCACATCGGAGCCCTGGCCGCCGATGGCGCCGGTCTCGGCCACCCAGCGCACCAGGTGGCTGATCAGCGTCTTCGGCACGCTGGCGTTGACGTTGTAGTGCGACATGTGGTCGCCCACGCCGTAGGTGCACCAGCCCAGCGCCAGCTCGCTCAGGTCGCCGGTGCCGATGACGATCGCGTTATTGAAGTTGGCCAGGCGGAACAGATGGTTGGTGCGTTCGCCGGCCTGGACGTTCTCGAAGGTGATGTCGAACTGCTCCTGGCCGTCGGCATACGGATGGCCCAGGTCTTTCAGCATCTGCAGGCAGCTCGGGCGGATATCGATTTCGGCTGCGCTGGCGCCGACCACTTGCATCAGCTGCCTGGCCTGCAGCAGGGTGCGCTCGCTGGTGGCGAAACCCGGCATGGTATAGGCCAGGATATTCGCGCGCGGCAGGTTGAGGCGGTCCATCGCCTTGGCGCAGACCAGCAAGGCGTGGGTCGAATCGAGCCCGCCCGAGACGCCGATCACCACCTTGGATATCTTGCTGGCGGACAGGCGCTGCACCAGCGCCTGCACCTGGATGTTGTAGACCTCGGTGCAGCGTTCGTCGCGCCGCTTGGGATCGGCTGGAACGTAAGGGAAGCGCTCGACGGTGCGCGCCAGCGGCAAAGCCTTGTCGAGCGGCAGGGCCAGCGCGAAGCGGATCACCTCGAACCTGGCGACTTCGCCCGCATGGCGCCGCGCCGACTGGCCGAAAGTAGTCTGGCGCATCCGCTCGCGCGACAAGCGTTCGAGGTCGACATCGGCGAAGATGGTGTGCGAGTCGTCCAGGAAACGCTCGGATTCCGCCAGCAGCTCGCCGTTTTCGTAGATCAGGCCCTGCCCGTCCCAGGCCAGGTCGGTCGACGATTCGCCCTTGCCCGCCGAGGTGTACAGGTAAGCCGACAGGCAGCGCGCGGATTGCTGCGCGACCAGCTGGTGGCGGTAGCCCGCCTTGCCGACCACTACGTTGGAAGCGGACAGGTTGACCAGCACGCTGGCGCCGGCCAGCGCCGCGAACGACGATGGCGGAATCGGCACCCATACGTCTTCGCAAATCTCGACATGGAATTTCAGCAGCGGCAGGTTGCTGACTTCAAACAGCAATCCTGTGCCGAACGGAACGCTGGCGCCGAACAGTTCGACCTGGCTGGCCGCGGCGTTTTCAGCCGGGCTGAACTGGCGCATTTCGTAGAATTCGCCGTAGTTCGGCAGGTAGCTTTTCGGGACGATGCCCTGGATGCGGCCGCCTGCAACCACCACCGCGCAATTGAACAGCTGGTGGCCGACGCGCAAAGGCAGGCCGACGATCAGCGCCAGCGAGAGCGTGGCTGAAGCTTCAACCACCGTGGCCAAAGCCGCTTCGCAGGCATCCAGCAGAGCGCGCTGGTGGAACAGGTCGTCGCAGGTATAGGCGGACAAACCCAGCTCCGGAAACGCTGCCAGCACGGCGCCTTGCTGTTCTGCCTGCCTGGCCAGCGCGATGGTCTCGGCGGCGTTGAAGGCGGGGTCGGCTATCCGGCATTTCGGGATGGCGACGGCGACGCGCGCGAAATCATGGGAGTAAAGGTTCAGAAATTTGTTGGTTGTCATCATTCTTCCTGCGCTCTGCTTGATTGGCCAATTATCGCATGCTAATGCCTTGCCCTTGGGCGCAGGCGGCAGAACGCCGGCGGCGGTGCTAAACTCATCGCTTTCGCCACCCACATTCACAGCTCGCCACGTCCTTGATTAACAAGACAACAACCAAGACCTCCACGCGCATTGTTTCATCCCTGAGCGAAGTCGGCCAGGCGGCATGGGACGGATTGCTGGCCTTGCAGGCCGACGCCAATCCCTTCCTGTCGTTCGCCTTCCTGCATGCCTTGCATGAAAGCGGCAGCGCCTCGGAAAAAACCGGCTGGCAGCCGCAATACCTGACCTTGTGGGAAGAAAGCAGTAACCCAGGCTGCAACCCGCCGCAGCTGATCGCAGCCCTGCCCCTGTACGTCAAATTCCACTCCTACGGCGAATACGTGTTCGACTGGGCCTGGGCCGACGCCTACCAGCGCAACGGCCTGGAGTATTACCCGAAACTTTTGTCGGCGATCCCGTTCACGCCGGTTACCGGCGGACGCCTGCTGGCGCGCGACGAACCGGCGCGGGCGGCGCTGGTCGAGGTGCTGCGGTCCCTGCGCAAGGACACGCAGACCTCATCCACCCACATCCTGTATCCGCCCGCCGAACAGGCCGCGGCCCTGCAACAGGCCGGCTTCATGCTGCGCAGCGGGGTCCAGTTCCACTGGCTGAACCCGGGCTACCGCGACTTCACGGCGTTTCTCGATACGCTGGAACGCAAGAAGCGCAAGAACATCCTGGCCGAACGGCGCAAGGTAGCCGACGCCGGCGTGCGGCTGCGCCGGGTGCGCGGCACGGACGCGACCGAAGCGGACTGGATCTTCTTCAACCGCTGTTATGCGCAGACCTATGCCGAACATCGCTCCACGCCTTACCTGAACCTGGATTTTTTCCTCAGGATAGGGGCCAGCATGCCGCAGAATATCCTGCTGATCGTGGCCGAGCGCGACGGCCGGCCGATTGCCTCGTCGCTGCTGATCCATACCGGCCAGACCCTGTACGGCCGGTATTGGGGCGCGCTTGAGTTCGTGCCCTGCCTGCATTTTGAAACCGCCTATTACCAGCCGCTGGAATTCTGCATCGAGCAAAAGATCGCCTGCTTTGAAGGCGGCGCCCAGGGCGAACACAAGATGGCGCGCGGTTTCCTGCCGCAAAAGACCTGGTCGGCGCACTGGCTGGCCCATCCCGCTTTCGCCGATGCGGTGGCGAATTTCCTGGAACGCGAAGCCGACGGCATCGACAGCTATATGGATGAGCTGAACGACCGCAATCCGTTCCGCGCGGCTTCGCTCTAGCTTCCTCATTCCTCGCGCCACATAGCCATGCAACCCACCGACATCCTGCTAGCCTTGCTGACCGTCACGATCTGGGGCATGAATTTCGTCGTGATCAAGATCGGCCTGGCGGGCTTGCCGCCGCTGCTGTTTTCCGCGCTGCGCTTCGTGTTTGCCGCGCTGCCGCTGGTGTTTTTCATCAAGCGGCCGCCGATTCCCTGGCGCTACCTGATCGGCTTCGGCCTGTTCCAGTTCGCCCTGCAGTTTTCCTTGCTGTTCTCGGGCATGCAGCTGGGCATAGGCGCCGGACTGGCGTCGCTGGTGATCCAGCTGCAGGCGTTTTTCACGATCGGCCTGGCGGTGCTGCTGCTGGGCGAACGACCGCTGCTGACGCAGTTGCTGGGCGCGCTGGTGGCGCTGGCCGGCATCGTGCTGGTGGCGACGCACCTGGAAGCGAAGGCCACCGTGATCGGCTTCCTGCTGGTGATCGGCGCCGGCCTGAGCTGGGCCAGCGCCAATATCGTCACCAAGAAAATCGGCAAGATCAATCCGCTGGCGCTGATGGCCTGGGGTTCGCTGATGGCGGCGCCGCCCTTGCTGCTGGCCTCGGCCTTGCTCGAAGGCCCGGCCGCCTGGCACAACGCCTTTGCCCATTTCGGCTGGGTTTCAGTGGCGGCGGTGTTTTACCAGTCCTATCCGAACACCATCGTCGGCTACGGCATCTGGACTATCCTGATGCGCAAATACCCGGCCGCCACGGTGGCGCCGTTTTCACTGCTGGTGCCGCTGGTGGGCATGCTGAGCGCCGCCGCCGTGCTGGATGAATCGCTGCAATGGTGGAAAATCGTCGCCGCCCTGCTGGTGCTGGCCGGCCTGGCCTTGAACCAGTTCGGCGGGCGCCTGCTGCTGGCGCTGAAGGCCAGGGCGTGAGACGTTTCAGGACGGCCGCTGCAAGCCCTGCTCTACCGCTTCCAGGAACAGCCTGACCTTGGACGACAGGTAGCGGTTCGGCAGGTAGATGCCGTACAGCCGGCGGCGCGGCAACGGCGCGTATTGCGGCAGCAGCTTGAGCAGCTTCTTTTGCGCCAGGTCGGCGCCGATCATGTAGTCCGGCAGCAAGCCTATGCCCATCCCGCGCAGGATGCATTCGCGCAGCCAGACGCTGTTATTGCAGTTGATGTGCGGATCGATGCCGATTTCGTGGTGCTGCCCCGGCTTGCCGCCGATTTCCTCGAACTGCCACACGTCCTTGGCTGACATCACGTTGTCGGCCAGGCAGTCGTAGGCCGGCAGTTCGGCCAGCGTCTGCGGCTGGCGGCGCGTGGCGAAATATCCGGCGCTGCCGACCACGCTCCAGTCGATCTGGTGCAGCAGGCGCGCATGCACATTCTCCGGCGGCGTGGTGGCGATGCGCAAGGCGACGTCGATGCCGCGCTCGGCCAGGTCGAAGAACAGGTCGGACAGCGTCAGCTCCAGTTCGATCTCCGGGTGCCGCCGCATGAAATCGCAGATGATGTCCGGCAGGCAGGCATTGGCGAAATTGGCCGGCGCCGTCACCCGCAAAATTCCCTGCGGCGAATCCTGGCGGCGCAATACCTCCTGCTCCGCTTCCGCCACATCCGACAAGATGGTCTTGCAGCGCCGGTAAAACAGTTCACCGGCTTCGGTCAGGCTGAGGCTGCGCGTGGTCCGTTGCAGCAGGCGCACCCGCAGCTCGCGCTCCAGCGCACTGACCTGTTTGCTGATGTGCGAATTCGACACTTCCAGCCGTGCCGCCGCAATTGAAAAGCTGCCGTGGTCCGCCACGGCGGCGAACGCCACCATTCTTTGCAAATCGATCATATTTTTTATAGAGAAACAATGATTTTATAAAAGCCGCTTTAATCATCACACAGAAACAATAGACTTGCTTCATCCTTCCCTTACGGAGCAATTCGAGATGCAACCCACCGACATTTTGCTGGCAGTACTGACCGTCTCCATCTGGGGCTTCAATTTCGTCGCGATCAAGATCGGCCTGCAGGGTTTGCCGCCTATCCTGTTTTGCGCATTGCGCTTTATCTGTGCGGCGCTGCCCCTGGTGTTTTTCATCAGGCGGCCGGCAATTCCCTGGCGTCTGCTGATCGCCTACGGCGGCTTGCAGTTCGCCGGCCAGTTTTCCTTGCTGTTCTACGGGATGAAGCTGGGATTTGCGCCGGGCCTGGCGTCGCTGGTGATGCAGCTGCAGGTCTTTTTCACGGTCGGACTGGCGGTTCTCGTCCTCGGAGAACGGCCGCGCGCGGCGCAGGTTGCTGGCGCCCTGATCGCCTTTGCCGGCATGGGCCTGGTAGCCGCGCACCTGGACGGCGCCGCTACCGTCATCGGCTTCCTGCTGGTGGTGGGTGCCGGCCTCAGCTGGGCCGCCGCCAATATCGTCACCAAACAGATCGGCAAGGTCAATCCGCTGGCGCTGGTGGCGTGGGGTTCGCTGCTGGCGGCGCCCGGCCTGCTGCTGGCTTCGCTGGCGATCGAAGGGCCGGCGGCCTGGCAGGATGCCGCCGCTCGCTTCAGCTGGATCTCGGCCGGCGCCGTGCTGTTCCAGTCTTATCCGACCACCATCCTCGGTTTCGCCATCTGGTCGACCCTGATGCGCAAATACCCGGCCGCCACGGTCGCCCCGTTTTCGCTGCTGGTGCCGGTGGCCGGCATGCTGAGCGCGAGCCTGGTGCTGGGCGAAGCGCTGCAGCCGTGGAAAATCATGGCCGGGCTGCTGGTGCTGTGCGGTTTGCTGCTGAACCAGTTTGGCGGACGCCTGATGCTGCTGGTGAAAGCGGCTAGGTAATAAGGACAATGCTCCTTCGGGTTACAACAGTCCGCGCACTATAAAATCCCCGCGTGCGGGGTCAAGGCCATGACAGCGCATAGGTAGCCACAAATGGTGGAGCGGCTCTCAGATCGTCCGAAATAAAACCACATTTTTCGGACAAATTCTTGAAAAATGTCCGAAAAAGATATATAAATATCGGACAGGAGAAATAATGTCTGCTCTTAAATCCCACATTTCGGCACTGATCGAAGCAGCTGGCCCTAGGCAAGTCTGGGTACCAACCGATTTTGCACAGCTGGGCAGCCGTGATGCCATCGACAAGACTCTGCAGCGCATGGTGCAGGCAGGAGAGTTGCGTCGTATCGACAGAGGCCTATATGACCGGCCCAAGCTGAATAGCCTGACCGGGCGCCCCACGTCTCCGGACTATCGTTCAGTGGTGGAAGCTATTGCCCGCCGGGATCAATTGCGCCTGCTGGTCGACGGCATGACCGCCGCCAATGACCTTGGCCTGACCGATGCGGTACCGGCTCGCATCACCATCCATACCGACGCCCGCCGTCGCACAGTGCAACTAGACAAGCTAGTCGTTGAGTTCAAGCAGACGGCACCCAGCCGCCTTTATTGGGCGGGGCGTCCGGCCATGCGCATCGTACAGGCGTTGTATTGGTTGAAAGACACATTGACTTCGGAGCGTTCTCTTGTCCTGAACAAATTGTCCAAGGTTCTGGACGATCCTGTACACGGCGCCGCGATCCGCCGCGATCTGCGCGAGGGTTTCAACGTATTGCCGGCGTGGATGCAAAGCCTGGTCCGCGAGCTCCCCGGATGTGCGCCGCAGGCGACACGTCAATCTCCCGGGACTGAAAAGCCGCCATCAGTGCGTCGCCGCAATGTCAAATACGTGGAGGCGCATTGAATCCGGCATTCCATGCTGTCATCACTGCCAGCGATGACGAGCGCCGAGATTTGTTTCTCGGCGCGGCAACCCGTCTTGGCACAGCGGTCCAGAATGTCGAAAAGGACTTCTGGGTCTGCTGGGTGCTGGACGCACTGTTCAACGGCCTGGAGGGTGGCGGCCCCCGGCTGCTGTTCAAGGGCGGCACCTCGCTTTCCAAGGCTTTCGGCCTCATCTCGCGCTTTTCCGAAGACATTGATATCACCGTGTTCCGTGATGATTTAGGACAAGGTGCAGAAGCTGCCGATCTGGATGCGCTGAGCGGGAGGAAGCGCCGTGCACGTCTCGAAGCCATCCGCGATGCATGTCAGGGCTATGTCGCTGGGCCGTTGACCGCGCAATTCATCCAGCTCGCATCATCCGTCATTCCCGCAAACCGTTTTCGGCTGGAACCCGACCCCGACGACAAAGATGGCCAGAGTCTGCTGTTCTGGTATCCCGCGGTCACGGTTACTGCCGGCGATTACATCCGTTCAGCCGTCAAGATTGAGGCCGGCGCCAAATCTGCCCTCGATCCGCATGCCGCAGCCACCGTCACGCCGTATGTTACGCAAGATCTTCCCGACCTGGACTTGACCGTGACGAATGTTATCACTGTGAATCCAGAACGTACTTTTTGGGACAAGGTCATGATCTTGCACGGCCTCCGCCAGTGGCACGATCGTCGAGGCGAGTTACGACACGGCGGGCAACGCGTCTCACGCCACTACTATGACGTGCATCAACTGATGCAGGCCCCGCTAGCTGCCATGTGGCAATCCGATCACGTGCTGGCGACCGATTGCGCCCGCCATGCAAGGCTGTTCTTCGGCAGCGCCGATCTGGGGCTCGATATTGCCGCGCCAGGTACGTTCACGTTGACGCCGAGCCTCATGATGCGAGATGCCATTGAAAGAGATTACGAAGCAATGACCGGCATGATCTTCGGCCACATCCCGCAACTTGATGCGGTACTGAACAGCGCAGAACGCTTCGAGCAAATCGTCAACGGCGCGGATTCACTCCCCCCTTAGAGAGACTCGCTGTGGCGTACCTCATGTAGATCAAACAAATTTGGAGCTGGTTATTGCATGAAATTAAAAAGCCCCAAAAGTTGGCATCCAACTTTTGGGGCTCAGTTCAAAGTGCGCTTTTTTATTAAACCTGGGGCAAATTACGCCGCAACGGATTTCTTGTAAGACTCGACGCCAGACAGGATTTCCTTGCGCGCTTCATCCGGACCGAACCAGCCGTCGATCTTGACCCATTTGCCCTTTTCCAGGTCTTTGTAGTGCTCGAAGAAATGCTGGATCTGCTTCAGGCGCAGTTCATTCATGTCTTCCGGCTTTTGCCAGTGCGTGTAGATGCTCAGCACCTTGTCGACCGGCACAGCCAGCAGCTTGGCGTCCTGGCCGGCTTCGTCCGACATCTTCAAGACGCCGATCGGGCGGCAGCGCACCACCACGCCTGGGAACAGCGGGAACGGAGTAATCACCAGCACGTCGACCGGGTCGCCGTCGTCCGACAAGGTTTGCGGGATATAGCCGTAGTTGCAAGGGTAATGCATGGCAGTACCCATGAAGCGGTCGACAAAAATCGCGCCGGACTCCTTGTCGACTTCGTACTTGATCGGATCGGCATTCATCGGGATCTCGATGATGACGTTGAAATCGTTTGGCAAATCGCGCCCGGCCGATACTTGATTCAGACTCATGGTGTGCTCTCGTCAATAATTAAAAATTCGCTACAAAACCTTCTCAGCCTGAAATTATAACGGCTCAATGCCCTATCGTGCGATGCAACATCGACTTAGTTGCTGCAAAGACAGCGATTCGCCCGGATGAATAACCATAAGGCAACGACCTTGCATATTTTCCTGTTTTGACTTATATTTCAGTAATTACTGAAAATTCAAAACATCATGACGCCCCCAATCACCACCCAGCCCGCAGGCAGTCCGCTCACTCCCCTCACGCCGCTGACCCAGCGCTTCATCTCGCATTTCGGCGAAATGGGCAGCCGCTGGGGCATCAACCGCACCGTCGGCCAGATCTACGCCTTGCTGTATGTGCTGGGCCAGCCGCTGAACGCCGACCAGATTGCCGACTACCTGACCTTCTCGCGCTCGAACGTCAGCATGGGCCTGAAAGAACTGCAGTCATGGCGCCTGGTCAAGCTGCTGCACCAGCCGGGCGACCGCCGCGAATACTTCGAGCCGCCCAAGGATATCTGGGACATTTTCAAGACCCTGCTGGAAGAGCGCCGCCGGCGCGAGATCGAGCCGACCTTGTCGATGCTGCGCGACGCCTTGCTGGAAAACCCGGCCAACGACACCGACAAACAGGCGCAACAGCGGATGCGCGAGATGTACAATCTGATCGAGCTGTCCAGTTCCTGGTTCGACGATGTGCAACGCCTGTCGCCGGAAACGCTGGCGTCGCTGATGAAGATGGGTTCCAAGGTCAAGAAACTGCTGGATGTGCGCGACAAGTTCCGCGTCGGCTCCGGCGGCAGCAAGAGCCACCACGATCACCCCGATGTGCAGCTGACGGTTCAGCTAAAGGAATAGACGCATGCAGTCTTTCTCCGCCAACAAAAGATTCACGCGGCTGCCGCTGGCAGTCGAGATCACCCTGATCCTGATCGTCAAGATCGCCCTGCTGACGCTGCTCTGGAAAGCTTTCTTCTCCGAGCCGCAAACCAAGAAAATGCGCATGCCGACCAGCCTGGTCGAACAGCATTTCCTGAGCCAGCCGCCCGCTGCACCTGCATCTTCCTCACCCTCCCACCCTTCCCCTTCGGAGACCCGCCAATGATTCCTATTGATGAAGTCGTCGCCCTGTCCCGCCTGCAATTTGCGGCGACCGCGATGTTCCATTTCCTGTTCGTGCCGCTCACCCTGGGACTGGCCTGGATCCTGGTCATCATGGAGTCGGTGTACGTGATGACCGGCAGCCCTGTCTATAAAGACATGACGCGCTTCTGGGGCAAGCTGTTCGGCATCAACTTCGCCATGGGGATCGCCACCGGCATCACGCTGGAATTCCAGTTCGGCACCAACTGGTCCTACTATTCGCATTATGTCGGCGACATTTTCGGCACGCCGCTGGCGATCGAGGGCATGATGGCCTTCTTCCTCGAATCGACCTTCGTCGGCCTGTTCTTCTTCGGCTGGGACCGCCTGTCGCGGGTCCAGCATCTGCTGATCACTTTCCTGGTGGCGCTGGGCTCCAGCCTGTCGGCGCTGTGGATCCTGATCGCCAACGGCTGGATGAACAATCCGGTCGGCGCCGAATTCAACTATGAAACCATGCGCATGGAGCTGACCAGCATCGTCGACGTCATCTTCAATCCGGTGGCCCAGGTCAAGTTCGTGCATACCCTGTCGGCCGGCTACGTCGCCGCCTCCATGTTTGTGCTCGGCATCTCCGCCTTCTACCTGCTGAAAGGACGCGACACCGCGTTTGCCCTGCGTTCGTTCGCGATTGCCGCCGGCTTCGGCCTGGCGTCGACCTTGTCGGTGATCGTGCTGGGCGACGAATCCGGCTACACCGCCGGCGAAGTCAACAAGGTCAAGATGGCGGCGATGGAAGCCGAATGGCATACCGAACCGGCGCCGGCCGGCATCACCGTGTTCGGCTGGCCGAACGAGAAAGAACAGCGCACCGATTTCGCCTTCAAGATTCCCTACGTGCTGGGCCTGATCGGCACCCGCTCGGTGGACAAGCAGATCAGCGGCATCCACGACCTGAAAAAAGAGCACGAAGTACGCATCCGCAACGGCATGCTGGCATATGCCGCCCTGACCCGCCTCAAGGGCGGCGACAAGTCGCCGCAAGCGATTGCCGATTTCGACAAGCTGAAACACGATCTCGGCTACGGTCTGCTGTTGAAGAAATACACGCCGAAGGTGGTCGACGCCACGCCTGAGCAGATCGCCATGGCGGTCAACGACACCTTTCCCAAGATCGCGCCGATGTTCTGGTCGTTCCGCCTGATGGTCGGCCTCGGCATCCTGTTCCTGTTCATTTTCTCCTGCTCGTTCTATTTCCTGATCCGCAAGAAACTGGCCAGGCAGCGCTGGCTGCTGCGCCTGGCGATGTACAGCATTCCGCTGCCATGGGTCGCAATCGAACTCGGCTGGCTGCTCGCCGAATACGGCCGCCAGCCATGGACCATCTCGGGCGTGCTGCCGACCCACCTGTCAGCCTCGACCCTGCAGCCTGGCAGCCTGTATTTCAGCCTGGCCGGCTTCCTCGGCTTCTACAGCTTCCTGTTCGTCATTGAAATGATACTGATGGTGAAGTACGCGCGGCGCGGCCCAAGCAGCCTGCATACCGGCAAATACCACTGGGAACTGCTGGACAAGCCCAGCGCCAGCCACGACCACACCGCCAAGGCCTAAGGGGAACAGCATGATCTTTGACTATGAAACACTGAAAGTGATCTGGTGGGGTTTCGTCGGCGTATTGCTGATTGGCTTCGCCCTGACCGACGGCTTCGACTTCGGCGTCGGCATGCTGCTGCCGTTCATCGGCAAGACCGACGGCGAGCGGCGCGTCATCATCAATTCCATCGGCAGCACCTGGGAAGGCAACCAGACCTGGTTCATCACCGCCGGCGGCGCCATCTTCGCGGCCTGGCCGCTGGTGTACGGCGCTGCGTTTTCCGGCTTTTACGTAGCGCTGATGCTGCTGCTGTTCTCGCTGTTCTTCCGCCCGGTCGGCTTCGACTACCGCAGCAAGGTGGCCGACACGCGCTGGCGCAATGCCTGGGACTGGGGCCTGTTCGCCGGCGGGTTCGTGCCGCCGCTGATTTTCGGCGTGGCGTTCGGCAACCTGTTCCTCGGCGTGCCTTTCCACTACGACGACACCATGCGGGTCGAATATACCGGCAACTTCTTCCAGCTGCTCAATCCGTTCGGGCTGCTGGCCGGCCTGCTGAGCGTGTCCATGCTGCTGATGCACGGCGCCGCCTACCTGCAGGTCAAGACCGACGATGTGATCGCCCGGCGCGCCCGCGGCGTCGCCAGAATCGCCGGCCTGGCCACCGCCGCGCTGTTCATCGCCGGCGGCTTCTGGGTCGCCTACGGCATCCACGGCTATCGCATCAGCGCCATGCCGGACATGAATACCGCCTTCATGCCGACCGCTAAAACCGTGACCACTGTCGCCGGTGCCTGGTTCGACAACTATGCGCGCTGGCCGGCAACCTGGGCATTGCCGATCGTGGCAGTGGCCGCGGCTTTGCTGTGCACGGCATTCAGCAGCGCCGGCAAGTCCATGGCGGCCTTCCTGTCGAGCGGGGTCAGCGTCACCGCCGTGATCCTGACCGCAGGCGCTGCGCTGTTCCCGTTCATCATGCCGTCCTCGCTCGACCCCAGCAGCAGCCTCACTATCTGGGATGCGGTATCGAGCCACAAGACGCTGGGCATCATGTTCTGGGTGGTGGTCATCATGCTGCCTATCATCATGCTGTACACCACCTGGGTGTACCGGGTGATGCGCGGCAAGGTCACCCTCAAGCATATCGAAGACAACGAACACACCGCTTACTGACCGGACAAGGGAGAAACTTATGTGGTATTTCGCATGGATATTGGGAGTCGGCCTGGCGCTAGCGTTCGGCATCATCAACGTCATGTGGCTGGAAGCGAACTACGCGTTCGGCAGCCGCGACGAAGAAACCACCCGCGAGCGGTTTGAAAGCGCGGCGGCCGAGTACGAAGCCAGGACGCGTAAGAAATGAACGACACCGCGCTCCTCGTCATGCCGAGCCCAAGCTGCAGCGCACTGTTGCCCGGGCATGATTTTGTCGACGCTTACCAGGTCCAGGCTGGCATGCCGGGACTGGACGCGCGCCGGGCAGCCGAGGCTATCCTCAGGAATCCGCCTGCCTGGATAAAACGGCTGGTGTCGACACGCAACCGCGTGGTCAGGCTGTTTCAACTGAAAACAGTTGAGATAGGCGTGGATGATGCGGGTGCCCAGCAGCCCACGATAGGCGGTTTTCCTGTCGTTGCGCAATCACCGCAAGAGGTAGTGTTAGGGTTCGACGACAAGCACCTGGATTTCAGGGTCAGCGTGACGGTCGCGCCTGCCGGCACCGCCGGCACGCTGGTGACCGTCAGCACCGTAGTCAAGACCAATAATCTCCCGGGACGAACTTATCTTGCAACGATCATGCCTTTTCACCGGATCATAGTCCGTCATCTGCTGGAGCACGCCCGCTTCGACCGAGCCGCCTAGCCGGCTTGCGTTTCGGCTTCCGTTGCCGCCGCGGCCACGTCACCGTCTTCGCTGCGGCCTTCGCCGCCGGCGCTAATGGCCAGCGCTACCTGCTCCAGCTTGGTCACCGCCACATTCAGCGAATCGTTGACCTGCGCCTTGGTGTGCCCGGGCATGGTTTCCGCTATCTGCGCCACGGCTCCTGCCAAATCGATTACCGCCAGCGTCAGGTCGGCAATCAGGTCGCGCTCATTCGTCATCTTCGTCGTCCAGTGTCATACGGGGGACGGCATTATTACATTACACTGTCAAATGCAAAACCGCCGGGCAATAAAAAAAACGGCACACACTGGAACCTGGATCTTGGACCAACATCATCAAAAGACGACCTTGGCATTGTTTTGCAAGGTGGTCGACAACTACGGCGACATCGGCATCTGCTGGCGCCTGGCGCGGCAGCTGGAACAGGAACACGGCATAGCCGTGACCCTGTGGGTAGACGACCTGCAGAGTTTCCAGCGGATCTGTCCGCAAGTCGCCACCGACCGCGAGACGCAGCAGGTGAGCGCCGTCACGATACGCCACTGGCGCGGCCAGGACGGCGTGTTTACGGCCGCCGACATCGCCGACATCGTGATCGAATTTTTTGCCTGCGACATTCCGCCCGCCTATATTGCGGCGATGGCGGAACGTGTGCCGCATCCGGTATGGCTGAACCTGGAAGGGCTCAGCGCGGAAGCATGGGTGGAAGGTTGCCACACATTGCCTTCGCCCCAATCGCGCTCCTTGGTCAAATATTTTTTCTTTCCCGGCTTCACCGGCAAAACCGGCGGCCTGCTGCTTGAATCCGGCCTGCTGCAGCAGCGCCAGGCATTCCAGGATGACCAGGCCGCCATGGCGGCTTTTCTGCGGCAGCTTGGCGTCACGCCCGCTGAAATGGCGTCCCTCAAGGTTTCCCTGTTCTGCTATCCGCAGGCGCCGGTCGCGGCCTTGTTCAAGGCATGGCAAGGCGGCGGCAAGGCGATTACCTGCCTGGTGCCCGAAGGCGTTGCCGTCGACGCCGTCGAGGCATTCCTGGGACAAGCGGCGCCAGCCGGCGCCAGCGCAACGCGCGATGCATTGACCGTGCGGGTGCTGCCCTTCCTTCCCCAGCAGGACTACGACAAGCTGCTATGGGCCTGCGACCTCAATTTTGTGCGGGGCGAGGATTCCTTTGTGCGCGCCCAGTGGGCCGGCAAGCCGTTTGTCTGGCATATCTATCCGCAAGACGAAGACTTGCATCACGTGAAATTGAACGCATTCCTGCAGTCCTATGCGGCCACCACGGAAAAGCTGGCCGAATTTTCCCTATGCTGGAACGAAGCCACGAAAGCAGCGGTGGACTGGCCTGCGCTATGGCCGTCATTTGCAGCCGATATGCCGAAAATTGCCATGATGGCCATGGATTGGCAGCAGCAAATGTTGGCAAATGGCGACTTGGCCGGCAATTTACTGAAGTTTGCCGAAACAGTTAGATAAGCCGCGCGAAAAAATAGGTTAAAATATACGGCTAATTTTTGACGCAATTAAAAATTCAATCATACGTTGGCTTGCGGCGTTTTTTGCCAGTGGGCTACAGATGATTCTCAAGTAACCTACTTTTTACGTATATTCGCTATGAAACCTGCAAAAGAAATTCGTGTTGGCAACATCATCATGGTTGACAGTAAGCCTATGATCGTCTTGCGTTCTGACGTCAACGGTTCGAGCCGCACGGGCTTCACCTACAAGTGGAAACTGAAGAACCTGCTGACCAACGCCCCGATGGAAAACGTTTTCCGCGGCGACGACAAGTTCGACGTGGTCGTGCTCGACAAGAAACCGGTGACCTATTCGTACTTCGCCGATCCGCTGTTCGTGTTCATGGACGCCGACTACGAACAGTATGAAATCGAAGAAGAAAACCTGGGCGACGCCCTGCACTACCTGAAAGACGGCATGGAATGCGAAGCCGTGTTTTACGACGGCAAGGCAATTTCGGTCGAACTGCCGACCACCATCACGCGCCAGGTTGTCTACTCGGAACCGGCGGTCAAGGGCAACACTTCGGGCAACGTCCTGAAAGAAGCCAAGATCGAGAACGCCATCGAAGCGAACCAGCACATCGTCATGGTGCCGCTGTTCGTCAGTTCCGACGACATGATTGAAATCGACACACGCACCAACGAGTTCAAGAAGCGCGGTTAATACCTTCCCGCCCATAAAAAAACGCTGCCGATTTATCCGCAGCGTTTTTTTTCGCCTGGCCAGGATGCAAGCTTGGCCAACAGCCGGCGCAGCAGGCCCGGCCAAGCGGGCGGCCGGTTATTGGCTCAAGGTCTCGGCCAGGTTCTTGTTGTTGAAACCGAAGCTGGCGATCACCGCCAGGCTGGCCAGCGCCAGCGCGCCGCCCAGCCACAAGGTGGCCGGGATGCCGAGCGAATCGACCACCACGCCGCCGGTGGACGAACCCACCGCAATGGCTACCTGCACGATGCTGACGAACAGCGCGGAACCGGCTTCCGGCAGATCAGGCGACGACAGCTGCAGCCAGATGCTGGCGCACAAAGGAATGGCGCCGAATGCTACGCCCCAGGCCAGCACCATGGTCACGACGCCGGCCTGGGATGCATGCAGCAGCGGCAACGCCAGCAGCGCCACCATCAGGATCGCCACCATGGAAAACAAGGACAGCTGCAGGTTGCGCGAGACGGTGGTCGAGATCCCGAAGTTGGAAACAAACCCGACGAAACCGAAGCCCAGCAATACCGATGTAATTGCCGGCAGGCTCAATCCTGCGCTTTGCACCAGGAACGGCGTGACGTAGGTGTAGGCGGAAAAGTGCGCGCCGAACACCAGCGCTACCATCAGCAGGCTCTTGCGGATGGTGGCGCGGCCCAGCAAGGCGCCCAGGTCGCTGAAGCGTATCGCCGCTTTCGAAGGCAGCGAAGGCAGCAGCAGTGCTTGCGCAGCCAGCGCCACGGCAGCCAATACACCGGTGGCGATGAACGATGCGCGCCAGGAAGCCAGGGTGCTGATGAAGGTTCCAAGCGGCACCCCGATCACGGTGGCGAAGGTGACGCCGGTGAGTATCATCGCGGTTGCCTTGGCCGCATGCTCTTCTTTTACCAGCCGCGCCGAAGTTGCCAGCGCCAGCGTCCAGAATCCGCCCAGCGCGGCGCCCAGCAAGGCCCGGCCCAGCAGCATCGTGCCGAAGCCGGGCGCCATCGCCGAGATCAGGTTGGATGCCAGCAGCAGCACCGACAGCATCAGCAAGATCAGGCGGCGGTTGATGCGCCCTGCTCCCAGCATCAGCGCCGGCGCCGAGATTGCTGCAATTACGCCCGGCGTGGTCACCATCAAGCCGGCGGTGCCGGGCGAGACGCCGAGGTCGCGCGCGATTTGCGGCAACAGCCCGACGGGCAGGAATTCGGTCGTGACAAAAGCAAACGCGCCTATCGCCACCGCCACCACCGACAGCCACGAGCGCAAAGGCGATGCCGCGCTGCCGGCACGAATCGGCAGATCGAGGAGGCTGTCGTTCTGGGCGCTGATCGCCGCCATATTTTTTTCCATGTGAAACTCCTGTTCGTTACGTCCGATAGAACTGACTGAAATCAATAAAAATGCAGCCGGTGCTGGCCACCCGCACCGGCTGCCTTGCATCAGGTTTGCCGCGGCCCCATCTCGCCACAGCAAAACTGTATTATTTTTTAATACAGTTTAAAATATAAAAATAGGATCAAATTTCGATCCGGCGCCAAATTAACTGTATATGATTTTTATACAGTTAAATATAAAAAAAACCACTACTTGCCAGGCTTGTCGGCAATCTTGTTGACCAGCTCGGACAATTTCCTTTCCCGCAAAATATCCAGCAAAGCCCCTTCGACTTCCGACACCACCGGATCAAGCACCATGTCCATGCCGCAGCTGACCGGGCAGCAAAGGTCTTTCGAGCGCGTATTGTGCTTCAGCACCGGCCCCTCTTCCACCGCCTGGTAGATCTCGGCCAGGTTGATGTCCGACGCCGGCCGCGCCAGCTGCACGCCGCCGCCCTTGCCTTCCTTGGTCAGCACCAGCCTGGCCTTGCTTAGCTTGCGCAGCAGTTCACGCACAAAAACGGGATTGGTATTGACGCTGGCAGCAATGGCCGTGGAGGGGTAAAACACTTCCCCGCCCCTGGTAGCGTACTCGACGCTGACTAAAATATGTGCCGCCACGGCAAATCGACTCGACTTCATACTGTAATATTATTCGATACAGATGCTGCCGGTCAAGTAATTTTGCTGCATAAGCTTATGCCGGACAGGAACAAACGCCGAGGCAGTGTCACAATGAGCCAACAGCTACAAAATACGTAATGGAGAGCGAATGCCCAAATATCTCGACAGGGCCGCCGTAGTACGGCTGGAGGATTTGCCGAATATCGGCAAGGCCGGCGCTGCCGACCTGCGCCGCATCGGCATTCAGAGCCCAGGTCAATTGGTCGGCCAATCGCCGCTGCAGATGTACGACACCCTGTGCGCCAAAACCGGCACCCGGCACGATCCGTGCGTGATCGACGTGTTCATGTCAGCGGTACGCTACATGGAAGGCGCCGAACCGCTGCCGTGGTGGTCATACACGGCAGAGCGCAAGCGCCTGCTCAAGTCAGGATAACTGACCATGCAATTTGCCGCAGCCTCCGAACCAGGTGATTCATATCCCACGACAAGAGAGCAAAAATGCAATTGACCTGGCTTGAAGATTTTGTCGAGTTGGCTCGGACACGCAGCTTTTCCCGCGCCGCGGAAAACCGCTTTGTCACACATCCGGCCTTCGGGCGCCGCATCCACGCACTGGAACAATGGGTGGGCGCGGAACTGGTTGCCCGTACCCAGCCATTATCCCTGACGCCGGCCGGCTTGCAGTTTCTCGATGCGGCAACACACACGATCGATGTCTTGACTGCGGTCCGGGCGCAATTGCAAGATACAGCCCAGCAGCCCGACGAGGTATTGCGTGTTGCCACCGGCCGCACCTTGGCGCGCACTTTTTTCCCCGGCTGGTACGAAGCGATCAACCGACGTTTCGGCCCCTTCCCGGTCTCGGTCAGTACCGGCGGCGCACAAGAGGTGATCTTGCGCTTGTCGAGCGGCGATGTCGATTTGCTGATGATCTATTCCAGCCCTACCACGCGCTTGCTGATCGATCCCCGGCGTTACGAATCTGTCACGCTGGCGCGCGAGGTGCTATTGCCGGTCAGCGCACCGGATGCCAAGGGACTCCCCAAGTTCCGACTACCGGCCGTCGACGCGGCGACACCGATTCCCTGGCTGGCTTTTTCCCAGTCGCTGACGCTACGCGGCGTACTCGCCAGCCACCTGGCCGCGCTGCCGCAAAAATTATCGCTACGCATGACCTACCAGGCCGATTCCTACGAGTCGATCCTGGAAATGGCCAAGCGCGGCGCCGGCCTGGCCTGGCTGCCGCAACGGTTGGTGCAGGAAGATTTAAAGCAGGGCAATCTGCTGCTGGTCGGCGATGCGGACATGCGCGTCAGTTTCGACATTTCTCTCTATCGCATGAGGGGCAATACCAATGCGCTGGTCAACACGATCTGGGAAGGCGTTTCTGCCGATGTCATCGATGACGAATGACAGCCGTCGCCTTGCATCACACTGATAACGCCAGACACGGCACCTCAATAAAAAGCACGAACCTGTGCCGAAACGGCAATTGGCGCGGCCCTGGGCTCCCTATACTTCCACAAATTTTCAAAAATCATGGATAGGCACGGCACACGCTGCAGGTGTGCCCTGCAGATCATCGGCAGCCTCCTATCCAGCCAGTTTTGAAAATCAAAATAGCGCCTCATCTTGCATTTTCCGCATCCGATGAAGTGCAATACCTATAATTCTGGAGCCATCGCATGTCATCACAATTACGAGCATCGGGAGCCCGCAGCTTGCCGATCAGCAAACCGCATAATCCCTGGAAAGAAATTTGCGCAGCCAGCATCGGCAACGCGCTCGAATTTTACGATTTGCTGATCTACGGCTATTTCGCGATTGTGATCGGCAAGCTGTTCTTTCCGGCTGCGGACGAAACCACTTCTTTATTGCTGAGCGTCGGCACCTTCGGCATTTCATTCGTCATGCGTCCGCTCGGAGCCATCATCCTGGGTTCGTATGCTGACCGCGCCGGACGCAAGGCATCGCTGACGGCGTCAATCTTCATCATGATGGTTGGTACGGCAATGATTGTTTTTGCCCCGACTTATTCACAAATCGGTATTGCGTCGCCGTTGATCGTGATCGTGGCCCGCATGTTGCAAGGCTTTTCTACCGGCGGCGAGTTCGGCGCAGCAACTGCATTCATGGTCGAGCATGCCGATTCCAAACGAAGGGGCTTCTTCGCCAGCTGGCAATTGTCGACCCAGGGACTGGCAACCGTGCTTGCGGCCGGGGTCAGCGCGTTCCTCAGCTATGCGTTGACAGATATGCAATTGAACGACTGGGGCTGGCGGCTTGCGTTCGGCGTCGGGTTGCTGATCGGACCGGTAGGCATGTACATACGCAGCCAGATCGACGAGACACCTGAGTTCAAGAAAGTTGCCGCAGCCAAGCCCGAGAAATCGCCGTTGAAAGTAGTGCTGATACGTGACCGCATCAATCTGCTGCTAGGCATTGGGGTGGTCGCGGGCGCCACCGCATTCAACTACGTTCACAAATTGTACATGCCGACCTATGCGCTGAAACAATTGCATATTCCAGCGACCTCTTCATTTCTCAGTGCGATGGTGACCGGCCTTGTCCTGATGATCAGCGCGCCGGTGTTTGGTGCGCTGTCGGACCGCTACGGGCGTTTCCGCGTACTGTCGATTGCGATGCTGACGATAGGCTGCACCTCCTATCCACTGTTCCTGCTGTTGACGACCTGGCCGACGGTCGGCACCTTGATGCTGGTCCAGGGCCTGGTCGGCCTGCTGATTGCGGCATCCCTCGGACCGGTGCCTGCGATGCTGTCCGATATCTTTCCGACCAGCACCCGCGGCACCGGACTCGCCCTCAGCTATAACTTTTCGGTGACCTTATTTGGCGGCTTTGCGCCATTGATCGTCACCTGGATGATTGCCTCCACCGAGAGCAAGCTGGCGCCGAGTTTTTATGTGATGGCAACGGCCTCGGTCAGCATTGTGGCAGTGCTTGTGCTCGGTCGCCGGATGGCGCGCCGCCGGCCGGTCTGAAACTCTCCCTCTTTTTCAATTCATTAAATCTATTTGGCTTTTCGAACAGGAGCAACGTTAATGCAAACCCTGGAACAGATTCGTGCAAGGTTGCAGGAATATCCGATCGAGGTGAATTTTCCCGCTATCGCGAAGTGGCAAACCGGTAACACCGGCGTCGATTACATCCATACTTTCGACAGCGGCGTAGCCGGCCCGCATGCCATGGTCCTGGCGCTAACCCACGGCAACGAAGTCAGTGGCGCCATTGCCGTGGACAGGTTCCTGCGATCGGGCTTGCATCCGGTTGCAGGGCGCCTTACTCTCGGTTTTGCAAATGTAGATGCATACCATCGTTTCGATAGCAGCAACCCGGATGCAAGCCGCTTCATTGATGAAGACATGAACCGTGTCTGGTCTGCAGTACGCCTTGACAGCAGCGACGACTCACTGGAATTGCGCCGGGCGCGCGCACTGCGGACGATTATCGACAGCGTCGATTTTCTGCTGGACCTGCACTCCATGCACGAAGAAGCGTCGCCGCTGATGTTAAGCGGGCCGTTGGCCAAAGGCATCCGATTTGCCGCCGACGTCGGCGTCCCCGAACACGTGATCGTCGATGCAGGTCATTCGAACGGCAAGCGGCTCCGCGATTATGGCGACTTCGGCGATCCGGCCAGCGCCAGGAACGCCTTGCTGATCGAGACCGGGCAGCATTTTTCAGTTCGCAGCAAGGACGTCGCGCTGGATGCCGCATCTCGCTTCCTGATCACAACCGGCGTTGTCGATGCGACAGATTTAACGGATTTCATGCTGCAAGCCAAGCCTGTGGCGCAGCGGGTTCTCCAAGTGACGCAATCGGTGATAGCAGACACCATGGATTTCGAGTTCACGCAGGACTTCCGGGGACTGGAATTGATAAAGGACGCCGGCACCGTCATAGCGCGCGATGGCGACAGGGAGATCGTCACGCCTTATGATGATTGCCTGATCGTCATGCCTTCACTACGGCATATCGGGCCTGGTGTAACTGTAATGCGCTTGGCGCGGGTACTGGACAGCTGGTAACGAAAAGCGCTGCAGCTTGCCATGATGATCCTGCATGGCAAGCTGCAGCGCCTGGTTAAAACCAAGTTCATTCAGTTCATTCTGCCTTCGCCAGCATATTGAAAATGCTGGAAAAATCCAGCCCGCCGGCGCCGCTCTTGCTGTGGATGTCGTACAGGTTGCGCGCCAGCGCGCCGAGCGGCACGCTGCTGCCGGTGGACAAGGAATTTTCCACCGCCAGCCCCAGGTCCTTGAGCATCAGGTCGACGCCGAAACCGCCGGCATAACCCTTGGACGCCGGCGCATTTTCCATCACGCCCGGACACGGGTTGTACACTTCCAGCGCCCAGTTGCGGCCAGAACTTTTCGCCATGATTTCCGACAGCACCATGGGATCCATGCCGTTCGCCATGCCCAGCCGGATCGCTTCGCAGCTGCCTATCATGAGTATCCCCAGCAGCATGTTGTTGCACACCTTGACGGTCTGGCCGCTGCCGTTGCCGCCGGCATGGAAGATCGCCTTGCCCATTTTTTCCAGGTAAGGCTTGGCCAGTGCAAAACCTTCATCCGAGCCGCCGACCATGAAGGTCAGCGTGCCGGCCGCGGCGCCTGCCGTACCGCCCGAGACCGGCGCATCGAGCATGGTGAAACCCTGGTCGCGCGCGAGCGCCGCTACCTTGCGGGCGGCGTCGGGAGCGATGGTCGAGCAATCGATCAGCAAGGCGTCCGGCGCAGCTTGCGCCAGGATGCCGCTGGCGCCGAGATAAGCCCCTTCGACGTGGCGGCTGGCCGGCAGCATCGTGATGATGACCTTGGCGGCGCCAAGCGCCGTTGCCAGATCCTTGCCGGTACTGCCGCCGCCGGCGACAAACTGCTCGACGCTGGCCGCCACCAGGTCATGGCCGCTGACCTGGCAGCCCGCCTTCACCAGGTTCAGCGCCATCGGCAAACCCATGTGGCCGAGGCCGATAAAAACGATTTCGCTGCTCATGTCAAAATCTCCTGTGGTCCGTGGGATGCCGCTTCATCATTTCATCGAAATCGTCGTGTTGATCTCGCCGCCATCCGCGTCCGGCGCAAACCAGCGCGCGGTCACGGTCTTGGTCTGGGTCCAGAACTGCACCGCCTGCTTGCCGTTGGGGCCGAGGTCGCCCAGCTTGGAAGCGCGCGAACCGGTGAAGCTGAAATAAGCCACCGGCACAGGGATCGGCACGTTGATGCCGACCTGGCCGACATCGATCTCGTTCTGGAACTTGCGTGCCGACCAGCCCGAGGACGTGAAGATCGACGTGCCGTTGCCGTTCGGGTTGGCGTTGATGAAGGCAATCGCTTCATCCAGCGTTTCCAGTTCGACCACGCACATGGCCGGGCCGAAAATCTCCTGCGTATAGATATCCATCTCGGCAGTCACGCCGGAAAAAATGGTGGGGCCGACAAAATTGCCGTCAGGGTAGCCTGCCACCTCGCAGTTGCGGCCGTCCAGCAACAGCTGCGCGCCCTGCTCCACGCCCGATCCGATCAGGCGTTCGGTGCGCGCCTTGGCGGCTTTCGACACCATCGGCCCGAGGTCGGCCTTGCGGTCGCTGCCCGGCCCGATCTTCAGGCCGCGCGAGCGCTCGACGATTTCCGGCAGCCAGGAACGCGCCTTGCCCACCAGCAGCACCATCGAATTCGCCATGCAGCGCTGGCCGGCAGCGCCGAACGCCGCGCCCAGCAGGTTGTTGATGGCCTGGTCCTTGTTGGCATCGGGCAGCACGATGCAATGGTTCTTCGCGCCCATCATGCATTGCGCGCGCTTGCCGGCTTCGCTGGCGCGGCGATATATATGGGTGCCGACGCTGGTCGAACCGATGAAGGAAACCGCCTTGATGTCGGGATGGTCGCACAGCATGTTGGCCACGTCCGGGCCGCCGTGCACCACGTTCAATACGCCCGGCGGCAAGCCTGCCTGCTGCGCCAGTTCAACCAGGAACAGCGAGGATGAAGGATCTTGCTCGGACGGCTTCAGGATAAAGGTATTGCCGCAGGCAACCGCCACCGGGAACATGAAGCACGGCAGCATCACCGGGAAGTTGAACGCAGTGATGCCGGCGCCCACGCCCAGCGGCTGGTTGATGGTGTAGACATCCACGCCGGTAGCGGCATTCTCGGCCAGCTCGCCCAGCTGCAGCGAGGTAATGGAGCAGGCATGCTCGACCACTTCCAGGCCGCGCATCACTTCGCCTTCGGCATCCGGCAAGGTCTTGCCGTGCTCGCGCGTGATCAGCTCGGCCAGCGGTGCGATGTTTTCACGCAGCAGCTGCTGGAACTTGAGCATGATGCGCATGCGCTGCGCCAGCGAAGTATTGCGCCAGCCGGCGAACGCCTGCTTGGCGTTGGCCACCGCATGGTCAACTTCGGCCTTGGTGGCGAACGGCACGCGCGCCACCACCTCCTGGGTCGCCGGATTGAGGACATCGCGCCATTCGGTGCTGGTCGACTGCACGGCTTTGCCGCCTACATACAAAGGGACGCTTGGAATATTGGTAGACATGATGGCTTCCTCGAACAATTGGAACAATAAAAAAATGAACGGCGCCCGCAACGCGAGCGCCTTGCTGGTCTTACTTGACCAAAGGACAGGACGCGTCCATCGGCTTGAAAGCCTGCTGCGCCGGGATGGTCGACAGCAGCTTGAGGTAATCCCAAGGCGCTTTCGATTCGGCCGGCGTTTTCACCTGGTACAGATACATGTCATGGATCACGCGGCCATCCGGGCGGATGGAAGCGTTGCGCATGACGGCGTCCTGGATCGGGATCTCGCGCATTTTCTGGGTCACGGCTTTCCAGTCGTGCGATTTGGTCGCGGCCGCCGCTTTCAGGTATTGATAGACGCTGGAATAGACGCCGGCATGCACCATGGTCGGCTTGTTGCCTTTGTAAAGCGTTTCAAAACGCTTGGAAAAAGCGCGCGTTTCGTTGTCGAAATCCCAGTAGAAACCGTCGGTGTAGACCAGGCCTTGGGCGTCGCTCAATCCCAGCGCATGCACGTCCGACAGGAACACCAGCAAGGCCGCCAGGCGCTGGTTCTTGCTGCCGATGCCGAACGAACGCGCTTGCTTGATCGCATTCACCGTGTCCTGGCCGCCGTTGGCCAGGCCGATCACCTGCGCCTTGGAACTCTGCGCCTGCAGCAGGAACGAGGACAGGTCGCTGGCGTTGAGCGGATGGCGGATCGATCCGACCACGGTGCCGCCGAGGCGCTTGACGACATCGCCTGCATCTTTTTCCAGCGACTGGCCGAAGGCATAGTCGACGGTGACGAAGTACCACGATTTCTGTCCCATCCTGGTCAGTGCGGCGGCGGCTCCGGCTGCCTGCGAGTAGGTGTCGAACATCCAGTGGAAACCGTTGGGCGCGCATTCGGCGTTGGTCAGCACGCCGGTCGCCGGGCCGCTGTACATGGCGATGCCGCCCTTGTCGCGGATCAGGCGCTGCACTGCCAGCGCCACTGAGGAATTGGTAAGGTCGGCGATGGCGTCGACCTTGTCGCGGTCTATCCATTCGCGCGCCTTGGAGGCGCCGATGTCGGCCTTGTTCTGGTGGTCCGCGGTCAGCAGTTCGATTTTCATGCCCTTGCATTCCGCCTTCAGGCAATCGTCGATCGCCATCTTGGCCGCCACCACCGAACCCGGTCCGCCCATCGCCGAATACGGCCCCGACATGTCGGTCAGGATGCCGACCTTGTACGTATCGCCTTCCTGGGCCAAAGCCTGGCCGCCGGCGAGCAAACCTGTTAACAAAAAGATCACGGCCGAACTGCATGCAAGCAGCTTATTGCGCCCCGCATTTATCCACATCCTGGTCTCCTGTTTTTAGCCGGGTCCGCCATGGCGGATCCTTGGCTGATTTTTTTTGAATTTCTATGTAGGTATACTGCATGTGCATTATTATTGGGACAATAGACAATAATCCACAACGGCTTTGCATTTATGCAAAGCAAGGAGATGCGGGTGAAATCCACAAATGCCATGCTGGACTGGGACAACCTGCGCGTCTTCCTGGAGCTGACGCGCAGCCAGGGCCTGGTGGAAACAGCAAAGAAACTCGGCATTGACCACTCGACCGTGTCGCGCCGCATGCGCCGCTTTGAGGAACAGGTCGGCAGCCAGCTGTTCGAGCGCAACAACCAGGGTTATACGCTGACCGCGGAGGGCCATCGGCTGATCGAATATGCGGAGCGGGTCGAGAGCACGGTATATGCCGCCGCGGAAGAACTGAGCGGCCACAACCGGCTGCTGTCGGGACAGGTCCGGCTCGGCGCCACCGAGGGCTTCGGCACTTTTGTGCTGGCGCCGCACCTGGCGCATTTTTGCGCCCGGCATCCGCACATCACGGTCGACCTGCTGCCTGTGCCCCGCTTCGTCAACCTGTCCAAGCGCGAAGCCGATATCGGCGTCACCATCGAGCGTCCGCAGAGCGGCAATTACGTCGTCACCAAGCTGACCGACTATCTGCTCAAGCTGTACGCCACCCGCTCCTACCTGGAGACGCATGCGCCCATCAAGACCTTGCAGGACCTGAACAGCCATGCTTTCATCGGCTACGTCGACGACCTGGTGTTCAGCGAAGAACTGCGCTACAAGGACAACGTGGCGCCGGCCGCTTTCCGCGCGTTCCGCAGCACCAGCGTGATTGCCCAATACACGGCGGCGCGCAGCGGCCAGGGGCTGGCGATCCTGCCCTGCTTCCTGGCGCAGCAAAGCGACGACCTGGTGCCGGTGCTGGATGGCCAGGCCGATATCCAGCGCGCATTCTGGCTGGTGGCCGCTACCGAAACCCGCAACGTGGCGCGGGTAGCCGCGCTATGGCGTTACCTGCGGGAAGTGATCGAACCCAACCGGCCGTTCCTGATGGGAGAATCACGGCACATGACCTACTCGGATACAATTGTCCCGGCCTGAATCGCTCCCTCGACTTGCATCCTGACTTCCCATGATTTTGACTGGCCCCGAACTCGCCCGCGCACTTGAGCAGGCTGAAGCGACACATTTGAGCCGGCAGGTGGCTGCCTGCCGAGAGCTGGGATACAAGGACGCGCGCGCCATCGCCATCGCCGGCGGCGTCGCGGCGCTCACCGATCCGGCTTTCGGACGCAAACTCAACCACGTCACAGGATTGGGCATGGGAGCGCCGGTGGACTCCGGCGAGCTGGCGCGGCTGGAAGCGGCGTACGCCGCCCATGGACTGGAAACGCAGGTCGATGCCTGTCCTCACGCTGACAGCGGCACGCTGGCGGTCCTGGCCGAGCGCGGCTATGCGGCCAACGCTTTCAGCAATACCTACGTGCGCCATCTGGCGCCGGCGGATGCCTATGCAGCGGCCGGCAGCGGGATAGAAATAATCGCTGACAGGGTTCTGGTGGCAGCCACGTTTGCCGGCGACTCGGTGGCCGGATTTTCGGTGCAGGCGGTAAATCGCCCGCTCATCCTGCTGGAGACGCTGGCGCGGATTGCCTTGCAACGGAGCGATACGCTGCTGTTCGCCGCAGCCGTGGACGGCAAGGTAGCCGGCACGGCCGGCATGAGCCTGGTCGAGACGCCGGCGGGACTGCTGGCGCATTTGTATATCGCCAGCACGCTGCCGGCGTACCGGGGACGCGGAATCCAGCTAGCGCTGCTGCACGCGCGGCTGGCGGCGGCGCGCAACGCCGGCTGCACGCTGGCCAGCGTCACGGCGCGGCCGGCGAACACCAGCGCGCGCAACACCGAGCGCGCCGGCTTTAGCCTGGCCTATACCAAAACGACCTTCGCCAAGCGCCCGGCTTAAGCGCCGGACTCGTTGATTTCGACCGCGATGCCATCCTGCTGCACTGTGATCGCACCAGGCTCAAAGGTCTTTCCGTTGAGCCGCAGCTGGTCGCTGGTGAAGGTATAGATCGGGTAATTATTCAGCACCTGCTGCGCCACGACCGCACCGATCTGGCTCAGCTGCGGCTTGTATTGGGCGGGCACGTTGCTGAAATCGATATTGTCGACAGTAGGATTGTCCAGCTGCACGGCGCGCGTGGCCCGGTCATACTTCAAGCCGCTGCTGAGCGTGATCGCGCCATTCAACGCCCCCGCCAGCAACAGCGGGCTAAGCACGCTGACATGCACCCGCGTCAATACCCGGTTTTGGTCCGGGTTGAGCGTCAGGCGCGGGTTCTTCAGGCCGACATTGAACACTTCCGCATAACGCAGCTGCTGCGGGAACTTGCTGTCGATGGCCGTCTGCAGCTGCTTTTGCGAAAACGTGTATTCGTTGGACCAGATGTTGTAGCCGGCCCAGGCGCCGGCCGCAGCAGCCATGGCGCCCAGGGCCAGCACGGTCTTCACCAGTGTGCGTCGTTTGGTATGCATTGTTTCCTGTCGCCTCCGGCCTGCCGCGCAAATAGTTGCCACAGACCATCAGCCTTTGTGTTGCTCAAGCTTGTAGTATAGATGGATATCTTCAGGTTCAAGGCGATACAGCTCATCATGCTCCAACGCGCCAAGGCGTAGGGCGCCAATAGCGAAGCGTATTGCGCCGCATGTTTGATCGACATCATGCAGTATTCTCTTATCGCTATTCACGCCAATTCATTTGACATCCCGTACCCTGGTGAGGCATCACATGCGGCGTAATACGCTCCGCTATTACGCCCTACACGGGTAGTTTCGGCCATTTCTTTCATGCCACATCTGGTAACTTTTATCTTTTTGCCAGCCTCAACTCAGCGCCACCAATCCCAATTTTTCAATGAATACCAAAATTCATCGCCATACTTCAACGCTAGAGTCCCGCATATAAGTATAGAAAGCACTATCACAGCGGCAGCCCATCCAAACGACGACAGCACAAGCTCAAAGACGAGGAAAATTCCTAAAAAAATGCCAAATAGAGCACCGCAGCCAAAACGGGTTATTTTCTCTGATTCACTTAGTTCTTGGTCTTCATTAGTTTCCATAGTTGCCCACTAAGTCGTTCGATTTCTCGCTTTGTTTAAAACCGTGACATACAGGCTACAACCAGCTTCTGGGCGGCAGCGTACTGATGATGAGCGACCACTTCTGGTATAGAGACAAGAAGGTCCTGTTGCGATAGCAAAGAATCGACGTCAAGTATTTCACCAAAAATTCGAAGCATGCAACTCATTTCATTACCGTGCTTTAGAAGAAGCGGGAAGTGTAGTCTTTAACACTAAAAGATACCGGGGCAATTTGACATCTTGTTTTAACCGGCCTTCCATTCGTGTTTTAGGAGGGCGAAGCTGTATTCATCGGACCAGGCGCCCTTGAAGAAAATATTTTCCCGATAATGCGCTTCGCGCCGGAATCCTTGCTTCTCAAGGAGGCGCACCACGCTTGCATTCCGCGCATCCACGGTGGCGACAATCCGGTGTTTCTTCAGATCGTCAAACAACAAGCCGATAACCCTGGACAGGGCTTCGGTGGCGTAGCCCTGGCGTTGGCAGCTGGAATCGAAAGTCACGCCGAGCTCAGCTTGCCGGCCGCCGTCGAAGAAATACACCGCTACGTCTCCCGCCAGCACCGCGTCTTCCTTGCGTTCTACTGCAATCTGAAACCAGGTCTGGTCGGCATCGAACGCCAGCTCGCGCTGCTGCTCAAGAAAAGCCGACGCGTCCGCCGCCGAGAACGACGACCAGCTCTGGTAGCGGGCTACCTCGGGTTGATTGCGGTAGCCTGAAAATGCCGGCAGGTCATGCTGGGTGAACCTTCTTAATATCAATCTCTCGGTGGTCAGCGGGAATATTTCCATGTGCAGGTTACGTCCTTAGATAGTCATTCTTTTTTGTTTTGCCCGGCCGAGGCGCCTGCCTGGACCGTCTGGCCCGAAAAAACCAAGGGCAAGCATCAAGACTGGAAGAACTTGCGGAGTTTTTGCCGCATGTTTATACTTTCTCGTTCGTTTGCGATGGGAGCAATCCTTCCGCCAGGCGATAATGTGTTCCGTAACGCCGTTTCCGTCAATCCTGCCTTGGGCGCACCGCCTTGGTGCACCGCCTTGGTGCACCGCCTTGGCGCAAAGACGAACGGCACAACCTTGCCGATGGTGATGTCGTGCGTAAAATCATTTCCTGAAATCTTCCGCAACCTGCGGATTCGATCCGAATGCAAACCCCGCCATCGCAGCCCACCTCCGCGACGGCGATCACAGCTGACGCATCAGCGATAAACATGCGCCTTGCCTGACACCGGCTTGTACCGGATCCCGTTACAGTTTTTGCAGCACAGGCCGCCGCGCGCCGCCTGGATTTGAACAGAACCAAGTTATTCAAACGGCAATCCGGCCGGGCAGTCTTTGCCCGCCTGTCGATTTCGGCGACTTCCGTTCGACTAGGTATCGAAGCCCCCTGAATCTTGCGGCTCGATTACCCCTCGCGCAAAGTCCATCATCCTTGGAAAGACCGACATGACTGAAAATCCTGCCCATGCTGCAACCCGCGACCGCCGCGGCCTGGCCCTGATCGTGCTGTGCCTGGGCGTGCTGATGATCGTGCTCGACACCACCATCGTGAACGTGGCGCTGCCGTCCATCAAGACTGACCTGAAATTCTCCGACACCTCGCTGGCCTGGGTGGTGAACGCCTACATGCTCACTTTCGGCGGTTTCCTGCTGCTCGGCGGCCGGCTCGGCGACCTGTACGGGCACCGGCGCCTGTTCCTGATCGGCATCGCATTGTTTACCCTGGCCTCGCTGGCTTGCGGCCTCTCCACCACCCAGGGTTTCCTGCTGGCGGCGCGCGCCGTGCAAGGACTGGCCGGCGCCGTGGTGACGTCGGTGGCGCTGTCGCTGATCATGGACCTGTTCACCGAGCCGGCCGAACGGGCCAAGGCGATGGGAGTCTACGGTTTCGTCTGCGCCGGCGGCGGCAGCCTGGGCGCGATGCTGGGCGGCCTGCTGACCGATACCCTGAGCTGGCACTGGATTTTCCTGGTCAACCTGCCGATCGGCATCGCCGTCATTGCCCTGTCGTTGCGGCTGCTGCCGGCCGTGCACAGCCAGGCGCAATCGAAGCACCTGGACGTGTTCGGCGCGGTTACCGTCACCGCCGCGCTGATGCTCGCCGTGTATGCCATCGTCAACGGCAACGAGGCCGGCTGGGCCTCGCCGCGCACGCTGGGCCAGCTCGCCGTTGCAGCGATACTGCTGGCGGCTTTCCTGGCGATCGAAACGCGGGTGCGGGTGCCGCTGATGCCGCTGCGCCTGTTCCAGCTGCGTAATGTGGCGGTGGCCAACGTGGTGGGCGTGCTGTGGGCGGCGGCGATGTTCGCCTGGTTCTTCCTGTCCGCGCTATACCTGCAGCTGGTGCTCGGCTACAAGCCGCTCCAGGTCGGGCTGGCTTTCCTGCCGGCCAACCTGATCATGGCCGTCTTTTCCCTCGGCATCTCGGCCAGGCTGGTGATGCGCTTCGGCATCCGGCGGCCGCTGGCGGTGGGTTTGCTGCTGGCAGCCTGCGGCCTGCTGCTGTTTGCGCGCGCGCCGGTCGACGGCCACTTCGTTGCCGATGTATTGCCGGGCATGACCTTGCTCGGCCTGGGCGCCGGAGTTGCCTTCAATCCGGTGTTGCTGGCGGCCATGAGCGACGTTGCGCCATCCGAATCCGGGCTGGCTTCGGGCGTGGTCAACACCTCGTTCATGATGGGCGGCGCGCTCGGCCTCGCAGTGCTGGCCAGCCTGGCGGCATTGCATACCGAGAACCTGCTGGCGGCCGGCAACGAACCGCTGGGTGCGCTCAACAGCGGCTACCAGGCTGCGTTCCTGGTCGGCGCCTGTTTCGCCGGCCTCGGCGCCGCGCTGGGCGCCCTGCTCTTGCGCACCAAAACCATGGAGAGCGCCGTGCCTGCATGACGCTCCGGCGCACCAATCAGTGAAACGCCGTAGCACGGGTGTTTCCTACTTGTCGGGATAAACCTATGTTTGAGAAAGAAACAGACGCAGCACCTGTCAGCGAAACCGAGTACCGCCAGCTGGTGGCGGAATTCGACCTCCTGTGGAATCGCGCGACGACGCCGCAGGAGCAATCGCGCATGGAGAACCTGATCAAACTGATCGACGCCTTCGAGAACGGCCTCCGCCAGAATTAATTTCCTATTCAGGATTAGAATGCACGGCTAGGCACACCTGCACTCATTACGATCGAACGGCTCATGCAAAATATCATTTCTGTAGCAAACGTCTCGAAAACCTACGCCTCCGGCCAGCGCGCCCTCAACAACGTCAACCTGGAGATCCGCCGCGGCGAGATCCTGGCGCTGCTGGGTCCGAACGGCGCCGGCAAGACCACCCTGATCAGCTGCATCTGCGGCATCCTCAACATCTCCGAGGGCTCGGTGCGGGTCGACGGCCACGACATCCGCGCCGATTTCCGCGCGGCCCGTTCGCTGATCGGCCTGGTGCCGCAGGAACTGACCACCGACGCCTTCGAAACGGTGTGGGCGACGGTGTCCTTCAGCCGCGGCCTGTTCGGCAAGCCGGCCAATCCCGCCCATATCGAAAAAGTGCTCAAGGATTTGTCCCTGTGGGACAAGAAGGACAACAAGATCATGACCCTGTCCGGCGGCATGAAGCGCCGGGTGCTGATCGCCAAGGCGCTGTCGCACGAACCGCAGATCCTGTTCCTCGACGAGCCGACCGCCGGCGTCGACGTCAACCTGCGCCACGACATGTGGCAGCTGGTGCGTTCGCTGCGGGAAAGCGGCGTCACCATCATCCTGACCACCCATTACATCGAGGAGGCGGAAGACATGGCCGACCGCATCGGGGTGATCAACAAGGGCGAGATCATCCTGATCGAGGACAAGAAAGAATTGATGCACAAGCTCGGCAAGAAGCTGCTGACGCTGCAGCTGGAGCAGCCGCTGGCGCAGGTTCCGCCTGAACTTGCGGCCTACCAGCTGAGCCTGTCCAGCGACGGCAGCCAGCTGGTCTATACCTATGAGAACGACGGCGAACGAGTGACCATCATTTCGCTGCTCAACGCCCTCAGCGCACAAGGCATCCAGTTCAAGGATATCCAGACCACGCAAAGTTCTCTCGAAAATATTTTCGTCAACCTGATCAAGGACGGACAATGAATTTCCATGCAATCCGCGCCATCTACAAGTTCGAAATGGCGCGCACCTGGCGTACCCTGCTGCAAAGCATCATCGCCCCGGTGATTTCGACATCGCTGTACTTCGTCGTGTTCGGCGCCGCCATCGGCTCGCGCATCGCCCAGGTCGACGGCGTCAGCTACGGCGCCTTCATCGTGCCGGGGCTGGTGATGCTGTCGCTGCTCACACAAAGCATCTCGAACGCCTCGTTCGGCATCTACTTCCCCAAATTCACCGGCACCATCTACGAGCTGCTGTCGGCCCCGGTTTCCTACCGCGAGATCGTGATCAGCTACGTCGGCGCCGCCGCCAGCAAGTCGATACTGCTCGGCCTGATCATCCTGGCCACGGCGGGATTGTTCGTTCCGCTGCACATTGAACATCCGCTCTGGATGATCCTGTTCCTGCTGCTGACCGCCATCACCTTCAGCCTGTTCGGCTTCATCATCGGCATCTGGGCCGACAATTTCGAAAAGCTGCAGCTGGTGCCGCTGCTGATCATCACGCCGCTGACTTTCCTCGGCGGCAGCTTTTACTCGATCAAGATGCTACCGCCGGTATGGCACACGATCAGCCTGTTCAACCCGGTGGTCTACCTGATCAGCGGCTTCCGCTGGAGCTTCTACGGCACTGCGGACGTGAACATCACGATCAGCCTGGCGATGACGGTGATGTTCCTGGCGGTGTTCCTGGCGATCGTGGCCTGGATCTTCAAGACCGGCTACCGGCTCAAATCCTGAGGAGCGCGGATAACTCATGCCACCCCAGGATCCCGTCGCCGCTGGCCGCGAATCGGCCCTTAGCCTGCGTCCCGCGCAGATGGCCGACGTGCCGGTGCTGGAAGCGCTGATTGCCCGCTCCGGCATCGCCCTCAGCGCCGGCTTCTATTCGGAGGCGCAGGCGGCAGCCGTCACCCGCCATGTGTTTGGCGTAGACACGCAGCTGATCGCCGACCAGACCTATTTTGTGATCGAAGATGCCGGCAACGCCGTGGCCTGCGGCGGCTGGAGCAAGCGGCGCACCTTGTTCGGCGGCGACCGCGCGAAAAGCGGCGCGGATCCCCTGCTCGATCCGTCGCGCGAAGCCGCCCGCATACGGGCTTTTTTTGTCGATCCCGGCATGGAGCGCCGCGGCCTCGGCAGCCGGCTGATGCAGCATTGCACCCGTGAAGCGGCGCGCAATGGCTTCAACGCGCTGGAACTGGTCGCCACGCTGCCCGGCGAGCCGCTGTACCTGGCGTCCGGCTTCGCCGTCATCGAAAGGTTCGCGCTCGACCTGCCAGGCGGCATCGAGGTGCCGGTGACGCGGATGAGGAAAAACATCGGGCCGGAAGAAACCCCGGCGCCATGACTGGACGGCATATGCACGGCAAGCACTCACATCTCCAGCTGTCCCTGTACCTGATAGCCGCGGCGGTCCTGCTGGTGGGATTATTGTCCGCCGGCCTGATCTATCGTACCGCCGCCGAACGGGAAAGCGCCGCCCTCAGCTACCAGGTGGTGGGCGGAGGCGTTTATGCCGTCGACCCGGGCGATTCCAAGGCTTACCGCCGCGACGTCGAGCTGTATGGCGGAACCTCGGGAAGATTGATCGCCGACTTCAATCGCTGGCTGTCCAGCCTTTGGCATGGAAAACGGCTGGCGTACGTGCTCGCCATCCTTTCTGCTGGAATAGCTTATATCTGTTTCTCGTTCGCACGCGACCAGATGCCGGATTTGCCGCAGGACAAGGACGGCTGAGGCGTCCGCGAACTATCCGGCGCGGCCCGATCCCGCTTATAATCTGCCGCTGCGGATCAAATCCGCCCCGCTGCGCCGGGTTATGATGCGTTGTCATTTCTACAGGATGTATTTCCATGCACACTCTATCCCCCCCATCCAGCGCCAGGGGCTGGTCGTTCTGGTGGAAACCGGCGCTGTTCATACTGGTGGCCGTGGTCGGCCTGTACTACGTCAAATGGTCGCCCTACTACCTCAAATCGTTCCTGGCTGCCGACAAGCACAGCATCGGCGCCTCGATCCTCGACGATCAGCAAGGCACACCCGTCGCCGCCGCGCTGGCCTACGCCAAGGTGTATTTCCTGGCGATCTGGAAAGCCGCGGTATTGGCGGTGATCCTGGGTTCGCTGCTGCAGGTGCTGATCCCGCGCGACTGGCTGCTGCGCCTGTTCGGCCGCGCCGGCTTCGGCTCGGTGCTGCGCGGCGGCCTGTTCGCCTTGCCCGGCATGATGTGTTCCTGCTGCGCCGCCCCGGTAGTGGCCGGCATGCGCCGCCAGCAAGTCTCGGTGGGCGCGGCGCTAGCCTTCTGGATCGCCAATCCGGTGCTGAACCCGGCGACCCTGGTGTTCATGGGTTTTGTGCTGGGCTGGGGCTTTACCGCCCTGCGCCTGGTGGCCGGCCTGGTGCTGGTGCTGGGCGTGTCGATGATCGCGCAGCGCATTTCCCGCCCCGAAGAAATCCCGGCGGCGGCGGCAGAGGCCGTAGTCGAAGCCAGCGCGCCCGCACGCGCAGACTTCCTGGGACGCTGGGCCCGCACCATCTGGCAACTGTTCTGGAGCACCATCCCGGTGTATGTGCTGGCGGTGCTGGTGCTGGGCGCGGCGCGGGTCTGGCTGTTTCCGCATGTCGACGGCGCGATGGGCAACAGCTTGCTGTGGCTGGTGCCGCTGGCCATCGCCGGCACCCTGTTCGTGATCCCCACCGCGGCTGAAATCCCTATCGTGCAGACCATGATGTCGCTGGGCCTCGGCACCGCGCCGGCAGTGGCGCTGCTGATGACCCTGCCGAGCATCAGCCTGCCGTCGCTGCTGATGCTGCGCAAGGATTTCGATACCAGGGTGCTGGTGGCGGTAGCCTCGCTGACCATGCTGGTCGGTGTGATCAGCGGACTGGTTGGAGCTGCTCTGCTGTAAGGTACCAATCTTCCTGGCGCTGGCATCTATTTTCTAGCCGATTCTTTCAATAGCTCAGCCAGATAGGATTGCCACACAGCTGCGCGGGTATGGGTGCCATGGCCATAGGTTTGATCGCTGATCGGGATCAATACGTAACGCCCGTTCTTGATTTTTTTGACCTGCGCTTCGGCGATGTTGGTTTCCGGCGGGTTGATGAAATCGTCAGCGGAGTTGATCCACATGAGCGGCGCCGTGATCTTGTCCAGGCTGGCGGACGGATCGTAGTTGCGCGATGCGCTGACCTGGTACAGCAGGTCGTTGGCGTCGAGCGTGGCCAGGTCTTTTTTCACATGCTCGGTGACGTAGGCGTCGGCGGCGTCGCGCGTCGGATAATCTTTTTGCTGCTGGTGCGGCGCGCTGCCGGCGATCAGCAGCAAGTCTGCCGCGGTACGCAAGCCCTGCTGCGGCTGGGTCTTGTAATCGCCGCCCTGCCACGCCGGATCGCTGGTGATGCCATCGATCAGCATCTTGCGCCACGCGCGGTTGCGGCCGGCGATCGGCACCGGCTGGCAAGCCAGCGGCATCAGCGCATCCATGGACGCTGGATAGGTTTCGCCCCACACAAAAGAATGCATGCAACCCATCGAGGTTCCCATCACCAGCCGCAAATGATCCACGCCCAGGCCCTGCGTGACCAAGGCATATTGCGCGGCGACCATGTCGTCATAATCGTATTTGGGAAAACGCGCATGCAAGCCGTCGCTGGGTTTTGAGGATTTTCCGTGGCCGATGCCGTCGGGCAGGATAACGTACATCTTGGCCGGATCGAGCAGGCCGCCCGGCGCAAACAAGACGTCGGCGAACTGCGGCCGCAAGAATTGGTGGCCGTCGCCGCCGGTGCCGTGCATGACGATCACCGCATTGCTCACATGGCCGTGCGCATCGCGTTTTGGCGTCCCCAGCGTGGTGTAGTGCAGCTTCAGAGCGGGCAGCGTTTCGCCGGAACGGAACTTGAAATCGCGTATGACAAAATCCCCTTCCTTGGTCGCCGGCGCCGGCGCGGATTGCGCTAGCGCCGCGGAGCCGCTAGTACAGAGGACCAAGGTAAAAGCGCAGGCGGCCGCAGATTTAGAAAGAAAACGGGTCATGGCTGGTCTCGATGTCTTGGTTAATGGAATGGTTGTTACGTTAATCAAGCAACAGCGCAGTGTCAAACTGGCGGATTATTGTCGCCGAGGCCATTGAATATGCTGTTGACCTTGGACAAAGTTAGACAAATAAGTAAAAATTGCCTACATCATCCAACCAAAGACAACAATTGCCTCCATGGACAGACTTGAAGCGTTGCGTCTCTTCACCCATATCGTCGACCTGGGCAGTTTTACCAAGGCAGCCGGTGTGCTGGAAATCCCTCGCGCCACCGCCACCCACGCCATGAAGGAACTGGAACGGCGGCTGGGAGCGCGGCTGCTGGAGCGCACCACGCGCAACGTCAAGCCGACCCTGGACGGCCGCGCATTCTATGAGCGCTGCTGCCGGATCCTGGCCGACGTCGAAGATGCGGAAGCCTCGCTCGACACCAGCGCGGCCAATCCCGGCGGCGTGCTGCGCCTGGGCCTGCACGGCACCCACGCTACCCAGATCATCCTGCCGCGGCTGGCAGAATTTCGCGCACGTTATCCGCGCCTGAACATAGCGATCAGCAGCGGCGACCGGCTGGTCGACCTGGTGGGCGAAGGGATCGACTGCGTGGTGCGGGTCGGCGTGCCCAAGGATTCCTCGCTGATCGCAAGGCGGCTGGCTTCGCTGCCGGAGGTCATCTGCGCCAGCCCGGAATACCTGGAGCGCTGGGGCACTCCCCTGGCGCCGGAGGACCTGGCGGCACACCAGGCGGTCGGCTTTTTCACGCGCAACCACAATATCCAGTACCCATTCACTCTCATGCGCGACGGCCAGGTAGAAGAATACAAGGCCGGCAGCTGGATAGCGGTCGACAGCGCCGATAGCTACGCCCAGTGCGCGCTGCTGGGATTCGGCCTGATCCAGGTGCCGCGCTTCCGGGTCGAGCAATACCTGCGGAGCGGCCGGCTGGTGGCGGTGCTGAGCGACCAAACCTGTCCCGAGCTGCCGGTGCTGGCGCTGTATCCGTCCCATCACCAGCTGTCGCCCCGGGTCAAGGTGTTTGTCGATTGGGTGGTGCAGGTGTATGCCGACTATTTTGCCGGCCAGGCTTAGGGCCTGATAACCGGCAGGCAGTATACTGTCTCACTTTTATCATTTTGCCTTACCTGAAAGACAACACCATGAGCACCTTGCCCGCATGTCCCCAATGCAGTTCCGAATTCACCTACGAAGACGGCGGCCTCTACATCTGCCCTGAATGCGCCCATGAATGGTCGGCGCAGGCTGCGGCCGAGTCCGGCGGAGACGGCGCCAAGGTGTACCGCGACGCGGTCGGCAACGTCCTGCAGGACGGCGACACGGTGACGGTGATCAAGGACCTGAAACTGAAAGGCTCGGGCGGCGTGGTCAAGGTCGGCACCAAGGTGAAGAATATCCGCCTGGTGGACAGCGACCATGACATCGACTGCAAGATCGACGGCTTCGGCGCCATGAGCCTGAAATCGGAGTTCGTCAAGAAGGTGTAATGTGTGCGGGGGCGCAAGCTCCTGTAAAAATGCGGTTTCCGAGTTGCCCGACCAAGTGCGTCCCATATAGACACCATGCCGAGACACAATCCAGCACTGCACCGCATACAAAAAGCGCCGATGACCGCACAACGCCTGCGGCTCCTGATCACCGGCGCGGTCGTGGCGATCGCCGTGCTGGGCTGGGCCCTGGTGACCATCCTCAAGCCGGCCACCCAGCGCACGATTGTCATCACCGCCGGCGCCGACAAAGGCATCTACAACGGCTTCGCCGAACGCTATGCGCCGCTCCTGAAGCGCGAAGGCATCACGCTGGATATCCGCAGTTCTTCCGGCTCGGTGGAAAACTACCAGCGGCTGAAAGATCCCGAGAGCGAATACGAAGTCGGCTTCATCCAGTCCGGCACCACCACCCCGTCCGAGAATGACCAGCTGCAAACCATCGCCGCCATCTCGTACGAACCGATCTGGGTGTTTTACCGCGGCGACGCCATCGTCAACCGCCTGGCGCAATTGAAGGGCAAGCGGATTTCCATCGGCGTTCCCGGCAGCGGCCTGCTGAAAGTCTCGCGCACCCTGCTCGGCCACAGCGGCATCACGGCCGACAACGCCAAGCTGCTGGAAATGGACGCCTACCAGGCTTACCAGAACCTTGAAAACGGCCAGCTGGACGCCGCCTTCTTTATCGGCAGGCCCGATGCAGCCATGCAGCAGATGCTGCTCAACAGCGACCTGAAGCTGATGAGCTTCGCCCAGGCCGACGCGCTGGTGCTGAAATTCCCGTCGCTCTCCAAGATCATCTTCCCGCGCGCCTCGACCAGCGTCGCCAACGACCTGCCGCAGGCCGACGTCACCTTGCTGGCCGCGACCGCGCTGCTGGTGTCCAAGGACACCCTGCATCCGGCGCTGGTCTACCTGCTGCTGGAAGCTGCCAATACGGCCCACGCCCGCGAAGACTATTTCACCCCGCGCGGCACCTTTCCCAACCTGAATACCGACGATTTCCCCATTTCCGACGAAAGCACGCGCTACTTCAAATCCGGCCGCCCCTTCCTGCAGCGCTACCTGCCGTTCTGGCTGGCCAGCTTCATCGAGCGGCGCCTGCTGATCCTGCTGCCTTTCATGGCGCTGCTGTTCGGCCTGCTGCAAGCACTGCCGCGCATGGTCGAAGCGCGCATGAAAAACCGGCTGGTGGTCTGGTACCGCGAAATCAAGTCGCTGGAAGATGAAATCTGGAGCACCAGGCAACCCGGCAAGGAGCAGATCGCGCAATGGCGCGACGATATCGAAAACATCGATGCGAACGCCAGCCAGATACGGATTCCGCAGCGGTATTTCCAGGATGTGTATGCCCTCAAGCAGGCGATCCGGGTGGTGCGGGAACGGATTGTCCAGGTGGCCCAGAAAGTTGAGCAGTGAATTTAACCGCTAAAAACAACCGCTATGTACAGGAGGCAATCATGGAGATGAAACGCATCAATGCCGGCAAGCTGCGTGCTGTCGGATATGACCCGCGAGAGCGTACGCTGCGGGTTGAGTTCGAGGATGGAAGCGCGATAGATTATTCGGGCGTCGGGAACGAGGTCTGGCGCCGGCTGTCGACATCGGGTTCGGCGTGGAGCTATTACCGCGACAACATAGAAGAAGAATTCACAGGCCGCCGCGGTGTCGCGCGCACCGAAAAGAAACCGAATCCCCTTGACGATCTGTTCAAAGCGCCCGGTGATGATGCGGAATAGGGGCGAATTGAGTCTATTGTGACTGGCTCAGTTCGGCCATGAGCAGTCCTTCACACTTAAAATAAATCCCCTTGCCAACGGCCGCTTTGCTAGATGAGCCGACGTAGCCGCTACTTCCGCCATCGGCGGTTCAACCCTCTATGTGGCCATCGGCGATTTCCCCATGGTTGGTCCAACGCATGTGAAGCAGCCAATCGGCGAATTTCATTGACGCCGATTTTAAAATCGCCTAAATTACACCAATAGGTTAATTAACTAATTGGTGTAATAGATATGAATACTGATTCGCTCAGCATCACCTTCGCCGCGCTCGCTGATCCAACGCGTCGCGCCATTCTTGCGCGACTAGCACTGGGCGAGACATCGGTTAGCGAGCTTGCCAAGCCGTTTTCGATAAGCCCGTCAGCCGTAACGAAGCACCTCAAGGTGTTGCAGCAGGCCAGACTGATCACACAAGGTCGCCAGGCGCAATGGCGCCCCTGCCAGCTCAATGCCGCACCGTTGCACGAGGCTGCCGATTTTATCGGCCAATATCGCCAGCACTGGGAGCAGAGTCTCGATCGTCTGGATGTGTATCTTAAAAACCTTCAATCTGTGGAGACGAAAAGTGCAGGAAAGAAAAAATAACGCGGCGAACAATGCTGATGCCAGCGACCGCGAAATCATCATGTCGCGTTTGATAGACGCGCCGCGCGAATTGGTATGGGAGGCGATGACCAAACCTGAACATGTCGTGCATTGGTGGGGCCCGAATGGGTTTACCAACACGCTGGAGAAACTGGATTTTCGCGTGGGGGGCGAGTGGCACCATGTCATGCACGGGCCGGATGGACGAGATTATCCCAGCCGCAGCGTCTATACCGCGATCGACAAACCTCACCACATCGAGTTTTGCACCGGCGGCACATACAAGGGCGACCCGAAGGCCATGTTTGAGGCGATGTGGACGTTCGAGGCAGTGGGCGGACAAACCAAAGTGACGATCCGTCTGTTTTTTCCTACTGCGCAGGCACGCAATATGGCGGTAGAAAGAATTGGTGCGATTGAAGGCGGCAACCAAACTCTGGCGCGGCTTGCCGGCTATGTAATCAAAACTTGAACACGGAGAAAATCATGAGGAAAATCGTTTCGTTTGTACATGTGTCACTGGATGGTTTTGTTGCTTCCACTGCGAAGGGCCCGGCGGGCCTCGGCTGGATAAGTATAAGCACCGATTTGTTTGAATACGTGGAGCAGCGGATTCAGCAGACCGACACAGCTTTATACGGGCGTACCACCTTCGAGATGATGGAGTCGTACTGGCCAACCGCTGCCGATAAGCCTGACGCCAGCCCGCATGACCATGAACATTCACGCTGGTATAAATCCGCACGCAAAGTGGTGTTGTCGAAAACTTTGTCGGAAAAAAATCACGTTAATACGCAAATCATCAGTAGCAATTTGAGCGATGAAATCAACAAGCTCAAGCACGGCTCGGGCAGCGAGATCTTGATGTTTGGCAGCCCCTCCGCCACTCACGCGCTGATGGCGGAAAACCTCATCGACGAGTACTGGCTATTCGTCAATCCGATACTGCTGGGGCAAGGTATTCCCTTGTTCAAAAATATCAAGGACAAAACCGCACTCATGCTGGTAAATAGTAAAATTTTTCCGTCGGGCGTCGTATGCCTGCAATACGAGGTGAAACGAAATTAATAGTGCAAAGTTGTGATATTCCGTGGCGGTGTAATGGCTAACAGGAGTAGTTATGCATAATCGAATCATTCAATTGCTGAGCGCTGTCTCTGTGGCGATGCTCATGGGGCTTGGCATTAACCATGCCGTCGCTGCGTGTACCGTACCCGAGCCGTTGAAATCAATCGATCCAGCGGGGTTTTACGACGATCCGGCCGCTTATGCGCAGGCGGTCAAGCCGATGCGTGACTATATCTACCAGCTCAACAAGGCTGCGGAATCGAATCAATGGACCTGTGTTCTCGCGCTTTTGGAAGGTTGGGCTCGCGCAGATTCCTTGCTGGGTCCGATCAGCGGATACCAGGGCTACTACGAGCGTTCCTGGGCCGGGACAGATTTCGCGCTCGTGTTGCTGCGGCTGCCCCGGGAAGTCAGCGAGGCTAATGCAGATCAGCTGCGCGTCATTACGCCGTGGCTGACCCGTATCGCCATCGCCACGCGGGACGCGGATGCGATCAACCATTTGCACAACAATCTGGTCTATTGGGCGGGGCTGAATCTTGTCGCTATCGGCACGCTTGCGCAGCGGCAGGAGTTGATCGATGCCGGACTCGCACGTGCCCGAGAGGGCATTCACGATATAGGTCTGCACGGGGAACTGGAACGGGAGATCAAGCGCGGCGTTCGGGCTCTCCATTACCACACGTTCGCCCTGATTCCGCTGGTCTTCACGGCGGAACTGGCCGAGCGGCAAGGTGCAAATCTCTATCAGGAGAATCACGGCGCAATCGGCCGGCTGGCGAATTTGGTGATCAAGGCGGTGCAGAATCCCGACAGCTTCACCGAGATCACGCCGATCAAACAAAATCTTTTCCCCTGGACATTTCAGGACGAACTTTCGTGGATGGAACCGTATTACGCTCGTACGCGCGACTCGCGCCTCCCTGCGCTCATTGCTCCGCGCCGTTTGTTCCGCGAATGGCGTCTTGGTGGCAATGTCACCGTTGCGTGGGGAGTTGCGCTGCCCCAGTGAGCGTTGCGTGGATAGCTGTTACTAATATCTGCTATCGGTAAAGCGTTATGACTGCAATGGGTCGACATCGACCTATTGCGACCGACTCGAAACGGCCAGAAACGGACATCCATGAATTGACCCCAAAGAGTTGGACGAAAGTCCAACCTCAGGGGTCAGTTCACGTGCGGGCTTTTTTTAATATGCGTACCTCATCATTGCAATTCTGGCGTGGTATTGAGACAAATCAAGAACCTAAGCGGTTTTTGCTTCGCAATCAATAAATTCAGCACGTGTAAGCCCTGATGGATTTTTATTCAAAGAAAAATTCCGGAGCTGAGTTCTCCCGCTTATGTACAAATTTTTTCCTTGATTCTGGCAGTTCTCTATACGTTTAGAAAACGCTGGGAACCAAATTCTCGCCACCGGATACTTCGACCACGATGCCGGTTACATAAGGGTTTGTCATCAGAAACAACGCGGCATGTCCAATATCATCTATTGTGCCCGCATGCCGTGCTGGAAAACTGCTACGTACTTTTTCTTTCAGCGCATCTCGTTCGTCATCGGAAAAATCTTTCCACAAATCCGTGTCGACGAAGCCTGGGCGTATCGTGTTGACACGGGTAGGAGCCAGTTCCAGCGCAAGTGAGCCAGATAAAGATTCCACCGCGCTAAACGCAGCCAGGACGGCGCTGAAGCCGATTTTCGGCCGCACCGCCAAACCGCCGGTAAGAAGAGTGATCGATCCGCCTTTCCTAAGGTGGGGGGCCGCATAACGGGCGCAGGCCCAGCTACCGAAGAACTTGCCATCGAGATAGCTGCGAACGCCGCGCATATCTGCATCCATGAAATTTCCCCATGATCCAAATTCGGGGCCCGCCGTGACGGCGAGATGGTCAAATGGTCCAATGGCGTCAAATGCCTTTCGCACCGCAGCTTCATCGCGGACATCCAGGATTATTTGTTCGTAGTTCGCCAGATCCGGACGTTCCTCCAGAGAGGTAATGCGACGACTGGCGACCGTCACTGACGCCCCTGCTGCATACGCCGCGTGCGCAATGCCAAGTCCAATTCCCGTTTTGCCTCCGACTACCACTACTTTTTTCCTGCAAGGCTCAGTACGGCCGGCGACGACGGCTCTCGATCATTCAATGCTGTGTTCATAAATTTAGTCCTAACTAATCATTCGTTCGATATTGCTGCAGGGATTACCACTGCAGAACGGCCAATCCTCATCGGTGAGTCGCGTTTCAGGTTGGGCGAAGAAACAGCAAGTCAACATGCCACTACCCGCTCGCTGTTGCCGCCGTCTGATCTGCTGTTCGGTAACGCACTCATAATAAATTGGCGAAACAGAATTGATAATCAGCAGATTTGTCATAAATGCCATTCTTTAAAAGAATCGGTTGGTTCACTCAGGAGAAGCGTGCATATCTGATTTATGACAAAATTCGTACGCCCCACTCCTAGGGAGAATGAATGATCGTCAAGGGACCGCAATGGATCGATTTTATGAATTGACTGCTTTCATCACGGTCGTGGAAGCAGGCGGCTTTTCCGCTGCCGCACGTCGACTTGGCGATTCGCAATCGGGAATCAGCAAATCTATCGGTGCCTTGGAAACGCGACTCGGTGTGCTGCTGTTCAACAGAAGCACTCGCAGTGTGACGCTGACGGATCAGGGGCGAAAATACTATGACCGCATCAAGCCGCTTCTTGAGGAAATGGATAAAGCGGACGGAGAGCTTACCAGCAGCGCTGTTGATGTATCCGGCCTGGTCAGAGTCGCGACACCCTCTACATTCGGCCGACTGCATGTCCTTCCACTCATCCCGCAATTGTTGTCGCTTTATCCGAAGATCAAGTTAGATCTTCGCCTTTCCGACAGTATCGAAGATTTGCTTGCGGATGGAATTGATTTAGCGATCAGGGTCAGCTCGGTGCACGATCCTGATGCAGTGGTAAAGCGCGTAGCAGGCACCTCGCTGGTATGCGCCGGATCTCGCAGTTATTTTGATCTGCATGGGATCCCGGCTGTCCCGGAGGACCTTGTCAATCACAATTGTCTTATCTATGGAGAGATGACGAAGTGGATTTTTCTTGGCTCTAAAGGAAAATTCCACGTGCCAGTGAGCGGCAATCTTTCGTCCAACGCCATGGATACCATTCTTTCCGGTGTACTTGGTGGCGTAGGCATCGGTATGTTTTCCAGAGCTTCATTGAGGGGTGAACTCCAACATCCAGACATCATTACTGTCCTCGACCAATTTATGGATGAACCAAGAGACGTCAGCCTCATCTGGCCAAAGCGCAAATTTGTATCGACCCGGGTACGACGAGTAACTGATTTTTTCGCGACGATGCTTGCCCAATGTGTTTGAAAACGATGGCGCTAAATCATCCATCGTTCAGGGACGGACGCCGTGATGGACGAGATCGTCGCCCATCTGCATGCATGTCTTAATGGATAGAGAAAAATGGTCTGAATCGAGCAAGCGTTCGTTTGCATATAGCGGCTCGTCAATGACATGCTATGAAAACATTTCATATCGATGCAGGAAATGCTCTCAGCCTTCTGTTTTTACCGCAGAAGAGCAAAAAATAGCGCATGAAATTAGGAAGGAATACATCTGGAGGAGAAAGACGTTGTGTTCCGATTGTTACTTGAATCTAGAGTTGCTCCGTAATAAGGAGAAGCAGTTTCAAGAAGAGTGGGCTGAAAATAAAGAGGTTTTAAAAACGGATTACAAATTCTTGTGTGCTTGGCTGGTGGTTTTGGAAGACGTGCCATCCTATGGGAAGAAAGCTCATTTTTCAATGATAACTATGCTGACAAGGCTTGCTCATGAATGTATATGACATCAGTCAACGAACATCCTCGTTCGACGGGCGGAAGACTTCTGAAAAGGGGCGCTTATATGCCATTCATCACAAGGACAACTTCGAGTTCTTTTGGGACGCCCCAAGGTAAAAATGAATACAAATGCCCGCAATCGGCCAATAGCTGCCTCTCACTTACATAAGAAAGATTGGCTATGGAACATCTCGTTATCTACTTTGGGCATGGAATGCGCGACATCATTCCGTATTCTGAGTTCATCTCCAAGTATCGCATTTCGATGGCTGAATGTGGAATAGGAGAGTACCTCGGCGATGATATGGCGATTGATGGCGGTGATGCTGAAGGCGTCTTTGCTGGCCCATCTTCGAAGAAGCTATTTGCGTTCATTAGGCAAGACCTGTGCGCTTTGCCGTTTATGAAGGGAGCAAAAGTCACTTTAGTTTTCGGCGAGCTCGAAGAAGACAATCCAAGAGAGGAATTTTTTATCTGATAATGCGATATGAGGCCGCGTTCGGCCAAAAAGAGACGTTCAGCCCCAAGAAAACGCCCGCTTAAAGCGGGCGCTTTTACGTCAAGGAATCCGGGCAATGACTTTGATTTCGAAATCGAAGCCTGCCAGCCAATTGACTCCTACCGCCGTCCAGTTCGGATACGGTTTTTCGCTGAATACCTTCAATCGCTCTGTGCTTACCGCTTCCCATTGTGAAACCGGGTCGGTATGGAATGTAGTGATGTCGACGATATCGTCGAAGGTGCAGCCGGCTGCACTCAGTATGGCGGCGAGATTATGGAATGCAAGCTGAACCTGTTTTTCGAATACTGGCTCAGGAGAGCCATCCTCTCGGCTGCCAACCTGGCCAGAGACAAATAGCAGCTCCCCCGAACGCACTGCCGCTGAATAACTGTTTATTTCGTAGAGGGCCTGACGGCCGGCAGGGAAGATTACGTCGCGTTTTGACATTTTTACTCCTGTAGATTTGCAGCGCTGGACTCAGAAAGAGAGGCCCTATGCAATTGAAACAATGAAAGATTCTCGAATACGGGTTAACATACGCTACGTATGTATTTTTATATTAACATACGTTGCGTATGTTAAATCCCTACGTTTCGTATGCCTTTGCATGGCAAGGACTCTCAGTGGCAAAAAAACGAACAGAAATGGTCGAGGAGACCAGAGCGAAACTCATTCAGGCAGCGCGGGCGGCGTTTGCCGCAAAAGGCTATGCGGATGCGTCTATGGACGAATTGACTGCAACGGTGGGTCTTACACGCGGAGCGCTCTACCATAACTTCGGCGATAAAAAGGGGCTGCTTCAAGCTGTCGTCGACCAGATTGACAGTGAAATGGCAATGCGGGCCCGCGCTGAGCAAGAGTTGGCACCAAACGCCTGGTTAGGATTGCTGGCGGAGGGAGTGGCCTACATTGAGATGGCGTTGGAGCCAGAGGTTCAGAGAATCGTACTGAAAGATGGCCCTGCGGTCTTGGGAGATCCGTCACAATGGCCTAGTCAAAACGAATGCCTTCTCAGAACGACGCAGACAATTCAAGCACTCGTAGATAGCGAGATAATCAAGCCAGTTGATGCCGAAGCAATGGCGCGGCTTATCAATGGCGCCGCTCTCAATGCCGCGCTCTGGATTGCTGCCTCAGATGAGCCGGCGGCAGTCTTGGTTAAAGCTGTTGACGCATTTCGCCAGCTTGCGTCGGGACTGCTAAAGACGAATTCGTAGCAAATAGCGAAAGTCCGTAAACGGCCAGTAGCGGTCTTTCGCGGGTGCCTTCTAAATGCTATTGTTTTGCCAATCATTTCGTGCCACGATAAACGACAAGGGAATATTTACCGAGAAGCCTCAATGAACGACACCATCAACATAGAATATGAAATTCACATGTCCGCAATTGTTACAGGAATGAAGGACCCGAATGACATTTGATAGATGGGAGCGAATCCGCGGCGGTCTGTATGGCTTATTAATCGGAGATGCGCTGGGTGTCCCCTACGAATTTTCGTCTCTTGGCGAGATTCCTGCGCGACACCTCATTGAAATGTCCCCGCCGTCGAATTTTTCAAGGGCACACTCGACGGTTCTGGCAGGGACTTGGAGCGACGACGGCGCTCAAGCCCTTGTGCTTCTAGATGCATTGGTAAAAAATCCTGAGCTCGACCTCAAAGAGTTTACGAACGGACTGCTGACATGGTACCGCACTGGCTTTATGACGCCAGATGATCATGTCTTCGATGTCGGCATTCAGACCACGCATGCACTCGAAAACTACGCGAAAAACGGTAATCCACTCACCTGCAGCCCAACCGACGATTGGAATAATGGAAATGGCTCTTTGATGCGCACGCTGCCTTGTGCTTTTATTGCGGCATCAGCGCCAATTGATATCATCGGACGAGCAAGAAAGCAGAGCATTCCAACGCACGGGCACCCGCGGTCTCAATTGGCCTGCGCGTTTTATTCGTTAATGGCTTGGCAGATGGTGGAGGGGAATGCGCCTGTCGAAGCATTGGATTACGCACAGGAGACGCTTGAGCATCTGATTCACCCCACTGAGAAACAGGAGTTAACTATCCTATTGGATGGTCGCCTTGAGCCCTCGAAAGGCTCGGGATATGTGGTGGACAGCCTATGGTCGGCAATTCGATGTGTCTTGGCGACGTCGGACTATGAAAACTGCGTCCGCAATGCAATCGCTCTTGGAAACGACACGGATACTACGGCCTGCATCGCGGGCGGCCTCGCCGGCATACTCTATGGAGAACAAGGTATTCCGGTCCGTTGGAGAGAGACTTTGAAAGGACCCCCTATTGTCGAGGGCCTGCTTAGTCGTTTGAAAGCGGCTACGCCACCTTGATTGCATGCCTTTGATACGCGGACAAGAGGCAATTTTCAAAAATTCAAAAGTCGAGTGAACGGTTTGGAGAAAACGCTATGCCGCCTTTGGGTCGAAATCGACCTGTTGCGGCCGGCTCAAAACGGCCAATAGCTGCCAGTGGGCGCTCATTCATAACTAATCGTTAGAGATTGAAAATGCGCAACAGAAATCGCGGAGACAATATTCTGCTTTATGCCACTCTCCCTAACGGGACAAATATCGAGGGAAAAAGCGAAAGCATAGAAATTGATACTTCTTGTTCCTATGTACCGTTTGGATTTGTGTACATAACACGCGTGAAGCTTGGGCCACAAGTAACTCCAGATGCTTTCTGGTCGAGCTGCATCGCAGCAGACTCTTTAATAGATACGCTCACCGCCCGAATAGAACCGGGTACTTCAGGCCCACTTGAAAACATCCTTGAAGTCATTCGGTCAGACTTGACGCGAGTTTCTGGCTTGGAGCGGGCCAACTTCCCCACTGACGTGGTCGAGTGCTTTACCCTAATTGATGGGTGTCGATATTGTTGCGGACGCGTCCTGCTCCTTCAGTCTCAACGTGATTGCTACTACATTCATTGGCATCGAGAGTCCTAACGAGACCAGGTGCGGGTCCATATTCCGTTATCGGCCAATAGCAGGCATTAAAAACGCCCCTTCGCTAGCATTACTTTAAAATTTAAAATTACGAAAGGGCCTAATTGTGCAATATCCTCCCGTACTCGAACCTTCCAAAGTAGGTACGTACCCAGCCGTTGCAAAGGCTGGTGGTGGTTTTGTTTGGGATGCTGTTCTCGAATACCGAGTGTGGTGTCACCCGGAACGGGGGGCGCCCGATGAAGAGGATGGATCTGATTACTATTACGCCTTCGCCAGTTACGAAGATGCTGATGCATTTTCCAGAGCTAATGACGGAACAGAAGAGCCGCTGGCGTTAGTCTTGCAACGTGAGTACATTGACGAATCAATTCCCGGACAATATGTACATGTCCAGGAACAGCGAATTACTGAATGGCCTGTGGAGTTTCTATCCAGACCGCAGCGCGACGCAATGACTATTCCAGAGTTCTTTGCTTCTAATGCTCCTGCGAATCGTTTAGAGATTCTTCGAGGACTCTCTCCGAGAAAGAGTCATGAAATCTAGTGTATGTGGAAAAATGGTCTGGAAACGGCCAAAAGGCGACTTCCAGAAGCCTCCCATAACGTTCGAAAATTCTAAAAAAAAGCGCCCAATATAGTTGGCGTGTAAATCATAATGTGAGAACCGACGCAGGACAGTAATTGCAAAGGGAAAATGTGGTCATCCCAAAAAACCCACATCATCTCTATCCAGTTGATACTTTTTCACCATTAAAGGTAAGAGCATTTATGTTTAAGAGAATTCTTTTCGCACTGGCTATTTTCTCAATTTGCATGTGGGCAGAGGCTCAGACTTCGCAACAAAATCCTGGCGATAGAACAGATCAGATGAAGCCGATCAGGCATATCGGCATCTTTGTCTCTCCATACTATCAATCGGCTCAAACACCGGAAGGCTATCCGGTAGTGAACGTCGCAAAGGCTTTCGATAATCAATTGGCTTCCAACAAGCGGGAAGACATTCTGGCGGTCCGAGATGCCATTCAGGCACAACCGCAACTTGTTACGCCGATGACACTTATGGTACTGGCGATCAGGCTGTACGACGTTGGGTTCCGCGATGACGCCGTTTTTTGGTTTTACGTTGCAAAGAATCGTTATCTTGCGATGGCGGGAGTTTTAGACGTCAAGTCCCCATCTCTTGCTCAAGTTGAAGATACCATCAGAAATTTTGCAATACTTGCGGGGCCATTCTTCAATAGCTATGCTTTTTGTGATTTGTCGAAACAACGAGAAGCGAATTTGAATTCGATTACTTGGATTGAGCAACATCCATACGAGGCCATGTATATGGCGCAATTACCTGCGCTGCCTGGTGATCGCGCAGAAAATCTTAAGAAATCCATTGCGGATATCAAAGCACGCGCTCGGAAGGAGGCACAGTATTTTGATGACCCCAAAAATCTGGACGAATTTAACAGGAAACGAAAAGAAAATCATGTGCCCGAGCAGTTTTGTTGGGTTCAGTGAGGCACCGTGTTGTCATTCAACTTAATAGGCGGGTCTGCTTCCGGCCAAAAGCAGTCGGTGATACCTACGCTATAAAGTCGAAATATTATGTCAAAAATAAACACAAATTTGGTGAAGATGTTGATTGAAAATGGCCGAGCTAAGGACTTGGCAGACTTGATGGAGGGGGAGTCAAAATATTGCACGGAGACGCCAGAAAATGTTCCGAAGTCGAAAAATGAACTTCATATTTACAGAATGGCCTTGGAGCATGTTCTGTTTGTTGCTAAGCTCGGCCTAAATGAAGAAAAAATGAAAGAAGGTACGCACTACTACTCAGCATATCCCGAATATTTTGAGAAATGGTTAGAGTCTGGGTGTTTGGGAATTGTTAATTCCGATTTAACGGCATATTTGGCAGCTCACCCGCTCGATTAATTTACTCAATCCCCGCCGTAGTTTTATACGAGAAAAAAATGAATCGTTAGCTGTGGCTCGAACGTCCGCTTTGGAGAAGTCTGTTAGACCGCTTAGGGTCGAAATCGACTTGTTGCGGCCGGCTCAAAACGGCCAACTGCAGTCATTCGACCAAGTCTGCTATTTAATATTGCTTTGCCAATTTTGGTGCGGGAGGATAATTGCTATCAAATACTGATGACCAGCTTGCGACACATGTTCGCAATGGCGAATACGAAAAAGCATACCGTCTTGGTGCAGAGATGATGTCTAGTGAATCTGAAAATCTGACAATTGTGTCGATTCTTTATGAGCTAACCGCAAAGCTGAGGTCTGAATGTATGGACCTCGCCGCTCGGAAGGCAGATAGCGGAGAGCCATACATATCAAAGGAAAATCTTCTGCGAAAAATAAGCTTACTGACAGGTGAGGATATGTATGGCCGCATCACTAAATAGATATTCCCTCCAATAAGAAAGGCTTGAAAGTGGCTGGACTTTCAATTCCTGCGGATTTTCCGCTCGACGAATTAGTGGGACAGGAGCTAAGCAATTTGTCTATTGGCCGTCACTATCTAATGCTCAGTTTTATCCAGATAAAGACGGCGGTTTCATCGGAACCGAAATATGGTAGTGGAGCTCGTGTCGAAATCGAATCAGGTTTTGAGTACAAAGGGGGACTCGGCCAAAGTATTAAAGCCGAAAGCTCGGACTTGGCGACGCCAGCGACTAATCTAATCCCGCTTCTGGGACAATCAATCACTGCTGTAGGGCGCCTTCCCAACAATGAATTGAGCCTCCAATTCGGAGAGACAGGAACCTTGATATTGACTGTTGATGACCAGGGCTATGAATCGTACCACCTGTACATTGACGAACAATCGGTTGATATAACAAAAGAATGGTGAAGCTCCGCAATGCGACCGTCGGTAAGCCGACCATCCGTTATCGGCCAATTGTGGACGGTCGATACCGAACCACGTACTAGAAGGATTGCCAACATGAACGAGATGGAAAAATTTGGTGTCCGCTTTACCTTTGACAACGCTGAGCACCTAGAAGCACTTGGCCGATTGTATGGTGAGATAAAACAGGACAAGGATTCTGGCTCATTCCGCACATTCTCGAGCTGGGCGCCATTGGTTCCCACACAGCTACGGGATAATTTCGATTGGCCTGACGAAGACGCTTTGAATGAGCTCGCACAACGGCGAGCATCGTCACCAGTTGTAATCTCTGAACCGGAAGACCATTTGATTGGGAGATGGGACTTCTACAGCGTGGTTGATTCAATCAACACCGCGGAATACACGGTACTTGGCCTTGAGCAAGCGGGGGAGAACATCGCTGAGCTTCAAATCAACCCTGATTGCTATCCGTACGGTGGAATAGGGGCACTTATGGCTCTAGTGCAGGGATTCGGTTTTGACATTATCGGTGTCAATGAATACGGGAAGTACCATACGCGAGACGAGTTGCTGCATGGGTACCGAGCCGAACAGCCCCCCGCGCCTCGAACGGACGCGCCTTGGTGGAAGTTTTGGGCGTGAACCAGAAATCACTCGGACCTGCGTCCACTGTCGGCGGGACGATGCGTTATCTGCCATACCTGGATCAGGTTAAGCTATGGCCTTCGTCGGGTCAGCATGTGATGGCGCAGTATGATGCCGATTCGATCTACGTCTATCAAGCCTATAGTCCGGCAATCGCCGAGTACGCGATCGCCCACCAACGATTTGGTGGCGAATTTAGCTTCGGTCGCATGAGTTGGATAAAACCGAACTTTCTTTGGATGATGTTCCGGTCAGGTTGGGCCACCAAGGAAGGGCAAGAGCGTATTCTTGCTATCCGACTTCCGAGACATTTTTTTGACGAGCTGCTAAGTTCCTCCGTTACTTCGACTTTTGCTGCGTCCCATTACGCAACTCCGCAAGAATGGGGAGAAAGATTGGCGCGATCGGAAGCAAGACTCCAATGGGATCCAGATCATGATCCGACAGGATGCCCCGTCGAACGTCGCGCCATTCAACTTGGCCTACGAGGAAGCTTGCTGCGGCGATACGGAGAGCAGGAATTGCTGTCAATCGAAGACATCACATCGTTTGTCGTAAAGCAGCGCTCGAACGCCGTCGGGGATTTCCGCGGGCTCGAAGTTCCTGAGGAGTTTCCATACATTCCCTCAACAGAAGAGGCTACTGCCCGATAGGTCGTCTTCAGATGTTCCAGCAGATGATGTTTGAAGGAATGTGAGTGTCCGCTTTAGAGCATCGCCAATGACGCCTTTGGGTCGAAATCGACCTGTTGCGGCCGGCTCAAAACGGCCAAAACCGGACTTTCGAATTTGTTCTCCATACCGGTCATTGCGCCAATATTTTTGGCAAAATGTCGTGTTAAATTGAGATGCTGAGGTCAATATTTTACGAATGGCCTTTCTATTCCCACAATTTTAAGGTTCGCAATGATCCCCAGCTATTTGAAGAAGCGAAACATTTCTGCAGCCGTATATATTTCGGGTATGGGCGGACTTATTGCTACGCGATTTTTGATTGAGGACGGAAACCTTGAATGGTTTGTCGAGGTTCTTGCCTGGATCACCGCAATCAGTCTTCTAGCAGCTTGCTGGTTTTATTTGAAGGCGAAGAAACGATCTGGTGGATGGTTGCTCTTGATACCGCTAAGTCTCATCGCACTTATGATCTATTTCTTTCTTGAGGATCGTTCCAACGACCCGGACCCAATTACGTGCACCGCGTGTGGCGGTTCCAATTTTCATGAAGATGAACTTTGTCGATATTGCAAAACCGCACTCACTAAAGCTAACGATATAATCGTCCGATCATAATTTTTGACCAGAGCAAGGTGGGTCGAAATCAACCTGTTGCGACCGGCTCGAAACGGCCAGAAGCCGACATCACGGTCCAAGCTGTCCAGCTGGGAGCAATTATTTCTTTTGATATCCTCCATCACTATTTAGTGTGCCAGATCCATCTCAACGTTTCCCACGAATCTACTGCTACACCATTCACTGTAGCAGGTACAAATTCGCACGCTCTCATTGCTTGAGCGGCTGTCGAATCTAATCTTTGATATCCACTAGAGCTCGCTATTTTTGTTTCTATAACTCGTCCTTCTTTGGAGATATGCAGACTCACATCTACAACTCCAGTTTCGTTAGCAGCCAGAGATGCTCGTGGATAGCGGGGGTGTCCACATGTTGATGGCTTCGTTTTAGCTCTTGTTGTTATCACGTTGTTCGATGGCGTACTACAAGCCGCAGTGAACAAGCATGCAATGATGGAAATTGAAATTAATTTCAGGTGCATAGAATTTTCAAGACAGAGTAAGAATGCCGATTGAACAGGTGCTGTATGGCTCTATCCATCGGTAAAAACGGTGAATTCGAAATGTGGCGTCGTTAGCCCGCAGTCAGCCAAGAGCAGCCAGTCGTGTATGTATACATAAGCGGTCACTCATAATGCCTACGGACAAGACGACCCCACCCATGTGGCTTGGACCTCCAAAGGTGTCGTGCTGGAAGAGAATAATATAGCTAAAAGCTTTGTGCTAAATTAGCATGTATTTATTAGGGGCAATAAAAATTAAAAATAATTGCGATATACATAACACGCTACGGTTACTCAAGCTAGGACACCGTGCGCTACTAACGCAGAGTTAGTCTTGACTAAGATACTTTTGAAGGACTGTAATCGGCCAGAGCCGGCCACTGAGAATTTTTCTCCGAAAGAAATCTCTCAGCGGTCCTCATAGGGTATGTCATCGCGCTAGAGATAAGCATACTGTTTTCTTCGCAAGCTAATACCAAAACAGCGAACATTCAAATAATATTTTATTGGCAACTACATGTATATTCTCTTCCTCGTACTCTTGTTTAGTCTTCCGATTGTTCTTGCCTACGCAGGAAACCGGATGGGGAAAAGTGCTTCAGACTGGTCGAAGGCCATCGCGGGAATAGAAGCGCAGATGGATTTACCTGAGAGTATGGATTTTTTTTATTCGAAATGGAGCGTGTTATGGGACATCGTGATGTACACCTCCGTAACGGTCGTCATGCTAGCACTTAATTTTCTGTGGCTTTGGTTTCCCGTAAAGCAATCCGGTGAGTTGTCGGCAGGAATTCTGTTAGGCGTAATATTTCTACCGTTCACAATATTTTTTGGACTGAAAGCGAAGAACGCAGCGGCGATATTGGTGAATATTGAAGACCCGGCTGTGAAAATTTGTCGAACAGGCTGTCGATACGACAAACGGATTTACCCTTGGGCTTCGATACAAAACATAAACACAACTGGATTAAGGACTCCATTTCTTGTTGTTCAGCACGCACTAAAGAATGATGGAAAACAAGAAAAATTTACGGTAAATCTTTCTCTCCTAAGTCAGCGTCATTTGCCTGAATACATGCAAAAGTATTGGTCGATTTTTGGTTCATTGGCAAAAGCCGACGATAACAACCCGCAGTAACTGACCGCTTAACGGAAGAGAAAATGACCGCTTAGGGTCGAAATCAACTTGTCGTGGCCGCCTCAAAAAAGGCCAATTCCTGTCGGTCGGGCCAGCTACGGCATTGAATAGCAATAACACATTCACCAATGCATGATAATTGGCTCAAATTATGATGAAAATTCCACACGATATCGAAGCGGAAATTTACTTTCTAACGCCTGCCGAAGGCGGCAGGCGTTCTCCTGCATTTGATGACTATCGGCCACAGTTTTACTACGATGGACATGATTGGGATGCAAGACACGTTTACCCTGATGTCAAACAAGCCAATCCCGGAGATACCGTCAGAGCTTTTTTGGGATTCCTGAGTCCGGCAGAACACCTTGGGAAGATTTATCCAGATATGACGTTCGAAATTCGAGAGGGCGCACGAACCGTAGGTAGAGGAAGAGTGACTCGAGTTATTGAGCTAGAAGAGTCGGCAACTCGTTTTAATCAAAAGAACCCGTGACGTCCGATATGAATGTCCGCTTCGGAGAAATCCGATAGGCCGCTTGGGGTCGTTAACTGCCTATCGCCAGCGAATGTTATCGCCCAAGAGCGGCCATCCGATCAATCAGCCAATCGGGCATGTCAATATTAATTGTTCGAGGATCCGGATTACATACAACAACAGGCGTCAGCATATGTCCACACAAGTCCCGGAAATCCTATTCGACGCCACAGGCTTTGAAGCCAGGAAGTTAACCGAAGACGACCTGCCCGCGTTGCAGGATTTCTTCGTTGCCAATCCCGAGTACTTCCTTGCAGTCAACGGCATGTTGCCTCGACCTGACGAAGCCAGGCAGGAGTTCGAAGATCGGCCGCCCGCTGACATGTCCTTTGATGAGGCATATGTGATCGGCTTCGTGGACAGAGCAGACCGCTTCGTGGGAATGGCGACGGTGCTTTCAAATCTCTTCGCTCCGCACGTTTGGCACATAGGCACGTTCATCGTCGCTACTTCGCTGCATGGGACGGGCACAGCCGGATTCCTGTACGAGCGGCTTGAGGAATGGGCAAAAGAAGAAGGTGCGTCCTGGTTGCGCCTGGGCGCCGTGGCCGGCAACTTGAAGGCAGAACGCTTCTGGGAGAAGGTCGGGTACAAGGAGGTCCGCCGCCGCACCGACGTGCAATTTGGTAGCATGACTCATACGATTCGGGTGCTCGTCAAACCGCTTCGCACGCCAGGCTTGGAAGAGTACTTGAGCTTGGTCGCTCGCGATCAGCCGGAACCATAAGCAGACCAACGCATACTCATGCCCGCGCGATACATTTAATCCAATGGTTCCACAACGAACCAAACAGTTATTGCTCATTGGCATGTTCTGAAAATTTTAACGATCCTGACCGGCGGCGTGGTGTATAAATATAAGGTGTCATGGCGTGCGTGACGAGTGGGGCCCGGGAGTGTGGTACTCACTCGGAAATCATCCTGAGGAGAATGCTATGCCAAAGTACGTAATTGAGCGTGAAATTCCTGGGGCCGGGAAGTTGTCATCACAAGAGCTCCAAGCCATTTCGCAAAAGTCGTGCGGCGTGCTGAACAAGATGGGGCCGCAGATTCAATGGCTCCAGAGTTATGTTACCGGCGACAAGATCTACTGCGTCTATATCGCGGCGAATGAAGAGCTGGTTCGGGAACATGCCCAGCAAGGGGGCTTTCCTGCAAACCGTGTCTCCGAAGTCACCTCGGTAATTGATCCGACCACGGCAGAGTAGTACAGCCCAAGCAGGTGCTTCGCCGACGTCCCTGCCTCAGCTTCGCGCTGGCAGGGACGCGGTTGAGCTTGTGCGTTAACCGGCGGGCGCCTGGGCCGCATTTACGCGGCCTTCCCGGAACATCTCAACCAGCTGGCCAAGGTCCCTTCCTTCGTCGATCCTTCTGCAATGCATCTCACGGTGCATCGTCAGCCGCAGAGGGATTGTCAGCTCGGCCGGCAGCCATTGCCAATTGGCCGAACTCGCCACGTCGATATGCCAGCAAGCGATCATCCATCTGTTCAACGCTGTTCATCACCAGCGGCCCATGCTTAACCATGGGCTCTCTCAGCGCCGGGCCCGACAGGATCACGAAGTGGACGGAATCTGCCGCTGCCAACCTGACGGCGCTTGCCTCGGTTGCCCCTAGCGCGTGGCCCTCCGCCAACTGCCGGGCGCAGGCGAAAGCGTCCATGCTCAGGCTGAGCGTTCCCTGCACTGCATAGATCATGGCGTTCCAGCCGGCTGGAACCGCATGTTCAAAGGTTCCGCCGGCTTCAAGAAAACCATCCAGCAGCGTGAACGGCTGTGGCAACTGCGCCGGTGAGCGCAAACCCTGCGATTCTCCTGCCACCACCCTCACCCGTACGCCCGGGGCCTGGAACACGGGCACATCGGCCGCATCCACATGCACTGCGAGCGGATCGATCATTTTCTGGGCGGCAGGCAGGTTCACGAAAATCTGCAAGGCATGCACATGCGGGTTTTCACCTTCCGGCCGCTCGGTATGCACTGCGCCGCGCCCGGCGACGAACCAGTGCAGGTCGCCGGCATGGATCGGTCCCCGGTTGCCGAGCGAATCGTAGTTGTGGTGCGGGCTGGCGGAATCTTCAAACACATAAGTCACCGCCGAGATGCCGGCGTGCGGATGCGGTTCGAAGGTAGGGGCTGTCATGTGGAAGTGATCCAGCATGACGACCGGATCGATCCTCCCCTGGAAATCGTTCTCCGCAAAATGCCTGGCGTTGAAACCCTGGCCGATGCGCATTTCGTGCCCGGCCACGGCCGGTGAGACAGATGCTCTCTGGTTCATGTGAATTCTCCTGTTCCGGATCAAGGATCGCTGCCTTATGGCTTGCTGAACGCACTGTGCAATTGCCAGACCAGGCCGGCGAACGGCATGTCCAGCGCTGCGTAGACATCCTGCGCCTTGGGATCGGTGTTATCCCTCAGCATTTCGACCGCCGCCGCCGCATAGTCGGTCACCGGCACGCCGGCGCCAGCCAGCCGTTGCAGACCGACCGTGCGCTTGGCGTCGTTGAATGTGCCTGACGCATCCAGCACCACGCGCGCATCGTAGCCGGCGGCCTTGGCCGACAAGGCTGGGAAGGTTGCGCAGACTTCCAGCGATACGCCGGCGATCAGGATTTGCTTGCGTCCGGTTTTACGGATCGCAGCTTGCACCTGCGGATCTTCCCAGGCATTGACCACCGTGCGGTTGATCACCGGCACGCCAGGCAAGGCTGCGCGCAGTTCCGGAATGGTCGGCCCCCACATGCCGTCCGGCATGGTGGCCGTCATGATCACGGGCACGCCCAATGCCTGCGCCGCCTTGGCCAGCGCCACCACATTGTGCCTGAGCTCGGCAACTGGCATGTCACGCACGCCGGTGAACAAGCCGACCTGGTGATCGACCAGCAGCAGCACGGTGTCGTCGCGCGATTGCGGGGCGAGATAGGCGTTGGCGCCCTGGATACGGGTGGCGGCCGCAGCAACTGGGGCGGCTGCGGCAGCGTTAGCGGCGAAGAGCGAGAAAGCCAAGGCAGCGACGGCGCCAGCCTGGATAAGTTTGCTGTGTTTCATGTGATTCTCCTGAGGATGGAAACGGTTTTGGTAAGCGGCGGGTTACTTTCCTCGCCTGGAATCCATAATGCGCTTGCAACGATAGTTCTTAAAGGTGCAAAATAACAACTTATCGTTTCACTGGCGGAACGATAAAACTGCAAGGCGCCCACTTCCATGAATCCTCTAGCAATCGACCTGAATGACCTTTATCTGTTTGCCCAAGTAGTGGAGCGGCGCGGCTTTACCGCGGCCGGCGATGCGCTGGGGATCCCGAAATCGCGCATCTCGCGCCGCATTTCGCAACTGGAAGCGCGCCTGGGTGCGCGCCTGCTGCAACGCACTTCGCGCCGCATGAGCCTGACCGAGGCCGGCGAGGAGCTCTACCGCCATTGCGCCGCCATGATCGCCGAGGCCCACGCCGGGGAAGATGCGGTTCGCAAACGCCTGGACGAACCCGTCGGCACCGTGCGCGTCAGCCTGCCGATGGCGATTGCCGACATTGCCTTGCCGCGCCTGCTGCCGCGCTTCATGCAGCAGTTCCCCAAGGTGCGCCTGATGGTCCAGGCCAGCAATCGCCAGATCGACCTGATCGAAGAAAACATTGATGTGGTGGTGCGCGGCATCGGCGCCCAGCTGGAATCGTCGAGCCTGGTGCAGAGCAGCCTTTGCTCGGTGCACTGGGTGCTGGTAGCCAGCCCGCAATATCTCGCGCATAACGGCCCGATCGACCAGCTGCCCGCGCTGGCTGCTGCCGACGCCTTATATTACGCACCGCTGAGCGACGGCGACATCGCTTGGCGATTGCTGGGGCCGGGCGATACGCAGCATCAGGCGGCAATCGGCAAACTCCGGCTGCAGAGCGACAATCTATCCATCCTGATGCAGGCGGCGTTGGCCGGCATGGGCGTCGCCACCCTGCCGCGCTATGCGTGCAGCGCCGAACTGGCTGCCGGCACGTTGCAAACGGTGCTGCCGGAATGGCGGCCCAAGGCCGGCAACCTTGTGGTGCTGTTTCCATCGCGCCGCGGCCTGGCGCCGGCGGTCAGGGCATTCGTCGATTTCCTGAAAAGCGCATTGCCGGCGGTCCTTGCCTAGGGCCGCCCGGCGCACAAGCCGAGCTTGCGGACATCCCCTCGATGGCAGGGTCAGGCCTCGGGTTCGTGGCAAACCACTTCGATGTTGTGCCCGTCCGGGCCAATGACAAAAGCCGCATAGTAGTTCGCGTGGTAGCGCGGGCGCAGGCCAGGCGCACCATTGTCTTTGCCGCCCGCCTCCAGGGCCGCGCGATGGAAGGCGTCGACCTGCCCGCGATTTTCGGCCACGAACGCCAAGTGAAGATGCGCCGGCCTTTCGTCGGTTTGGTGCAGGCACAATGAAGCCTTGCTCTTTGGGCCGATAAGCTCGACGCCGTACGAAGGCTGCCCCTCCCCGGCGACAACTACGCCGAGCGGTTCGAGCGCCTTGAGGAAGAACGTTTTACTCTCTGCATAGTCGCTGACGCCGAATTTGACGTGGTCAAACATGAATTCTCCTGAAGTGTGTGGGCCCGCGCGAGGCCGGACGCAACATGCCCGGATCCAGGGTCAGCCAATTCACTCACTCCAGCTTCCAGACATACTGCATGCGCGTAGCCGATTGTACCGGCTGCCCGTCCGCCATGGCCGGCGTGAAATGACACAGGCTCCAGGCTTTCAGCGTGGCCCGGTCCAGGTCCTTGTAGCCGCTGCTCTTTTCAATCGCGGCGTCCACCACGCTGCCATCGGTGCCGATGACCAGCTTCACGTTCACCGTGCCCTGCTCTTCATTGCGCAAGGAAGTCCTGGGATACTCCGGTTTTTCGCAATGCCCTGCGACTTTCGCGCTGGTATGCGCCGGCGGGCCGGCGGCCTGGGCCGTGGCGGCTGGCGCCGGTTGCGCGACGGAAGTGGGCAGCTCGTTGCTCGGCGGCTTGACATTGGTGACCGCGGCAATCGTGTTTTCCTGCGGCTGCGGCTGGACCTTGACCTCTGGCGGCGGCACGTAGGGAGGCGGCGGCGCAGCCGATTTTGGCGGTGGCGGCACCGGCTTGTCGGGCGGCGGCGGGGGTGGCGGCGGCTTGATTTCTGCAATGAGCTTGGTGATCACCGGCTCCTGGACGACCTCGACGACTTTGCGCGCCAAACCTGTCACCAGTGCATATACGACCGCTATATGCAAAACCAAGACTACCGTGAAACCAACCAGTTTCCTGGTGGGTTTGCTCCCATCCAGTGCGAAATCCATTGAAGGACTCCTGTCTGCCCGCCCGACGGCAATCCTGCCCGTTTACTTGGCGGATTGCCTACTTTCATATTAGCAGCTTAGCGGCAACAGTAAAGGAGCCAAGGCCAAAACTTCCTGCCTGGAACTGCGTTCAGTCGACGATGAACAGCTTGGCCCCGACCGCGGTAAACGACTTGTGCGGTTCGGCGCCGTCCGCAACCTGGTAACTCATGCCGGCCGCCAGCAAGAACCTGCGGCCGTCTTCGAGTTCGGTGTGCAGTTCGCCTTCCAGGCAAAACAGGATATGCCCTTTGCTGCACCAGTGGTCGGCCAGGTAGCCCGGCGTGTATTCGACCATGCGCACGCGAATGCCGCCGAAGTGGCGGGTGCGCCAATAGGCGATCCCGGTCTCGCCCTTGTGTTCGGTGCGTTCGACGGTTTCCCAGTCGGTCGTGCCAAACGGAATATCCGTCATCTTCATGTATTTGCCTTCACGTGTTTCACGGCCGCTCTACCATCCGCAGGCCGTCGGTATTGACGGCACAGCTGGACGCCGACACCGCTACCCTTCCGCGGTTGCGCAGCATGACCAGCTCGGCCAGCACCGATACCGCGATTTCGGCCGGTGAGCGGCTCAGGATCGACAAGCCGATGGGTGCATGCAGGTCGCTAATCTGTTCCGGGCTCAGGTCCAGCATCAGCAATCTTTCCTTGCGCGCCTCGGTGCTTGCCATCGAGCCGATGGCGCCGACGTAGAAAGCATCCGTCTTGAGCGCTTCCATCAGCGCCATGTCGTCGATTTTCGGGTCATGGCTGAGGGTGACGATCACGGTGCGGCGGTCCGGCTTGAAAGCCAGCACGGCGTCGTCCGGCATGCCGTCCAGCCAGACCACGTCGTCGACCTGCCAGTTGCGGCGCTGTTCTTCGCGCGGATCGTTCAGGTACACCGAGAAATCCAGCGCCGGCGCCATCTGCGCCAGGTATTCCGACACCTGGCCGCAGCCGATGATCAGCAAGCGCCAGCGCGGGCCGAACACCTGCAGCAATTCCTGTTCGTCGAAATGCAGGGCGAAATCGGCGTCGCTGGCTTCGATGCTGGCCGCGCCGCTGCGCATGTCCAGGCGGCGCTGCACCAGCTTGCGGCCGGCGACGGCGTCCAGCAAAGGCGTCAGCGAGGCAGCGTCGGACAAGGGTTCGATCACCAGTTCCAGCGTGCCGCCGCAAGGCAAGCCGAAACGCTGCATCTGTTCGGCGCTGATGCCGTAGCGCACCAGCTCTATGCGCTCCGGGAATGCCGCGGCAAAACGCTGCATCAGGTCGTCTTCGATACAGCCGCCCGAGACCGAACCGGTGAAGTCGCCATCGTCGGTGATCGCAAACAGCGAACCGAGCGGCCGCGGGGCCGAACCCCAGTTGCGCACTACCGTCACCAGCGCCACCCGCTTGCCCTGCTGGAGCCAGCTGACGGCGCTTTTCAATACTTGATAATCGACTGCATTCATGGCGTGCCTGATCTTTTTTAGGTTTTTACCAGTGTAATGAAAAACAGGACCGGCCGCTTGCACGGCCGATCCTGTTCCTGAGGCCGGGCTTCAGTGCGCTGCCGTCAGCCGCATGCCTTTGATGCGGTCCGGGGTGATGTCCGCTGGCTGGCCGCCCCAGGCAGCGCGCAGGAAGTTGGACAGTTGCGCCAGCTCCTTGTCGCTCAGCTGGCCGGCGAAACCCGGCATGTCCTGCAGGCTTTCCGTGCCGGGAAATTTCTGCGCTTCGATCCCGTCCAGCATCGCCACGATCAGGTTATGCGGATCGGCGTTGCGCACCGTCGAATTACCCTTCATCGCCACCGCCACATGCGGCTTGCCTTCGCCCTGGAAACCATGGCAACCGGCGCAGACCGCCGTATACAAACGCTTGCCGGCATCCAGTTCGGCGTTGATGGCCTTGACTGGTTCAGGCGGCAACGGCTTGTCGCCCAGCAGGTAAGTGACGACGGCGCTCAGGTCCTCCTTGCTCAGGTATTGCGTACTCAGGTGCACCACCGGGAACATTTCGCCGTAGGCCGAACCCTGAGGCGCGATACCGGTGGCGAAGAAGGTCTGCAGGCCGGCCGCCGTCCAGCCCACCGCAGCCAGGCCGGCGGGCGTGATATCCGGCGCGGCGACGCGGCCCAGCGCGGCGCCGGCCAGCGGTTTCGACAAATCGAGCTGGCCGAATGCGCCGCGCGGCGAATGGCATTCCGCGCAATGGCCGAGCGCATTGCTCAGGTACTGGCCGCGCAGCCAGGCAGGAGACTGGCCGGCGGAAGCGTCGCTCAGCGAATTCTTCAGGAACGGCACATTCCAGAACATCATGCCGAAGCGCATGTTGTACGGGAATTTCAGGTCCGCCTCCTTGCTCGACACGGCGACCGGCTTCTGCTGCATCAGGTAGGCATAGATGGCGTCGCTGTCGGCGCGCGTCATCGAGCGGTACGAGGTGTACGGCATGGCTGGGTACAAGTGCTTGTCCGGCGTCACGCCGTCATGCAGGGCCTTGTAGAACTGGTCGGCGCTCCATTTGCCGATGCCGTGCTGTTTGTCCGGCGTGATGTTGGAGCCGTAGAATTTGCCGAACGGCGAAGCCAGCTCGACGCCGCCGGCAAACGGCGCGCCGCTGGCGGTGGTGTGGCAGGCGGCGCAATCGGCGGCTTTGGCCAGGTAGCGGCCAAGCGCCAGCTGGTCGGCGCTGCCCGGCTTGACCGCATTGCCGGCGGCTGGCGCAGCCGGACTGCTGCCGCTATCGCAGGCGGCCAGCAAGGCCGTCGCCAGCAGCGGCGCGGCCGCCATATGCAAAACCTTGCGCAGGTACCGGAGCTTGGTCATCACTTGCCATCCTTTACCAGTCCCGGGGTCGCCAGCGCCACTTCCTTGACCGCCTCGAAGTAGCGGACGTAGCCGGTGCAGCGGCAGATATGGTCGTTCAATCCATCGGTGATGGCCTGGTCGAGCTGCTCCTTGCCAACCGGCTGGCGTTTCAGTTTCTCCAGCAGCACCGTCGCCGCGTTGACGAAACCGGGCGTGCAGTAGCCGCACTGGAAACTGTAGTGTTCCAGGAATTTCTGCTGGATCGGCGACAGCGCCACCACTTCGCCCTTTTCGTTGCGCTGGGCGTGGCCTTCGACGGTGCGCACTTTCTTGCCCTCGAAAAAATGGGCGCCGGTGATGCAGGAACGCACTTCTTCGCTAGTGCCGTCGGGCTTGTCGAGGATCACCACGCAAGCGCGGCAGACGCCCTGGCCGCAACCCAGGCGCGAACCGGTCAGGTCCAGGTATTCATGCAGGAAATCGATCATCATGATGCCTTCCGGTACCGGCACCGGTCCGACCGGCTTGCCGTTGATATGCATGGTGATGGGATGGATAGTCATGCTCATGCCAGAGCCTCCTGGATATTTTGTGGGGTTACCGGCAGGTCGGTGAAACGATGGCCGATAGCGTGGGCGATGCCGTTGACGATGGCGCCGACCACCGGGATCATCACCACTTCGGCGATGCCCTTGGGCGGGTCGGTTTCGGTCAGCGGCGGCAGCACTTCGCTGGTCTGGGTCCAGACCGCGACATCCTTGGCGCGCGGCAGGTGGTAGCGGTTGAAATTCCAGCTGCCGTTGCCGGGGCCGTCCTCGTACAGCGGCAGATACTCATGCAAGGCATGGCCGATGCCCATCGCCAAGCCGCCCTGCAGCTGGCCGGAAACCAGCTGCGGCGAAATCTGGTTGCCGCATTCCATGATCGAGTGATGGGTCAGCAACTCGACCTTGCCGCTGGCTTCGTGCACCGCCAGTTCGACCAGCGTGCCGACCGCGCTGTAGTATGTCACGGCGGCGTTGTTGCGCTGGGTCGGCGGGATGAAAACCTTCTTGCGGTTCAGCACTTCGTAACCGCCGGCGGTGTTCATCCTGGCCTTGCGCGTCTTGTCGGCGCCCTCGCCGTAACGCAGCGACAGGCCGTCGAGCGGGATCCTGACCAGGCTGCCGAGGATCTCGAACTCGGCTTCCGTCCATTGCCAGCGGTTGAACACGTGCACGGTGGCGCCGGTCACCAGCCCCAGCTCGTGGGCTTTCTTCACCAGCCGTTCATAGAGCAGCGCTTCCAGCCCGGCGGCCGACAGCTTGCCGTCGACCCAGCGCGCATCCTCGACCCGCACCACCAGCGGCGCGGCCTGGCCGCCGCCTATGCCCTGGCTCCAGATCGCCATCGCCGCCGGCCACAGGCCGTGCATGAAGATTACGCGCGCGGCTTCGCGCGTGCTGTGGGTAAAGTAGAAGGCTGAGTTGGTGGCGCTGGACGGCGAGGAATAACCCGGCGACCAGCGCGGATTGGCGGCCAGCTTGTCTTGCTCGGCCTGGCTCATGATGTAAGGATCGCCGCTGGTGACCACCGGCAGGTCGCTCCAGTCGGTGACCGAGGTGCGCACTTCATGGGCCGGCTTGCCCAGCCATTTGGCGCAGGCGATCGCTTGCGAGGTCGACATGCCGGTGCCGATCTCTGCCGCGCTGTGCGACAGGTGGATCTGGCCGTCGGCGCTGATTTCGACCTTGGCGAACGAGGTCTCGGCGCCGGTGCCGAAGTCCTTCTGCACGCAGGCAAATCCCACGCCATAACGATAGCCCGGATGGCCGGCTTCGTATTCGGTTTTTTTCTTGCCGCGGTTGATCCACAGAGGATGGTTCTTGGCTTTCTGCAGCACTTCGTCGACCCGGATCGCGCCGGCGGGAATCGCGCCCTGGGTGTTTTTCATGCCCGAGCGCAGCGCATTCTTGAGGCGGAAATCGATGGCGTCGAGGCCGAGTTTTTCCGCCATTTCGTCGATCATCATCTCGGTCGCCGCCATGCTTTGCAGCGTGCCGTAGCCGCGCGCGGAGCCGGCATCGATCGCGCGGGTGGCGATGGCGACCGCAGCCAGGTCGGTTTTCGGGAAATAATAAATCGATTGCGCGGCGGTGGCGCCCACCATCGCTACCGACGGCGAGAAGTTGGCGCGGCCGCCGCCGTTGGCTTCGAACTCGCCCTTGAACGATTGCAGCAGGCCGGTCTCGCGGTCGACCGCGATGCGGTAGTGCATCTTGAAGGCGTGGCGCTTGATCGCGGTCTGGAACTGCTCGTAGCGGTCGTTGGCCAGGCGCACCGGCTTGCCATCCGCATACAGGGAAGTCAGCAGGCCGTAGAACGGGAAATTGTAGTGGTCCTTGGAGCCGTAGCCGACGGTATAGCAAGGATGGAGGAACAGCTGCTTGAGCGGGAACTTGCCCTTTTTCATCATCTCGATGGCGCTGTCCACCACTTCGCCCGGCGACTGCGTCGGCACTACCATGTGCAGGGCCTGATTGACGCTGTCGTACCAGCAGTTGGCGTTGTCCGGCTCCAGCGCGGCGGTGTCTACCGACTGCGTGCCGTAGTCGCGCTCCATGACCAGCCAGCTTGCCGGCGGGTGGTCCAGCTGCTGCTGGATCTGGGCCGCATGGAACATGCCCTGCTCGCCCAGCTTGCCGTGTTCCTGGCCGTCCGGCCATACCGGCTGGTGCTTGCGCATCATGCTCGGGAACACCGGTGCGTTCTTCAGGCTGGAAAAGACATCGTCGTCGAACGATGTCGCGCCGCCGACGCGCACGAAACGGAATGTGCCCCAGGGATCGCGTTCCAGCGGCCCGGTGACGGGGCCGTACTGGATCACTTCATCCTTGAACTGCAATTTGTCCTTGGCAAAGCGGAAGCTGGCGAAATCGTTGTAGATCAGGATCGCCACGGCATGCCCCAGGTAGGCCGCGGTCTTGCCGGCCGGCAGCAGCATGTCTTCGCCGTAAAACGCTGGGAACGCGACGCCGTCGCGCGCCAGGTCGGCGGCGGTGACCACGCGGTCCGGCTTCAGTTCGTCGCCCAGCAAGCCGAGGTCGACACCGAGGAAACTGCGGTCAGCCTTGGTGGCGCGCAGGATGAAGGCGTGCGCCTGCTGGTCCGGCCAGTGCGGCATGTCGCGGGCGCGTACGTCGCGCGCGAACACCTTGGCGCCGGTGACCTTGGCGATGCCATCGATACGAAACTTGACCTGGCCGTTGCCGCTGTCCCACTGGACGGGCGTCAGGATTTTTTCTTCAAACAGGGCGGCGAACGCCTTGCCGCCCATGGGCGCCACGTATACCGAGACCCCGGCCACTACGCTGGCCTTCAGAAAACTGCGACGCGAAAGGTCGAGTTTTGTCATGTATTTCTCCTCAAAAGCCAAGGAGCACCCCAACCGTCGTTCGCTAGCGGTTGTTGCAGATGCTCATCGGATCCATCAAAAGCCCCTGCCGGGCATTCATCTGGGGGTCGGCATTTTATTACATTGGAGAACTGGCAACATAAGCACTATGACATGATGAGAATAGGCGATTGGATGGCATACGCAACCGGATTTGCAGCTAATCGCGGCAAATGCATGGAGATAGCCGCCTGCTTGCTTGAGAGAATGCCATTTTCTCTGGCAAGCTCCTTTTGCAATCAGCAGGCCCGGTCTTGCCATGGCGGCTAGACGCGCTGCAGCAGTCTTTACAAGCGCTCTGTTTCGCCGCTCTTCGGCTGCCACTTCATCAGGCGTTTTTCGATCATCCCCACCACGGTATCGAGCACCAGCGCAAACGCCGTCAGCACCAGGATGCCGGCAAACACGGTGTTGATGTCAAAGCTGCCCTCGGCCTGCAGGATCAGGTAGCCGACGCCGCGCGCCGAACCGAGGTATTCGCCGACAATGACGCCGACGAAAGCCAGGCCGACCGACGTGTGCAGGCTGGAAAACACCCAGGAAGTGGCCGACGGCAGGTACACCGTGCGCAGCAGCTGGCGCTGGTTGGCGCCCAGCATGCGGGCGTTCGCCAGCACCACCGGGCTGACTTCCTTCACGCCCTGGTAGACGTTGAAAAACACGATGAAAAACACCAGCGTCACCGCCAGCGCCACCTTGGACCAGATGCCGAGCCCGAACCACATGGCAAAAATCGGCGCCAGGATCACGCGCGGCATGGCGTTCGAGGCCTTGATGTAGGGATCGAGGATAGCCGAGGTCAACGGCGACAAGGCCAGCCACAGGCCGACGCCGAGGCCGAACACCGTGCCGATGCCAAACGCCAGCATGGTTTCGGTCAGCGTCACCAGCAGGTGCGAATAAATCTCCGCCGGGAAAACCAGGGTGAACCAGGTATGGTCGCCGAAACCGACTTCCACCGAACCGCTGCCGACTGTAAACCATTGCCAGATGCGCAGCAGCACCTTGAGCGGCTCGCCAAAGAAAAACGCGGTCTGCGGATTGCGCGTGGCCAGGTGCCAGATGCAGAAAAATATCAGCAGCACCAGCACTTGATAGACGCGCAGATTTTTATAATTGGGCTTGATGGCTTTCCACATGATCCTGTTTTATCCCTGTTTTCCTGGTTCCACGAATTGCTTGCCGGCTTGCTGCTAGGCGACTTTCTTCTGTTGCTGGTAACCCTTGAGCACCTCATCGCGCAGCACGCTCCAGATCTGCTGGTGCAATTCGACAAAGCGCGGTTCGTTGCGGATTTCCGCCACGTCGCGCGGCCGCGGCAGGTCGATCACGAATTCGCCTATCGGATGGGTGCCGGGCCCGGCCGACAGCACCACCACCCGGTCCGACATGGCGATCGCCTCGTCCAGGTCGTGGGTAATGAACAGCACCGCCTTGCGCTTGGCGCTCCACAGTTCCAGCACTTCGTTTTCCATCAATTGCCGGGTCTGTATATCCAGCGCTGAAAACGGCTCATCCATCAGGATGATGTCGGGATCGAGGATCAAGGTCTGGGCCAGCGCCACGCGCTTGCGCATGCCGCCCGACAGCTGGTGCGGATAGCGGTCGCCGAAGCCTTGCAGGCCGACCCGCGCCAGCCATTCCTCGCCCAGCTGGCGCGCCTTGGCTTCATCGGTTTCGCGGTACTGCAGGCCGGCGATGACGTTTTGCAGCGCGCTGCGCCACGGCATCAGCGCTTCCGCCTGGAACATGTAGCCGGCGCGGCGGTTGATGCCGAGCAGCGGCTCGCCAAATACCTGGACGGTGCCGGACGAGGGCTGCAGCAACCCGGCGCCGACGTTGAGCAGGGTCGATTTGCCGCAGCCGGTCGGGCCCACCACGGACACGAATTCGCCCGGCGCGATCGACAGGCTGGTGTCCGCTACCGCGGTGTAGCGCTGGGAACGGTCATCCTTGGAGATGAAGGTGCAACTGACGTTGTCGAGAAAGAGGGCTGGAGTCATGGGAATATGGATGGGCTTGTGACGGCAGCAGCCTCGGCGCCGTCCTGGAAAACCGCGGACGACGCGCACAGGGCGACCCATGCGCGCCGTCCCGTCGATTATTTGTACTTGGCGTTGGCCTTCTTTACAAACTCGTTGGTGTAAGTTTGCGACAGGTCGATATTCTTGCCGGCCAGGTCAGGATCGAATGCCTGCAAGGTGCGCAGCGCGACTTGCGGTCCGGCCTCAGGGATGGTGCCGTCCGGCGAAATCGCCTCGCGCACTTTCATGAAGGCTTCGATGTACAGCGCGCGGTCGCCCAGCTGGTAGCTTTCCGGCACCGCCTTGACGATGTCCGACGGCCCGGCTTTCTGCAGCCATTTCAGCGCGCGCACCATGGCGTTGGTCAAGGCTTGCGTGGTGTTCGGATATTTCTTGATGAAGTCGGCCGAGGCGTACAGGGTCGCGGCCGGCATCGGGCCGCCGAACACGGCGTTGGTGTCTTTCAGGGTGCGGGTGTCGGCGATGATCCTGATCTCGTTATTCTGCTGCATCATGGTGATCAGCGGATCGAGGTTGGCGATCACGTCGATGGCGCCGGAACGCAGCGCCGACAAGGCGCCGGCCGAAGCGCCGACGCCGATATAGGAAACATCGGTCGGTTTCAGGCCGCCCTTGGCCAGCACGAAATTGGACATCATGCTGGTCGACGAACCCGGCGCGGTGACGCCGATCTTCTTGCCCTTCAGGTCGGCGATCGACTTGTAGTTAGGCATGGTCTTGTTGGACACGCCCATGACGATTTGCGGCGCCCTGCCCTGCAACACGAAGGCGACGATATGCTGGTTCTTGGCCTGCATGCTGATGGTGTGCTCGAACGCGCCGGAAACCACATCGGCGCTGCCGCCGACCAGCGCCTGCAAAGCCTTGGCGCCGCCGGCGAAATCGGAAATCGTGACGTCCAGTCCTTCATCCTTGAAATAACCGAGCTGCTCGGCGATCGTCAGCGGCAGGTAATAAAACAGGTTCTTGCCGCCCACCGCGATCGCCACCTTGGTTTTCTCGGGGGTCTGCGCAAACAGTTTGCCGTTGAAGGTAAAGTACCCCGCCAAGAACAGGCAAAGGGCGATGCCGAACTGCTTCCAGCTGAATTTCATATTGTCTCCTCGTATATCCAGGGTTATTTCACTGCTGTTTGTGTGCAATGGTTGTTTTCTTTGCCGTCTTGGCGCGGCTGTCTCGAAACTGGTTACGCCTTCTACGAGCTATGATAACGATGATAATACTGCCCGAGCGGAATTAATTCGGACTACCGCTATGTTTTTTTGGCATGGCGCTCCGGCCTGTCAGGTCGCGCGCCGGTCCAGCATGGCGCGCGCGATGGTGCCGGCGTCGACATACTCCAGTTCGCCGCCCACCGGCACGCCGCGCGCCAGGCGGCTGACCTGCAGGCCGCGCGCTTTCATGGTTTCGCTGATGTAGTGGGCGGTGGCCTCGCCTTCGTTGGTGAAATTGGTGGCCAGCACCACTTCGGTGACCACGCCGTCGGTAGCGCGGCTGATCAGTTTCTCCAGCTGGATATCCTTTGGACCGATGCCATCCAGCGGCGACAAGCGCCCCATCAGGACAAAATACAACCCCTTGAAAGTCAGGGTCTGCTCGATCATCAGCTGGTCGGTCGGCGTTTCCACCACGCACAGCAAGGTCGGATCGCGCTCGGGGTCGAGGCAGGTTTCGCACACCTCGTTCTCGGTGAAGGTATTGCACAGCGCGCAGTGGCGGATCTGCTCGACCGCCTGGGTCAGCGCCCGCCCCAGCAGCGCTGCGCCGTCGCGGTCGTGCTGCAGCAAGTGGTAAGCCATGCGCTGAGCCGACTTCGGACCGACGCCGGGCAGATGACGCAAGGCTTCGGTGAGCAAGGTAAGACTGGAAGGAATTTTCACAGAATGTAGTTATTAAGTTTCATTACCTGCGAAACACCGCACGAACCTTGAGTCGTGCAGCGCTTATTGATCCGATCGACCACGGCGTCTGGTCAGAATGGCAGTTTGAAGCCGGCAGGCATGCCGGCGGTCAGGCCCGACATCTTTTCAGCCGACAGCGCTTCCGCCTTGCGCACCGCATCGTTGAACGCTGCGGCTACCAGGTCTTCCAGCATGTCCTTGTCGTCAGCCAACAGCGAAGCGTCGATCGCCACGCGCTTGACCGCGTTCTTGCACGTCATCACGACTTTCACCAGGCCCGCGCCCGACTCGCCTTCGACTTCGATCAAGGCCAGTTGGTCTTGCATCTTCTTCATGTTGTCCTGCATTGCCTGGGCTTGTTTCATCAGCCCTGCCAGTTGGCCCTTCATCATGGTGCTTCTCCTATAAAAACAGATAATTTAACCGGTGTTTCAAATGGCGCCCGGCGTCATGCCGGCGCGCCCTGCTGCTTGCCGTTTCAGCCCAGGGGCTTGACCGATCCCGGTACGATGGAAGCGCCGAATTCGCGCACCATGCTCTGGATGAAAGGATCGTTTTTTGCGGTCTGCTCTGCCAGGCGCTGCCGTTCGGCCTGCGCCGCCATGGCCTGCGCATTTGCCGTATGGCGGACCTGGCCAAGCTCCGTTTCCACCTTGACCGGCCGGCCGAAATGCTCAGCCAGCGCAGCCTCCAACTTATCAACACTGCCGGCCGAACGCAAGGTATCGAACGGAATCCGCAGATAGAACTGGGCCGCCGGGCCGCTGCTGTCGGACTTGATCAGTTCGCTCTGCTGCGCCAGCTGGTGCGCTACGCCGCGCACCGCCAGGGTGGCGGCCAGCAACGGCCAGTTGCCATCCCAGTTCAGGTTCGGATCGGGTTGCAGCACCAGCGGCGGCAGCGGTTCCGCCGGAGCCGCCGGTTGCGGCGCCACGGCTTCGGGACGCACAGCCTGGCGGCCGTTGCCCGCTACGCCGTTGGCGGGAGATGGGCGCTGCGGAGCGGATGGTGCGTACGATTCAGTTTTTTTTTCAGCCGCCGAACTGGAGAATTCGGTATCCGGCAAATCCATGGGCAGCGGAATCTCTTCTTCCCAAGGCGGCACCGGCGAATTTTGCGGAACGTAGACCGGCGCTGCCGGTTTGGCGTCCGCTACGGCCACCACGGCCGGCTGGCCGGCCGGCGCCTGGCCAGGCTGCGGCCGCACCGGCGCGCCGCCCTTGCGGGACGACGCCGCGCGCGCTGCTTCCAACGCAGCCCTGGCCGGGCTCATGGCGCCGCTGCCGGCGGGAGGCGCTGCCGGCGCGCTGGTGCTGAGCGTGGGCGGAGCGCTGCTCAAGCGGGCGGCGGCCGGCGCCGCCTGGGCTGGCGGCGCCGGCCTCGATACAGGCGCCGCTGCCGCTGGCGCCACGCTGGCCTGCGGCCGCGGGCGGCTGGCCAGCGGCGGCGTCACGGTGCTGCCGTCGGCTTGCGGGCGGAAGGCCAGCATGCGCAGCAGCGTCATCGAGAAACCGGCGTATTCGTCCGGCGCCAGGCCCAGTTCATTGCGGCCGTGCACGGCGATCTGGTAGAACAGCTGTACTTCTTCGGCATCGAACAAGGCTGCCAGGCGGATCACTTCTTCCCGTTCCGGCAAATCCTCGGCCAAGGCCGCGGGAACGCTTTGCGCCAGCGCGACCCGGTGCAGCAAGGTGCCCAGGTCCTGCAGCGCCGCGCTATATGACAAGCTGCGGCTGGCCATGTCGTCGGCCACCGCCAGCAAGCCGGGGCCGTCTTTCAGCGCCAGCGCATCCAGCACGCGGATCAGGTAGGACTGGTCAAGCGCGCCCAGCATGCCTTGCACCGCTTCCAGCGTCACCTTGCCGGCGGCATAGGCGATCGCCTGGTCGGTCAGCGACAGCGCGTCGCGCATCGAACCGTGGGCGCCCTGCGCCAGCAGGCGCAAGGCCGGGGTCTCGAATTCGATCTGTTCCTGGCCCAGGATATTGTCAAGGTGGCTGATGATATGGCCGGGCGGCATCTGCTTCAGGTTGAACTGCAGGCAGCGCGACAGCACCGTTACCGGGATTTTCTGCGGATCGGTGGTGGCCAGGATGAACTTGACATGTTCTGGCGGCTCTTCCAGCGTCTTCAGCATCGAGTTGAAGGCGTGGTTGGTCAGCATGTGCACTTCGTCGATCATGTAGACCTTGAAGCGCGCGTTGGACGGCGCATACACAGCCTGTTCCAGCAGCTGCGCCATTTCGTCGACGCCGCGGTTCGAGGCCGCATCCATTTCGATATAGTCGACAAAGCGCCCGGCGTCGATCGCCACGCAAGCTTCGCACACGCCGCACGGGGTCGCGGTGATGCCGCCGTTGCCGTCGGCGCCGATGCAATTGAGCGATTTCGCCAGGATCCGCGACAACGTGGTCTTGCCGACGCCGCGGGTGCCGGTGAACAGGTAGGCGTGGTGCAGGCGCTGTTGCTCCAAAGCGTGCGTCAAGGCCCTTACGACGTGTTCCTGGCCGACCAGCGTATCGAAGCTTCTGGGGCGATATTTACGGGCGAGAACTTGGTAGGACATAGGCAGCGGATAGGGGCGGCAGGTTGTGAAATACAAACAGCATTTTACCTGACAGACGAAGCCCGCACAGTTTTTAAACTCGGCGTCATTCCGGCGCATGGCAAACCGATTGAAGGCAGCCTCTAGATAATTGCTCGACAACACCTTCCAGAGAGCGGAGACAAGGGGTAAAGTCAGATGGGACAGCCCCATAAAACCAGGAGACCGCTCATGCAAGGGCAAACCCACGAAGTCACCAACCAGGCGCCTGAACTGTATGGCAACAACCTGTACCTGGACGATACTATCCTGCAGGCCGGCGTGCAGCGCCTGCACGGTCAATGGCATGCCGGCCAGCTGGCGCGCTACGGCGCCGAACTCGGCAGCAAGGAAAGCTGGCAGCTGGCCGAACTGGCCAACCGCCACCAGCCGGAACTGGCTACCTTCGACCGCCTCGGCAACCGCATCGACGCCGTCGAATTCCATCCGGCCTGGCATGCCTTGCTAGGCATGCTGCGCCGCGAAGGCTTGCACGCCCTGCCCTGGATCAAGCCGCAAGGCGGCGGCCACGTGGCGCGGGCCGCCGGTTATTTCCTGCATGCCCAGCTGGAAGCCGGATCGCTCTGCCCGACCACCATGACGTTCGCCTCGATCCCGGTCCTGCAGCAGGAACCGGCCCTGTTTGCCGCGCTGCAGGCAAAACTGTTGTCGTGCGAACATGACAGCCGCGACCTGGCGCTGGAGCACAAGAATTCCATCCTGGTCGGCATGGGCATGACGGAAAAACAAGGCGGCTCCGACGTCCGCAGCAACACCACCGCCGCCGTCCCGCTGGAAGGCGGCGGCGGACGCGGCGCCGGTTACCTGCTGACCGGCCACAAATGGTTTTTTTCGGCGCCCATGTGCGACGCCCATATGGTGCTGGCGCGCACCGAGATGGGCCTGAGCTGCTTTTTTGTGCCGCGCTGGCGCCCCGACGGCAGCAAGAACCCGGTACAGATACAGCGCCTGAAAGACAAGCTCGGCAACCGCTCCAATTCCAGCAGCGAGGTGGAGTTCCGGGACGCCTTCGGCATCATGGTCGGCGACGAAGGCCGCGGCATCCCGACCATCATCGAAATGGCCAACCACACCCGCCTCGACTGCGTCATCGGTTCCGCCGGCCTGATGCGCCAGGCGCTGGTGCAGGCGCTGCACCACGCGCGCCACCGCAGCGCTTTCGGCCGCCGCCTGGCGGAGCAGCCGCTGATGCAGAACGTGCTGTCCGACCTGGCCCTGGAAAGCGAAGCGGCGACGCTGCTGATGCTGCAGCTGGCGAGCGCTTTCGAGCAGCCGGACGATCCGTTGCAGCGCGCCTGGCGCCGCATCGTCACGCCCGCCGCCAAATTCTGGATCTGCAAGCGGGCGCTGGAATTCACCGGCGAATGCATGGAAATCTGGGGCGGCAACGGCTACGTCGAAACCGGCCCGATGGCGCGCTTTTACCGGGAAGCACCGGTCAATTCGATCTGGGAAGGTTCGGGCAACGTGATGTGCCTGGACGTGCTGCGCGCGATCGAACGCGAGCCGGCCGGTTTCGGCTTGCTGCTGGCGCAGCTGGCCGAAACGGCAAACCAGCATCCCGGTTTGCGCAGCATGCTGGACGAGCTGCAAAAGGACCTGGCGACCCCGGCCGAGCAGCGCGAAATGCTGGGACGCCGCTTCGTGCAGCGCCTGGTGCTGACGGTCCAGGGCGCACTGATGCTGCAGCACGCGCCGGCCATCATCGCCGAAGCCTTCATCGCCAGCCGCGGCGAGGCGATGGGCGGACGTGTTTACGGGACCTTGGCGGCGCCGCACCTGCAGCAGCAGATTCTGCAGCGGACCTGGCTGCAGTAGGCGCCGTCCGCAAAAGAAAAACCGTCAATGCCCTTGCCGGGCATTGACGGTTTTTTTTCGGCCGCCGCCAGGCGGTCAATGGCCGCCGAACAGCTTCAGGATATTCTGCTTCTCGTCTTCCTGCGGATTGGTTTGCGGCGCAGGGGCAGGCAAAGGCGTCCCGTCCGGGCCGATTTCGACCGGCGCTCCGCTCGCGCCGGCGCCCAGCCCCAGCGAGGCGATGAAGCCGTTGCCCGGCGTGAAATTGTCGAAGTAAAACTCATTGTTGATGGTAGTGACCCCGGCCGGCACAGGCATCTGGTATTCAGGTACGCCACGCAGGGCGCGGCCCATGTACTCGGTCCAGATCGGCAGCGCCAGCTGCGCGCCGAACTCGCGGCTGCCCAGGCTCTTCGGCTGGTCGTAGCCCATCCAGGCCACCGCCACCAGGCTGTTCTGGTAACCGGCGAACCAGCCGTCGAAGGCATCGTTGGTAGTACCGGTCTTGCCGGCCAGGTCGCTGCGGCGCAGTACATTGGTGCCGGCGCCGGTGCCGCGCTGCGCCACCGACTGCAGCAGGCTGGTCATGATGTAGCTGTTGCGCGCGTCCAGCACGCGCGTGGCGTTCTGGCCTGCTACCTGCGGTTCAACCTTGGTCAATACGGCGCCGCGCGAATCGGTCACCTGCGAAATCAGGTAGGGATTGACGCGGTAGCCGCCGTTCGCCAGCACTGCATAGGCGCCGACCAGCTGCAGCGGCGTGACCTGCCCTGCACCCAGGGCCAAAGGCAGGTAAGGCGGGGTCTTGTCGAGATCGAAACCGAAATGGCTGGTGACGAATTCCTGCGCGTACTTGACGCCGACCGCATCCAGCAGGCGGATCGACACCAGGTTCTTTGAACGCTGCAAGGCGGTGCGCAGCGGCATCGGGCCGTCAGGCTGGTCGTCGTCCTTCGGCTCCCACGGCCCCTGGCCAGGCGCGCCGGGGAAAGACACCGGTGCATCGTTGATGATGGAGGCCGGTCCGAAACCCTTTTCCAGCGCAGCCGAATAAATGAACGGCTTGAAGGTCGAACCAGGCTGGCGCCAGGCCTGGGTGACGTGGTTGAATTTGTTCTGGTTGAAATCGAAACCGCCGACCAGGGAACGGATGGCGCCGGTTTGCGGCGTCAGCGACACCATGGTGGCCTCGACTTGCGGCAGCTGCGTGATCTGCCAGCCTTTGGCGGTATTGATGACGCGGATCACCGAGCCCTTCTGGATCTTCAGGTTCTTGCCGGCTTTCGTACTCAACGCCGAAGCGGCAAGACGCAAGCCCTCGCCGCCGATGGTGACCACGGTATCGTTGCGCAGCATCGCCTGCACCTGCTTGGGATCGGCGCTCAGCACCACGGCGGGCAGGATGTCGTCATTGTCGGGCTTGTCCTGCAGCGCGTCTTCGATCGCCTGGTCGCGCTCATCGCCGCCGGCCGGCAGCTCGATGGCGGCTTCCGGTCCGCGGTAGCCGTGGCGGCGGTCGTAATCCATCACGCCTTTGCGTACCGCGTCATAGGCTGCCTGCTGGTCGGCGGCGTTGAGGGTGGTAATTACGCTCAGGCCGCGGGTATACGTGTCTTCCTTGAATTGCGCGTACAGCATCTGGCGCACCATTTCGATGGCGTACTCGGCATGCACGCTGTAGTTGTTGCCCTTGGTCTTGACCTGGATATCTTCCGCCAGCGCCTGGTCGTACTGTTGCTGGGTGATGAATTCCAGGTCGCGCATGCGTTTCAGGATGTATTCCTGGCGGATCCTGGCGCGCTTCGGATTCACCACCGGGTTGTAGGCGGACGGCGCTTTCGGCAGGCCGGCCAGCATCGCCGCCTGCGCCAGCGTGATGTCCTTCAGGTCCTTGCCGAAATAGGTGCGCGCAGCGGCGGCGAAACCAAATGAGCGCTGGCCCAGGTAGATCTGGTTCATGTAAACCTCAAGGATCTGGTCCTTGCTCAGCGCTGTCTCGATCTTGTAGGCCAGCAGGATTTCATAGATCTTGCGCGAGTAGGTTTTTTCGCTGGACAGGAAAACATTGCGCGCGACCTGCATGGTGATGGTGCTGGCGCCTTGCGAAGCGCCGCCATGCAAGATGTCGGCCACGCCTGCGCGCAGGATGCCGATGACGTCGATGCCGCCGTGCTGGTAGAAGCGCGCATCTTCAATCGCCAGCACCGCATTCTTCATGTCGGCCGGGATGTCGTCCAGCTTGACCAGGCTGCGCCGTTCTTCGCCGAACTCGCCGATCAGGACGTGGTCGGCGGTGTAGATGCGCAACGGCACTTTGGGCCGGTAGTCGGTGATTGCGTCCAGCGCCGGCAGCTGCGGCGTCATGACCACCAGCGCATATGTCACCAGCAAACCGGCTATCACCACGCCCGCCAGCACCAGGCCGCCGATGGTGAGCAGCAGCGCATGGACCACGCTGCCCTTGCCGTTTTTCCCGGCCGGGCTGGAGCGGGACTTGTTTGTGTCTTGCTGGGTTTTCTTTGTTGATGACATAGCAATATTCGATGGAAATAGCCCTGTATCCTACAACATGCCGGGGATCGGACCTCGAATGGCTACGAATTGTTACGAATCGACGGCCCGGGATCCCGCTGCCCCAACAGGGACTGGATCATCTGACGCGTGGTGGCCGCCGCCAGCTCCGGCGTTTCCATCGGGAACAGGTGGCCGCCGGGGATTTGCCGGAAATATCTGCCCACCAGGCGCCTGGTGGCATCCAGCCCGGCCTGCCGGCATTCGACCGAATCGACGCCGCCGACAAAACCGATTGGCACCGGGAAACCGTGTTTCAGCACATTGCCCATGTCGTGCGGCAGAGTGCGGTAAACGGCGGTTTCGATATCGCGCCGGAAACGCAGGACCACATTGCCCTGCTCCTTTTCCAGTCCGTAGGTGATGTAGTCGCGCAGCACTTCGGGCGCCCAGTTGGCGAACACCTGCTTGCCGGCGAAATGCTGGTAGGCGGCTTCCGCGCTCGGCCACAGGTTGCGCCGCTTGACGGAAAACCGGGCTTGCGACACCCGCTTGTCCAGCCCCAGCGCCTTGGCGCCGCGCAGCAGGCTGGCGCGCCAGCCGACCACTACCGGCGTATCCAGCATCACCACGCAGCTGGCCAGGTCCGGCCGCTGTTGCGCCGCCAGCAGGGCCAGGCCGCCGCCCATGGAGTGGCCGACCAGGATCACCGGCTGTTCGTAACGCGCCGCCAGCTCGTCGATCAGTTCCTGCACCAGCGCCGGCCAGCCGTCGGTGACCGGGTATTTGGGATTATGGGCGTGGATGTCGAGCGAACGAACATCGTAGTCGTACCCCAGGAAGTCAAGGAACTGGCGGTAAGTCCCTGCCGGAAAACTGTTGCCGTGAATGAAATGCAAAATCGGACGAATAGCGTCAATCATAAATAAGACAAAAAAACCTGTTTCAATGGGGTCTCATTTAAAACCGAAAGCAGCCGTGCTCCAAAGGGAATATTAGAGCCGGCGCTCAGGAGTCAGCTGCGGCGCGGCGCGACAACCGCCTCTATCGAGCGTCCTACCGCGAGAATGCGGTGGTCCGTATTCTGGATGCCCGCAATCATGAGGCCGACCGGCGCGTCTCCCGCCTGGTGGCATGGCACCGAGAGCGCGCAGCCGTCGAACAGGTTGACCACCGACGGGTTGCGCAGCATCCGTCCGTTTATGCGGTAGTAACTTTCATCGTCTTTCAGCACATCGGCGATCGGCGGCGCGATGTCGGGAGTGGTCGGCATCAGCATCGCGTCATAGCCTGCCGCGGCCTGGTTGATCGAGCGGATGAAGTCGCGCCGGAGCGCCAGCAGTTGCACATAGTCGGGCGCACTGATGGCCTCCCCGGTCTTGATGCGCGCCAGTACCCGCGGATCGTATTTGTCCGCGCCGTCTTTGATATATTTCCGGTGCCAGGCATACGCCTCGGACGCGGTGATCATGCCGCGCGGGTTGATGTTCGGAGCCTGCGCAAATTCGGCCATCGGCAATTCAACGATGGTCGCTCCTGCCGCCGACAGCCGCTCCAGAGCGCTCGAGAACGCGCGCGCCACAGGCTCGGACAAATCGTTCTGGAAGAAAGTCTTGGGCACCGCAAAACGCAATCCGCGCAGTGGCGGCGCATCCGGCGCGCGCACGGTTTCCGCGGCAAGCACAGCATCAAGCAATGCACAGTCCGCGACGCTCCAGGCGATCGGACCGGCGGAATCCAAAGAGGTCGACAGCGGCATCACGCCGTCGAGCGGCACGCGGCGTTGCGTCGGCTTGAAGCCGACCAGGCCGTTAAGCGCCGCCGGGATGCGCAGCGAGCCGCCGGTATCGGTGCCGATGGCGCCGGCAGCCATGCCGTCGGCTACCGAAATGCCGCCGCCCGATGTCGAGCCGCCGGGGATGCGGCCGGTGGCGCGGTCGTAGACGTTCTTCGGCGTGCCGTAGTGCGGATTGATGCCAAGGCCTGTATAGGCAAATTCGACCGTATTGGTCCGTCCGATGATGACCGCGCCGGCCTTGCGCAGCCTTGCCACGACAACCGAATCGCGGAGCGCGGCGGGCTGGCCGACCAGGACCGTGGAGCCTCCCAAGGTGGTCTGGCCCGCTTCGTCGAACAGATCCTTGATCGAAATCGGGATGCCCGCAATCGGCGAGGCAATCACTCCCTTGCGGCGTTGGGCGTCGATCTCTGCAGCTGCCGCGCGCGCCTGTTCGGCATACACCGTCATGAAAGCGCGTGCGCCCTCGCCTTGTGGATCGCCGATCGCGGCAAGCGCTTCCTCCACCAGCTGGCGGCTGCTCAGCGAGCCGGCCGCCAGCCGATGCGACATTTCCACCATGGATAATTTCCCCATGGAAACTCCGCCGCTAGTCCGCGCAAAAACCTGTGGCGCTACGGTGCCGAGTCCTGCAAGGGCTGCATAGCCACCGGCCTTCTGTAAGAAATTGCGGCGCTGATTGTCCATTTGTCTCCCCCTTTTTAAATTTATTGAACGAGATGCGAAGATTCTCGTCTTTGATCATCAAGCACATGCTGTGCCATCCCGGCATAAAACGGTAAGCACATGAAAAATAGCGTTTTTCCATGGCTTGGCAAACCGAGGCATGGATCGAAACGGATGGAAATCCGCACACGATCGGGGCGGCTGTCTGGAAAAAGTAACGGCGCGCCGGGCTAACGGCCGTACCAATAGCGGCGGTGCTGCTCACGATAGGTATCGGCAATCACGGTTTCGCCGAATTTCAGCATGATTGCGCCGTCGGCATCATTACGCAAGACGGCGATGCCCAGATCCCGGTAGCGCTCCAGCACCTGCTGTTTCGGATGACGGAAACGGTTGCGGTAGCCGACCTGGAACAAGGCGATTTGCGGTTCGACCTCTGCCAGGAACGCGGCTGTCGATGACGTGCCGCTGCCATGGTGGGGCGCCAGCAGCACCGTCGATTTCAGCTGCCCCGCGTGGCTGGCGGCCAGCTGCTTTTCCTGGGCTGCTTCGATATCGCCCGGCAGCAGGATGGCATGCCTTCCGTGGCTGATCTTGAGGACGCAGCTGAGCGTATTCGCCTTGGTTTTTGCTGCCTTCTCCGGCGCCGGATAATGCTCCTGGTCCGGGTACAGCATGTCGAAGCTGGCGCCGCCCCACTGCCACGCCTGGCCGCTGTGGCAGCGCTGGTGGACCGCCGCTGTCCTGGCGATCGGATGATCTTGCGCCAGCGACGAATATACCTTGCCCACCTTGATGCTGCCCATGAGCGACAATGCGCCGCCGGAATGGTCATTGTCGGCATGCGACACCAGCAGCGCATCCAGCGCCGCGATGCCGCGCGCCCTCAGGTAAGGCACGACGACACGGCTGCCGGCATCCGACGCCGGCGAATAATACGGGCCGCTGTCGTACAGCAGGCGATGCCCGGCGGTCTCCACCAGCACCGCCATGCCCTGGCCGACATCGAGCGCAGTGATCCACATTTCCCCCGGACCAGGACGGCTGCCCTGGTCCAGCAGCAGCGGCAGCCAACCGCCCAGCGCCAGCCAGCGCAGCGGCCAGCCGCGCGGCGCCAGCAGCCACAGGGTAGCCAGCAGCGCCAGCGCAAAAGTCCATGCCTGCGGCAACGGCGCCTGCCATACCGCGAACGGCAAACCGCTCAGCCAGTCCAGGAAGACGGCCAGCAGCTCTACCAGCGCATGCGCGCCGCGCCACAGCCAGGTCGACAGCGGCGCCGGCAGCACGCTGGCGACCAGGGTCAGCGGCGTCACGGCCAGGCCGACCAGCGGGATCGCCAGCGCATTGGCAAGCGGGCCGATCAGCGAGACGCGGCCAAACAGCAGGGCCGTCAGCGGCAGCAAGCCGATGGTCACCGCGTACTGGGTAGAGCCGGCAGCTTTCAAACCATGCCGCCAGCGTGCCAGCAGCGATTGTTCGGGTGCCGCAACGGCCGCGCTGCGGCCGACGCTGGTGTAAAGGATCACGCCGACCGCGCAGAAAGACAGCCAGAACCCCGGCCACAGCAGCGCCCAGGGATCGGCCAGCAAGACCAGCGCCAGCGCCGCGCACAGCACATGCGACACGCTGGCGATGCGTCCGCTCCATAAAGCCAGCGCAGTCACCAGCAGCATGTACAAGGTACGCTGCGCGGGTATGCCGAAGCCGGCCAGCGCGACGTAGCACAGGGCCGCCAGCGCGCCGCCCAGCGCTGCCGCTTTTTGCGCCGGCAGCAACAGCGGCAAGGCCGCGCCGGTGAAGAAGGAACGGCGCCACAGCGCTGAAACAATGACGGCGAACATGCCGGCAATCATCGTGATGTGAAGACCGGAAATGGCGACCAGGTGGCTGACGCCGGTGCGGTTGAAGACTTCCCAGTCGGACTGCTCGATGGCGCGCTGGTCGCCCACCGCCAGCGCCACCAGCACGCCGGCGTAGCGGCGCTCGGGCAACGCTTGCAGGATCCGTTCACGCAAACGGCTGCGCAGCACTTCAACCAGGTTGCCCGGGCTGAACACAAATGCCTGCAGCTGCCGGTTCTGTTGCCCGGAACGGACGTAGCCGGTGGCGCGCAGCTTGCGCTCCAGCAGCCATGCTTCATAGTCGAAACCGTGCGGATTTGCATTTCCGTGCGGACGTTTCAGGCGCACGCTCAACTGCCAGCGCGCACCGGCCTGGAGCCGGACCTCTTCGCCGTTTTGCTCCTGATGCCAGCCCAGCGCCAGGCGCGGCGGAACCAGCGGCGCTGCGCCGTCCTGATCCAGCACTTTTTCAACGGCAAAAGTAAAACGGACGCCGCTCTCGGAATAGGAAGGCAAGCTGTCGACCGTGCCGATCACGGTGATATCGCGCCCTTCCCACGCCGGCGGCAACTCATGCCTTAAATGATATTGCGCGAACAGCCCGGCCCAGGCAAAACCGAACAACATGCCGGCCAGCAGGTTAGCAACCGATCCGAGATAGGGACTGCAGGTTTTACGGGCGACTGCAGCCGGCAGCCACGCTGAGACCAGCAGGCAGCATAGCAGCCAGACCGCAAGCAATGCCGCCTGGGTTTGCAAAAAGCCAACACCGAGGACAAGGCCGACCACGGCGCTGCGCATGCCCGCCGCGCCGTTGCGCTACTTAAGCCAACGCCGCCAGGCGCGGCAAGGCCGCGCGGGCATTGGCGGCGGTCGCCTGCGCCAGGTCAGGCAGCGCCATGCCGCGCAACTCGGCCAGCACGGCGCCGATGCGCGGGATCTGCTGCGGCTGGTTCGGTTGCGGGTGCAGCCAGGCCGGCGACATGTCGGGCGCGTCGGTCTCCAGCACCAGCGCCGCCAGCGGCAGCTGGACCGCCAGCCGGCGGATCTGCAGCGCGCGCGTAAACGTCATGGCGCCGCCGAAACCGAGCCGGAAGCCGAGCCCGATGAAGGCTTCGGCTTGCTGGAAACTGCCGTTGAATGCATGGGCAATGCCGCCCTGCACCTTGATCCGGCGCAGATGCTTGAGCAGGATATCTTGCGAGCGCCGCACATGAAGCAATACCGGCAAGTCGAAATCGCGCGCCATCTTCAATTGCTCGACGTAGAAATGCTCCTGCTTTTCGCGCAAGGGGCCGCTGTCCATGCCGGGAACAAAAAAATCGAGGCCGATTTCGCCTATCGCCACAAAACGCGGATCGGCGATTGCCCCGGCGATCGCCGTGCGCAGCGCCAGCAGATCGGCCTCCTCGGCCTGCGGTACATACAGCGGATGGATGCCCAGCGCATAGGTGCAATTGGGCAGCTGCGCGGCCAGCGTCGCCACCGTGGCGAAGTTGGCGCGCTCCACTGCCGGGATCACGATCCAATCGACGCCCTGCTGCGCCGCCGCTGCCGCAGCTTGCGCCTGTTCCCCGCCGAATTCAGCGGCGTCCAGATGGCAATGGGTGTCTATCCACATCGGCAGGTCTTTTCAAAAGGAATTGATAGATTGCCATCCTAGCATGGGCTGACTTTGGCCAATATAAGCAACTGGATAAACAATCCCCCTCGCTCCGAGCCAGAGCCTGATAACATGATGCCAAAAAGTATTTGTCAGAAAGCAATGTAGATGTCCAAACCGTCCACCCCGTTCGACCAGCGCGAATTCCGCAACGCGCTGGGAACCTTCACCACCGGCGTTACCATCATTACCGCTTGCCAGGCCGACGGCAAGCTGGTCGGCGTGACCGCCAACAGCTTCAACTCGGTCTCGCTCGATCCGCCGCTGGTGCTGTGGAGCCTGTCGAAGTCGTCCAACAGCCTGGCGGCTTTCGAAGCCGCCGAATACTGGGCGGTGCACATCCTGTCGCACGACCAGGACCAGCTGGCCACCCATTTCAGCAAACGCGCGCACGACAAGTTCGCCGGCCTCGCGCTGGAAACCGGCATGGGCGGCGCGCCGCTGCTGGACGGCTGCACCACCCGCATGCAGTGCAAGACCGCCTACCGCTACGATGGCGGCGACCACATCATCATGGTCGGCGAAGTCATGCACTTCGAGCATTCCGACATCGCACCGCTGGTATACCAGCGCGGCAACTACGCCGTCGCCACCCGCAAGGAACTGGCCGATGAAGCCGAAGCGCTGATCAAGGCTACCGCCGCCTCCGACAGCTTCGACGAGAATTCGATGAGCTACCTGCTCGGCAGCGCCTATTTCCACCTGTATGGAAAACTGCGCGAATTCGGCGCCCTGCAGGGCTTGAACGACGCCGAGTTTTTCGTGCTGAATACGCTGGCGGCGCGCAACGGCCGCAGCCTGGCGGAACTGAACCGCCTGTTCGTCTATGCCGGCCACACGCCGCTGATCAATGTGCTGGACGACATGACTGCGCGCGGCCTGCTGCAAGTCGTAGTGGACCAGGGCGAACGCACCGAGCGCGGACTGTTTTACCTGACCGCCATGGGCCAGGCCCTGGCGCAAGAAATCGCCAATGCCGGCAAGCAAACCGAACTGGCGCTGCTGGGCAGCCTGGGCGCGGTCGACACCATCGCCCTGCGCACGCTGCTGCGGCGTTTCATCTCGCTGACCGACGACGGCAAGCTGCCGGGCGAATAAGCCGCCCGCCGACAAGGCCATGCCAATGCGCTACACTGGAATCTCACTGATGGATTGCCGACAGCACCGATGAACATCCGCTTCCTCGAAACCTTCGTCTGGCTGGCGAAGTTGAAGAACTTCCGGCTGACGGCGGAAAAACTGCATACTACCCAGGCCGCGGTATCAAGCCGCATCGCCACGCTGGAGCAGGATTTCGGCGTGCGCCTGTTCGACCGCGGCGCGCGCGAGGTGGCCTTGACCACCGACGGCAGCAAGGCGCTGGTATATGCCGAGCGCATCGTCAAGCTGATGCGTGAAATGAAGGACGACATGTCGGCGCGCGACAACTATTCCGGCGTGCTGCGCATAGGCGTGATCGAATCGATCGTGCACAGCTGGTTCCCGGACCTGATCGGCCGCATCCACAAGCTGTTTCCGCAGCTGGAAATCGAAATCGCCAGCGACACCACCATCCACCTGCGCGAACAGTTCAGCAAGGGCGACCTCGACCTGGTGCTGCAGGCGGAACCGGTGATCGCGCCGAATATCCGCAATCTCAAACTGTGCGAACTGCCGATGCGCTGGGTCGGCAGCAGCAAGCTGGAAATCGGCAGCGAAACGCTGAGCCTGTCGGACCTGGCGGCTTTCCCGCTGGTCAGCTTTGCCCGCAACTCGGGACCGCACACCATCATCGAACAACTGTTTTCCAACAGCGAACGCGGTTCGCTGCACATCAATTGCATCACCTCGGTGGCGACCATGATACGGCTGGTCAGCGACGGTTTCGGCGTCGCCGTGGTGCCGCCTGCGATCATCCAGCGCGAACTCAACGACGGCAGCCTGCAGCTGCTGCGGGTGGATGCCGATTTTCCGGCTTTGCTGCTGATGGCTTCGTTCCGCAACGATCCGGAAAATGCACTGACTGAAACCATTGCCAGCATCGCCCAGGAAACCGCTTCCGAATTCGCACTGAACTGGGGGCCGGAGATCGCCCGGCTGCCTTCTGAACCACTGGAATTGCCGTTCGCGGCAATCTAAAAATTGCTACAGCGGCGCCTATTGAGCGTTGCATAAAACATGACAATGCCCTTGCCCGGTTTTTCTGCGTGTTCAACAAACGCAGCTAATTGGGGTCGGAGTGAACTTTCTGCGCGCTTTTTGCAGAAACTTCACTCTGACCCCAATTAGCGGGCCACGAAGCACCTGCCGCATCGTTAAAAAAAACCGCGCCGTGCGCCCTGTCTTTCTCCGAATCCGTCATGTGGGGTCAGAGTCAAGTTTCGCGATGAAGCGCCGCGAAAGTTGACTCTGACCCCAGATGACTCGTGCCGTGGCGATGCCATGAATGATGAAACTCTCAATAACTCAGGGAGATGAAATCAGCCGCGCGCCACAAGCAGTTTCATCCGAGTCATATGCCAGCCACTTTCCGTCATGCCGCCTGCCGCTGCCTCTCGTGAGAATCTCGAACTCGCCTTGACAGCGTGGGCTGTATGTCATGCACCCCTCTCCCGCCACAGGAATGCCCTGTGCGTTGAAACCCGCGAAAGCGCTGGTCACTTCGCCGCCGTGGCTGGTTTTGTCGCGGAGGCGGATGACGCCTTGGCCTTGAGAATTTTTCATGGAATCTCCTTGTCAAGCACGGCGCGCTTCGGGAGCGACATGCATGGAATTTTCCCGTGTCCGATTGCCGAGATAGACGGCCCGATAGCGCAGGTAGCCTTCAAACTCAACCTGCTTGCGCAAAAATTCGCCGCCTAATTTTTCGATGAAACCGGCATAGGAATCATGCACCATCTCATCGTAAAATGCACCCACCTCAGGAGGCACTTTGATCGTCTGGATCACGTTATAAATCTCAGTGACATTTTTATTATAGTTATGCCGCGCAGACCGGTCCTCTGGATCAACAATGGGAAGATATCGAGATACCAGCTCGATCTGCTTGGCGAACACTTCTTGCCCCTTTCGATAATAGAACAGGCTATTTCGCTCTTTCATATTGCCCAAATTGTCGCGATATTTAATGATTCCAGCTGCCTGTGCATACCTCACGCTATACAGGCGCTCAAAACCTTCAGCCGTATTTACCATGTGGCGCCAGGCCAAATACATCAAACCGTGCGCACGTAATTGCCGATCAATGGGGAGATCCTTGACGATGCGGCAGTTGGCGAAATAGCCGGCTACCGCCTTACGGACTTCGGGATCCAGCGCGAATTGTGCAATCAATGGATTCTCGTCAGTCTCGGACTCCGGCGTCACCTCTAGCCACGGCTGACCGGCGGAATGATATTCGCAGGCTTTTCTTGCTGCCTGATACATATCGTTGAGTGGGAGTTGCGACAGCTTTTTGCTATCGTCCGGGACCGGCACGCCATCAACGATTCGTACCGCCTTGCCTTGAGCGCCGGGCGCGTAACCGCCGCCGATATCGGCATGTGCGCCAGGATAATAATGTTCGTAACAATTTGATGGCAAGACATCGCCTTGACATATGCTATCGAGGGGGAAGACAGTGCGAAACTCATGCAGGGCCACGTAATGAACGCAGTTCCTGACCTCCGGATGAATGCGCAAATTCTCCGCCGTAGCCCAGTCCCAATGCCCCTCACCATTGTTTGCATTGGTAACGCCCACCGACGCAACCGTATCCATGAGGCCCAACATCCGGACATAGGCGGGAATGCCAAACAGTTTGCCGTCAATCAGGAAATATTGATGCAGCCAATTGGTGAACACGCGCGCCTGGGCTGCGCCACGGGAAAATCCGAATACATCGAGATAAATGCCTGCCAGACGCGGCAAGGTCTTCGGCGCCTTGAGCTGGATGCTCAGCTTGAGGGCACATTGTTTCAAGAAATCCTCTCGCGTCTTTTCGTAATCGACCAGACCGGATTTCAAGCCGAGCGCTTTGAGTATCTTGTCTTCCTCGGATGGAAGGGGTATTGGCCATTCACGTCGATCTTCAGGCTTTACCCAGTGATCGCTGCACAAAGCTTTCATTTGCTTATCATCAAACATTGGATCGTCACGATTCACGAAGCTGTGCACTGAATTTAGTACCTCCAACAGCCCCCAAATGACTCTTGGTTGACCACCCTTGCCAGCAGCAGCCTCCCGGACATCTTCACCATTAGTGCCAAATTTCTCAGGAGAGGCTGTACCAACACCTTCAATATATACAGAAAAAAAACCTTCCAACGGATGATGACGATATGCGTCAGACAAGCGTGCGATATTGCTCTGAGCCAAGGCCTCAATATCTCGCTCTTTGTTGTTATCGGTACCATCAAAGAAAATGCCGATATTCAAATTGAAGTCGCAATATGTTCCACAATCCATCGGCAACGCGCGTGGACAGATTACTTGGGCCTGTTCAAGACCGGATTTTGCATTCGCCATGTTTATTTCCCCTTTGTTGGTTCAGGTTTTTCACCGGGGAGAGGAATATAATTTGGAGCTGGCCCGCGCGGATACGAGGGGCCAGGGTAGTCAGGATTCGCTGCTCCGGAGCGCGCGTACCATACTTCGACTTGATGTCCCGGCAAGAAATGGACTTTCAAGCCATAGCCATCTCCGAGGGGGACAGCAAAATGCACTGGTACGGTAGCTTCGTGCCAACGTTCTTCTTTGAAGTTCGTACGGTAGGTTTTCCATCTCACCGTCATCATCAGCGGCATGTTTGGTTTATCTGGCAGATTCAGGCAGCACGAATTACCGCTGCTACCCCAGCCGTCATATTGAGAACCGCTCCGTCTGCCATTGACATAAAACTCCGCAATGCCGATGCCTTTTCCGTAATGCACGACTGAAGATATTGAGACTGGAGTCTGCCCCTCCGGCGCCATGCCGTTGACGCCTCTAGCAGCGCAACCGCTCAAAAAGACGGCTATGAGCGTCGGCAACAACCAACGCAATAACGCAAATTTAGAGAAACTGTTTTTCACCTGGTTTTCCTTAAAAAAATGCCAATGTTTAAATTGAAATCACAATGTTTTTCGCAATCCATTGGCAACGCATATGGAGAGACTACTTGGGCAGGCTCGATGCAGAACTTTGCATTCGTCATATTGATTTTCCCTTTGCCGGTTCAGGTTTTTCGTCGGGGAGAGGAATATAATTTGGGGCGGGGCCGCGCGGATAAGCTGGTCCTGGATAATCAGGGCTACCAGTACCCTCATCTGCGATCCAAACTTCAACGTTGTGACCTGGTAGGAAATGTACAACCATGTCGTAACCAGTTCCTGGTTTAGCTTCTGAAATATGCAGGGGCACAGTCGCCTCGTGCCAGCGCTCCTCTGCGACTCTCGTGCGATAGGTCTCCCATTTCACGGTGACCATGATGGGCGAGTTGATCGTATGCGGCAGACTGATACAACACACCGTCGCGCCGCCGCCGCCCCAACCATCATATAAAACCCCACCCCATTTACCGTTGATATAGAAGTCTCCAATTCCGATGCCCTTACCATAGTGCGACACTGCCGAAATGGAGGTGGCAATCTTTCCTTCCGCCATCAATCTGTTTGATCCGGCACCAGCGCAGCCACTGAGCAGGATGGCTAAGAACGTCGGCAGCAACCATCGTAATAATGCAGATTTAAAGAAACGATTCTTCATCTAATTTCCCTTAAAAAATACCGACATTCAAATTGAAGTCGCAATGTTTTCCACAATCGGTCGGCAACGGACGTGGACAGACTACTTGGGCCGGTTCGAGACAGGACTTTACATTCGTCATGTTTATTTGCCCTTGGCCGGTTCAGATTTTTCATCGGGAAGTGGCACATAATCAGGAGCCGGGCCACTTGGATAAGCGGGACCTTGGTATTTTGGATTGCCCGGCCCATATTTTGCTGACGACCATACTTCAACTCGATGCCCAGGAAAAAAATGAATATATAAATAACCCACTTCATTCTCTGAAAAATGTACTGGTACGGTCGCCTCATGCCAGCGCTCTTCTTTAAAATTTGTGCGGTAAGTTTTCCATTTCACCGTCACCATCAGAGGCAAGCTTGGCTTCTCAGGCAAACCTAGGCAACACACCGTCGAGCCTCCACCGCCCCACCCGTTATATTGGACACCGCCCCATTTGCCATTGACATAAAATTCGGAGACGCCGATCCCCTTGCCATAGTGAGTGACGGATGAAAGAGAAGTTACCGTCTGACCTTCCGTCGCTAAGCCACTAACACTTTTAGCAGCACAGCCGCTCAACAGTACGGCCAAGAGTGTCAGAAACAACCAACGCAAAAATACAGATCGAAAAAAACTATTTTTCATCTGGTTCCTTTGAAAAATGTCAGTGTTCAAATTGAAGTCGCAATGTTTTTTGCAATCCATTGGCAACACACGTGGACAGACTATTTGGGCCTGTTCAAGGCCGGATTTTGCATTCGCCATGTTTATTTCCTCTTTGCCGGTTCAAGTTTTTCGTCGGGGAGAGGAATATAATTTGGGGCCGGGCCGCGCGGATAAGCTGGCCCGGGATAGTTGGGGCTTCCAATTCCCTCGTCTGCGATCCAAATTTCGACTTTATGACCAGGCAGGAAATGCACAACCGCACCATAACCTGTTCCCGGTTTCGCTTCTGAAATATGTAGCGGTACGGTAGCTTCATGCCAACGCTCCTCTTTAAAATTCATACGGTATGTTTTCCATCTTACCGTCACCAAAAGAGGCATACTTGGCTTATCTGGCAAGTTCAAACAACACACCGTCGCTCCTCCTCCACCCCAACCGTTATATTGAGCGCCTCCCCATTTACCGTTGACATAGAATTCGGAAACGCCGATCCCCTTTCCATAGTGGGTAACAGACGAAAGAGATGTCGGTGTCTTCCCCTCCGGCGCGAGCCCATTAACGCCCCTAGCTGCACAGCCGCTCAACAGCACTGCCAAGAATGGCGGTAACAGCCAGCGCAATGAAATGGATTTAATGTGGTTATTCTTCATGTGCATATCCTCGGATCACGAATCTGAAATCTCTTGCGGTCCGGCATGCGCAAGAAACGACACCCAGTCTCTTTCCTGCAATGCCCGGCCTTTCGAGCTGAATATTTTGCGGGCGAAACTTAATAAGACCTCCTGATTATCGGAACCGCTTTCTTGCCATATCGCGACGCACTCGCACGCCAGACGCCAATCGTCATGCAAATGGCCTTTCGCGGCGTGCTTCGTGCCTACCAACTGCTCAAGCAACATATCGGGCTCGGCGCCAACGGCAAAAGTCGCCATTTGTTCGCCGCTCAAGGCAAACTGCTTGTCTTCCGGGATCAGGCTGGCGCGATCTTCCGGCAGCATCAAGACGACTTCCTCACCACGCCGGTCAAACGTGCGCCATTGCTCTATCGGTCCGGTCATTTCGCCCCACTGCTGCGGCGTCATGATGGCGGGCAGATGCACCAGGATTCGCGCGTCCGCGAAGCGTAGCCCCAGCAGTACGGCATCCTGGTCGTAGAAACACGTGAACCGTTGCAGATGGCCGGCCAGCGTGGCGAGGTCGGCTTGGCTTTGCAGCGTGGAGCAATGCAGCCGCCCCGGGAAGCCGCCAAGTACGGCATCGACCGCAGATCTGGCTTCCGCTCCTGCTGCGTCCACGAGCGCCATGTCTATCAGTATCGGCCCGGCCAGGCAGCGTTTCTCGGTGGGCAGCAGCGGCGCGCACCAGTTGACAGCGGGGTCCGTAAACAACGGGTGATTGCATATCGCGTCATACACCAAGCCGCCGTCGATCAGGGAATAATGGCGCATCATGTCAACCGCGCAACCAGCCTGGCCTGCCGGCCCGCCTTAAACATGCACGGCAGGCAAACGCCTTTGGGTAAGACAGGCATGGCCGCCGACCTGCTCTGCGGCGGGAAGGTGCCGTGGCTGATCGCATGATGCTCCACCACGCCCGGCGTGAACCAGCGGTGGCCGTCCGGCTGGATGGTGTATTCGGTGCCGCCCACATTGAAGCTGATGCCCTTCTTGGCCTTGAAGCGCAGCCAGTCTTCCGCGCTGATCATCTCGATCACCTTTTGGGCGACCAGGCGGATGGCGTTGTCATGCGCCTCGATTGCCACTTTGCCGCGTCCGGCGATATGGCTGATGTCGCCCTGGCTGGCAAACAGGCTGATCTGCTGCTTGACGCTGGCAGCCAGGTTGTTGCCTGCCGCCAGGTTGGTGTCCTGGCCGCTGGACACGGTCAGGTGGTCGCCGCTGTGCAGATGCGTGCTGCTCGGCGTGGCCAGGCCGATGCCGGCCGGAGACGCCGCCAGCAAGACAGGTTGCCGGAAACGGTTGGCCTGTTCCTGGCCCTGCCCGGCATATTGGTCCTGGGTGGCGTCGATGAATTGTTCGAGCGTATCTTGCGCTTCCAAGGCAGGCGCGCCGGCTTTGGCGGCCGCGTCCGACAAGGTTTTGGTCAGGCGCCGGGATGCCGTCAGCTGCTGGTGCGCTTCCCGCACGTCCAGCTGGGAGCCGGTGGCGCCGGGCCGGCCGAACGTGCTCAGGTAGAGTCCCTGGCCGGCGACGACGGCGCCGTATGCATTGGTGTTCAGCGCAAAGCCGCTGCCGTAGAATGCCTGGCGGGTATTGCCTTGCTGGCCGACCAGATAGCCGAGGTTGAGCTGGGCGTGGGTATTTGTGCTGTACAGCTGCAGGCGGTTCTGCCGGGTATTGTCGTCCATCACCAGCTGGTTGTATCCCTTCCCCATATGCTCCTTGGACTTATATCCAGACAATTTGCCGTCGGTATGCCAGTGCGGCGCTTGGTCGCCGTTATAGAGACGGCCGGTGATGACCGGACGGTCCGCATCGCCGTCCAGAAACGTGACGATCACCTCCATGTTGATGCGTGGGGTATAGACGCCGCCGTAATTGTTGCCCGCGTTTGGATAGCTGACGCGCACCCAGCAAGAGGCGACGCCGTGCGCCCACACGAACTTCACCTTGACCCGGTTGAGCGCGTCGGTAAATATCTCCTCCCCTTCCGGCCCTGTCACAACCGCGGTCTGGGTATGCATGACGGGTTTGTGATGTTCCCTTGGACTGCGATATTCGAGGCTGCGGCGCTGCACTTCGATCCGGTTGATGCAAAATCCGCTGTTGGCCGCGGCCTGGCTGGCGCCGGCGCGTTCCTTGATGGCGGCGAGCTGTTCCCGCAAGCTGCCGGGCACGTCGTCCGCCGTGCCAGACAAAGGCAGGTTGTTTTCGACATACCAATGCAGGCCGATGACAATGAATTGCCGCTGCTCGTCTGTGGCCTCGGCATGGTCGGCATGGCCTTCGAAACTGAAATACGACCCGACCGCCATGCGCCGCACCGCAGACCAGGCGAAATAACGCTTGGCTTGCGACTCCCAGCCCTCGACCGTGTTCTGCGCCTGCAGATCGCCCTGTGCCTGCTGGCCATAGGTATAGGCACCGGTGTATTCGTAGACTCCCAGCTGCTCGGGAATGTTGCCGTGTTCCGGGGTAATCCGCCTGGCAGCACCTTTGGCCTGGCGCGGCGCCTTGTAGTCAGTCGTGACCGTTTCCAGCTTGCGGCTGCGCAGCTGGCGCTCGCCGCTCCATTCGGTGATCTTGTCGGCCTCGTCCCGGCTGCCGGCCCGGTGGAAACGGACGGCGGCAGGGTCCAGGGCAGGCAAGCTGCGCGCCGAATCGGTGATGACCAGCATGTGGTCCTTGCCGTCCTCTTGCTGCTCGTGATAGCAGTACCAGCCCTCTTCTTCCATCAGCCTCATCGCAAAATGCCAGTCGGTCTCGTACTGGGTGCAATACGAGCGCGCCGCGGGCGGGCGCCTGAGCTTGAAACGGTAACGGCCATGGCCCTGGGGATGGCGGTTAAATACCTCGGAGAGGATGTCGGTGGCGTCCCGGTCTTGCCAGATGCGGCTGTCTTTGCGGTACTTGAGGAAATGCAGCCAGCAACGGAAGGTCAATTGATACGTCGTCAGCAGGCCGTCGCAGCCGAGCTTGCGGGCGCGCTGCACATAACCGTGGACCGGCAAGTAACTGCGCTGGTCGGCCTGCTGCAGCCAGAGGGTGACTGGCTGGGCAATCAATTGTTTGAGGGGGATGCTGCGGTCCAGGGACAAAACATCAACGGTATATTCATACCCGCGCCCCAAACGGTCTTCGGCAACCAGGCGCTGCGGCAGCAGTACGTCTTGTCCCAGCAGGGTTTCGAGTTTCAGGAGGCGGCTGTGCTGGCCCAGGCCCTTGTGCCACGAGGAGATGAACTCTTGCGTCATTGTCGTCCTTGTTTTTTTGTCTGTTGCTGAAACCGCCCGCTCTCCATATCGGACTACGCCAGCGGGGCTGCGCCGGTGCGCGGCTCGCACTTGATTGAAGTGCGAAGGATTGTGGCACAAGGAAATAATATTGACAAACTAACATCTAATTACAATCAAGAAACTGTTATGAAAAATAACAGACTCGGAGGTTTCCGCTTGCCCGGCCGCGCCCATCTACCGGTTTGTTGCGCCACGTTGCTCCATACGGCCAGACAAGAGCCGCTGCCTGAAAACCGGTTCAATACGGCATCGGGAGCCAGCATCGCAAAAGCAATAAAGCATTGCTTAAAACATCGCCAGCCTGTTTTTAAGAAAAACCATAAAGCACAGCCGCAGTGCACAGCGCGGCCAAAATGCGGCAAACGCCCAATGCAGCGCCCCACTTTTGCTCATAAGATTTTCCATTCAATTGCGCTGACAATTTCTTGTTGGACAGCCGCCAGGCCGGTACGCATACTCGACGCATCCGGTAGCCGGTCCTGGCCGCCGGTGACGGACGTCAAAGAAACGCCGCGCCATCCTTCGCCAGCCACGGCGGAGCACATTCATTTCGGGATGACATCACATGCGCAACAACCTCAACCTGGCGCCGGACGCGCTGGAAGCGACCTACAAGAAAATCGCCTGGCGGCTGATTCCGTTCCTGGTATTCCTGTTCGTGCTGGCCTGGATAGACCGCGTCAACGTCGGTTTCGCCAAGCTGCAGATGCTGCAGGACCTGCAGTTCAGCGAAGCGATCTACGGCCTCGGCGCCGGTATTTTTTTCATCGGTTATTTCCTGTTCGAGGTGCCGAGCAACCTGCTGCTGGAAAAGATCGGCGCCCGCAAGACGCTGGCGCGCATCACCATCCTCTGGGGCCTGACTTCGATGGCCATGGTGTATGTCAAGACGCCTGCCATGTTTTATGTCATCCGTTTTTTCCTGGGCGTATTCGAGGCCGGCTTTTTCCCCGGCGTGGTGCTGTACCTGACCTATTGGTTCCCGGCCGCCAAGCGGGCCCGCGTCAACGGCCTGTTCATGACTTCGTTCGCCATCGCCGGCGTGGTCGGCGGGCCGATCGCCGGTTTCATCATGAGCGCCATGGATGGCGTCGGCCATTACGCCAACTGGCAATGGCTGTTCTTGCTGGAAGGCATACCCTCGGTGCTGGCCGGCATCATGGTGCTGCTGTACCTGCCGGAAAAGCCGGTCAACGCCGGCTGGCTGAGCCCGGCTGAACAGCAGGCGGTGAGCGGCGCGCTGGCGGCCGAGAACCACGACAATAAACATGCGTCCCTGCGCGACGCCTGCAGCAACTACCGGGTCTGGATCTGCGCCGCCGTCTATTTCTGCGTGGTCAGCGGCAATGCCACGATTGCTTTCTGGTCGCCGTCGATCATCAAGGAAATCGGCATCGTCGGCAACCTGCAGATCGGCCTGATCTCTGCCATCCCATTCCTCGCCGGCACCATCGCCATGATCTGGAACGGTATCCATTCCGACCGCAGCGGCGAACGCCGCCTGCACTGCGCGCTGGCGACGCTGGTGGCCAGCATCGGCCTGATACTGACCGGTTTCTTCATCGGCAGCGCGGTGCTGGCGCTGTGCGCGCTGACGCTGGCGGCTATCGGCATCCTGGCGGCGTTCCCGGTGTTCTGGTCGATCCCGGCCGCGTTCCTGACCGGCACCGCGGCGGCCGGCGGCATTGCGCTGATCAATTCGATCGGCAACCTGGCCGGCTTCGCCGCGCCCTACCTGATCGGCTCGCTGAAAACCTCTACCGGCAGCGTCGCTTCCGGTTTGTACTTCGTCGCTGCGCTGGAATTCTGCGCAACGATCCTGGTCTTGCTGTTCATCAAAAAAGTTCGCTGATTTTCTAACTGGCGCCGGCTTTCCCGCCGGCCGCCTTCTTTAAAGCTGGAACCATCTCATGCACATCTCATTTCAGGTCGACAGCGAGCAAGGCTCGCGCCAGCTCGACACCGATATCCATACCCTGATCGTCGCCGGCTGGGCCGGGCGCGACCATGCCGCCATCGAACATCACATAGAGGAACTGGCTGCGCTCGGCATCTCGCGCCCAAGCGCGGTGCCGCTGTATTACCGCGTCGCCAGCAACCAGCTGACCCAGGCGGAACAGGTGCAAGTGGTCGGCCCGGATTCCTCGGGCGAAGTGGAAACCTTTGTCTTTGCCGCCGGCGGCGAGCTGTATGTCAGCATCGCTTCCGACCATACCGACCGCAAGCTGGAAGCGCACAGCGTGGCGCTGTCGAAACAGGCTTGCGTCAAGCCGGTCGCCGCCGGCGCCTGGCGCCTGGCCGAGGTCGCCGACCATTGGGATGAACTGGTGATCCGCTCCTACATCGAAGAAAACGGCGAGCAGCTGCTGTACCAGGAAGGCACGCTGGCTTCGCTGCGCACGCCGCAGGACCTGATCGCGGGCTATACCAACGGCGCCGCCGTGCTGCCCGCCGGCAGCGGCATGACCTGCGGCACCGTCGCCGCGATCGGCGGCATCCGCCCGGCCCGCTCATTTACAATGGAGCTGTTCGATCCGCGCCGGCAGCGCACCTTGCGCCATCGCTACCAGGTAGAAGTGTTGCCGGAAGTTGCCTGAACATCGGATTCCACACTATTTCACGAGGCCGCATGACTACCACGCTACCTACCCTGCAATCCCTGTCCGCGGCGCTCAGCCGGAACGCCGTCAGTTCGGCCGACCTTACCGAGGCCGCGCTGCAGCGCGCGCTGGAGCCGTCCGGCGAAGGCAGCCGGGTGTTTACCGAACTCTATGCGACGGCGGCGCGGGCGGCGGCGCAAGCCTCCGACCTGCTGCGCGCCAGCGGCCAGGCACGCTCGCCGATCGACGGTGTGCCGATTTCGGTGAAAGATCTGTTCGATGTCGCCGGCAGCACCACGCGGGCCGGTTCGGTGGCGCTGCGCGACGCTGCGCCGGCCAGCGTCAGCGCACTGGCGGTGCAGCGCCTGGCGGCGGCCGGCGCCGTCATCATCGGCCGCACCAACATGACCGAATTCGCCTATTCCGGCCTCGGCATCAATCCGCACTACGGCACGCCGCGCAATCCTTGGGACAGAGGCGCCGGCCGCATACCGGGCGGTTCCTCGTCGGGCGCCGCGGTGTCGGTCAGCGACGCCATGGCGGCCGCCGCCATCGGTTCCGACACCGGCGGCTCGGTGCGCATCCCGGCCGCGCTGTGCGGGCTGACAGGCTTCAAGCCGACTGCGCGCCGGATCTCGCTGCAGGGCGTACTGCCGCTGTCGACGCAGCTCGATTCGATCGGCCCTATCGCCAACAGCGTCGCCTGCTGCGCCACCCTCGATGCGATCCTGGCCGGTGAACCGCTATTGCCGTTGCAGCCTTATTCGCTGCGCGGCCTGCGCCTGGCGCTGCCGACCACGCTGGTGCTGGACGGCATGGACCAGCAGGTCGCGGCGGCGTTTGCCGATGCGCGCCGGCGGCTGCAGGCTGCGGGCGCACTGATCGAGGAAATCGAGATACCCGAATTTGCGGCGCTGGGCGCAATCAACGCCAAGGGCGGCTTTACCGGCGCCGAGGCTTATGCATGGCATCGCGCGCTGATCGCCGAGCGCGCCGCTGCCTATGACCCGCGGGTGATTTCGCGCATCTTGCGCGGCAAGGAAATCAGCGCGGCTGACCTGATCGACCTGTTCGCGGCGCGCAAGCAATGGATCGCGGCGGTCGAATCCAGGATCGCGGGCTACGATGCCCTGCTGCTGCCGACCGTGCCAGTCGTGGCGCCGCTGATTGCCGAACTGGAAGCCAGCGACGAGGCGTATTTCGCCGCTAACGGCCTGATCTTGCGCAATCCATCGGTGATCAATTTTCTCGACGGCTGCGCGCTGTCGCTGCCTTGCCATGCCGCCGGCACGGCGCCGGTCGGGCTGATGCTGGCCGGCGCCGGCGGCAGCGACCGCAAGATCCTGGAAATCGGGCTGGCGGTGGAGGCTGCGCTGGCGGCTGCCTGATACCGGCTGCATGCTGCCAAACAAAAAGCCGGATCAAGCGATTGATCCGGCTTTTTTCCGCCTCTGGCCGCCACTCAGCGATGATCAGCGATCGACCGCCAGCCTGGCTACCTGCAATACTTCCCCGCTGTTCGCATTCTGGACAAAAGCCACGATACCGAAGCGGTCGGCGCGGACGTCCGTGCCTATGCTGTCGAGCGCAAGCTTTTGATTGATCTGCACCATGCCATCCTTCAACGCAAACGGACCGAGCCAGCGCCGCACGACATAGTCGTGATGCAGCGTCACGCCGTCGTTCTCGCCTGCCGCCACTTTCGATACCAGCTTGTTTTCGTAGACCGCGATGTAAGCCTCATGGCTGTCTTTGGAAGGCTGGCGCAGCTTGACCCTGGCCGACAGGTCGAAGCTGCGCGCCGCCGTGCCTGACAGCTTGATGGCGATGTCGGCCGGCGACGGCTGCTCCGCGATTTTTGCGATCGCGGCGTCAAAAGCCTTGTTCGCGCTCCATTGCCGCAGCTCGCGGCCGCCGACAAAGATTTCCGGCGTGTACACCACGCGGCTGCCGGCGGATGCCGCCAGCTCCTGCTGCCGCACGGTGAAGCGATGGTCGCCGAACCTGTCCTTCCAGCCAAGGTTGTCCCAATAATCGACATGCAGGGCCAGCGGCACGATGCGCTCGGCTCCGGCCTCGCTTGGCCTGGCTTGCGCGCCTTGCCTGGACAGCCACTGGTCGGCCGGCGGGCAGCTGTTGCAGCCTTCGCTGGAATACAGCTCGACCAGCGCCACCCGGTTGGGCGGGCTTTGCGCGCTGTAGTCCTGCGCCTGAACGGCGGCGGAAATGCCGAGCGCAAGCGCGGCTACGGCAATCTTCTTTGCAACATTGATAAGGTCTGGCACGTGGCTCTCCTGGCTGGTCGTCTGCTGCTTGGTCGTTCCACCTCGCGGTTTCCTTACACACCAGCACCAACCCGGGCCAGGCGCTACGGCGCCCGGTACAAATTGATCACGTCGCGTTCGACCCGCACCAGGTTTTGCCCGGCGTCCACCACAAACTCGGCGCCGTTGAACGAAGGCCTTGTCAGCAACAGGATGGCGTCGGCAATTTCCGTGATGGGCGCGATATAGCCGAGCGGCGTAGAACGGGCGGAAGAATATTCGAAATCGGCCTGGCTCTGGTCGCCGCTGGTCGCCATCAGGCCGGGATACAGGGCATTGACGCGCAATACCGGCGCCGCCGACATCGCCAGCATCGCCGTCAGGTTGCCCAGCGCGGCTTTCGCCACGGTATAGCTGAAATCCTCGGGATGGAAATTGGCGCGCACTTTCTGGTCCACCACATTGATCACCACGCCTTGCTGGACGCGTTGCCTGGCTTGCTGGTGAAATGCCTGGGTCAGCAGCAACGGTGCACGGCAATTCACTTGCCATGAACGTTCGAGGTCCGGCAGCTCAAAATCGGCCAGCGTATCGGGAAAAAATACCGCGGCGCAGTTGACCAGCACATCGAGCCGTCCGAACCTGGCGTAGACCGCGGCCACCATTGCCGTCAGCTGGTCCGGCGCCTGCAGGTCAGCCTGCAAGGCGACGGCGCTGCCGCCGCCGGCTTCGATGGCTTGCACCGTATCGAGCGCCTCCTGCTGCGAACTGCCGTAATGCACCACCACCGCATAACCGGCTTGCGCAAACCGTTCGGCGATCCCGCGCCCGACCCGCTTGGCGGCGCCGGTAATCAGCACGACGGCGGGCGCCGCCGTGCCGGCCTTGGGCGGCTGGCTGGCGTGCTTGTTCAATTTTTGACGGCAGCGGCGGCGTGACGATCCATGAACTGCGCCAGCCGCAGATCGAGATCGGTAACGCCGTTGGCGTCATGGGTAGTCAGCAGCACCTCTACGCGGTTATAGACATTCGACCACTCCGGGTGATGGTCCATTTTTTCCGCCAGCAGCGCCACCTGTGTCATGAAACCGAAGGCGGCGTTGAAATCTGCGAAACGGAAAGTCTTTTGAATCGCATCGCGGCCATCCGCCGCAGTCCAGGTGGCCAGGCTTTGGAGCGCCGCTGCGGCGCCGATATGAGTAGAACTTGGCATTGAAGTATCCGTTCGTGAAAACTTCAATTCTATAACCTGGAGCAGCTGAATGAGTAAAAGATGCCGTATCGAAGGCCATTCACTCGGTTTTAGGCAGCTTGCGGTCGAAAAAATCGATGATTTCAGCATTCAGCCTGGCATGCTCGGCAACCCGGTCCACTCCCGGCGCATCGACGCACAGGAATGGCATTGCCGCCTTCATTCCGTCGCTGCAGGGAGCGATGAACACATAGTGGCCGCCGGCAAGTTCGCCGCGTTCCACGCTGGCCGGCAGCAGGCTCAGCAGATGGTCGGTATTCCAGCGGTTGCGCAAGACCTGGTCGTCGCTGGCCTTGTAGATGCGCAGCGGGATAGTCACGCCTGCCACGCCTTTGGCGTCGAACATGATGCTGAACGGCGCCATGGCCACCGCGGCGCGCACCCGGCTGTCGCTGGGCACGTTCCAGCCGGGACGGATGCGCCGCAGCGCCGACTGGCCGCCGGCCGGGCATACTTCATGGTCGTCGGCATGGGCCGCGCAATAAGCGGTATATAAGGCAGGGTCAGGTTTGGCGCCCGCCATCACCATGGTGGTGTAGGCGCCGGCGGAAAACCCGGCCATGCCGATGCGCCTGGCGTCTATCGACGGTTCGAACCGCTTGTCGGCCAGGACTGCATCCAGCGTCGCCACCGCTTGCCATGGGCGCCCAATGATCTGCACATCCGTAAACCTGCCCTCCGGGCGGTCGTAGCTGTCGCCCAGGTGGCGCGGCGTCGCTACCACGTAACCGTGGCTGGCCAGGGCTTCAGCCAGGTCCGCGTGGCCGAATTCGCTGCCGCCGCTGCCGTGCGAAAGGATGACCAGCGGATGCTTCCCGGCCGCGATGGCGGCGTTGCGCGTGGCATGGATCAGGCCGGAACCGGTCTGCCATTCGGTTGGCGGCGCTGCGGTCGGATACCAGACCGCGACCGGGATGTCATATTCGCCGCCGGTGGCCAGGCTGACGATGCCGACATTCATCTGGCCGTCGCTGGCCGAGGCTTGTCCGGCAAATACTCCGCATATCAAGATCAATATCACCGCACGCAAGGAACGCATGTCATCTCCAGGCTGAAAGGCAGGAATCGAACCGGCTGTCACAAGCCGGGATAGCAGCGATTGTAGGGCGCGGCCGGATTGCGCGCCTGACCGGGATTGCTGATTTGCATCAGCGCGATGGCCTATGCCGGGTTATCAAAAAGCCGGCATTTGATCTGCTTCCTTGAAAAACAGGCAATGCGACAGCCGGCGCTTTTTTCCAGGTGCTGTCAACCGAGCGCCCAGCCCTTGGCGTTAACGATCTGCACAAGCACAATCATCTTCCAAAGGAATCGCCATGAAATCAAGCATCATCGCAGCAATGCTATGCACCGTTGCCCTGGTCGCCGCTACCGGCGCAGCCCAGGCAAAAGGCTGCCTGAAAGGCGCTGCCGTGGGCGCGGTGGCGGGCCACTACGCGGGTCATCACGCAGTGGTCGGCGCGGTTGGCGGCTGCGTCGTGGGACGCCACCTGGCCAACAAGAAAGCCGCCGATGAAGCCGCCGCACGCCAGGCTGCTCCAGCACCGCAAGCCGCGCCTGCAAAATAGGCAGGAACGCAGTGCCGGCGACGCCCGGAACGGATGTTGGCATAATGGCTGTCCTTGCAAACTTCCTCGGGCATCATGCAATTCCTGGCCATCTCGGGCAGCCTGCGCGCAGGCTCCCACAATTCCGCCCTGTTGCGCGCCATGGTCCGCCTGGCGCCGGCCGGCATCAGCGTCGCGCTGTACAGCGGCCTGGGCAATTTGCCCTTGTTCAATCCCGATATCGAAGCCAGCGACCCGGCCGCCGTGGCAGACTTGCGCGCCCGCATCGTGGCCACCGACGCCTTGCTGATCGCCAGCCCGGAATATGCGCACGGCATTACCGGCGCCATGAAGAATGCGCTCGACTGGATGGTGGGTTGCGAAGCTTTTGTGCGCAAGCCGGTGGCGTTGCTGAACGCTTCGCCCAGGGCGGTGCACGCCCAGGCGTCGTTGAAGGAAATCGTGACGATGATGTCGGCGCAGGTTGTCGAGCCGGCGTCGGTCACCGTGCCCATCCTCGGTTCGCATCTCAGCGAAGACCAGATCGTCCATCACCCAGGAATTTCCGCAACGCTGCGCGGCGCGCTGCTCGCCTTGCGCGCCGCCGTGCTGGCGGCCCGCTTGCCGCCTGAATGAGTCAGGCCAGCATCAGCAAACCCGAAGCGACGATAGCCGGCACCGCCTGTATGTACAGGATCTTGCGGCTGACAGTGAGCGCGCCGAAGATGCCGGCGACGATCACGCAGGCCAGGAAAAAAATCTTGACCGCATGCCCTGGCGCACCCAGGCACAACCCCCAGGCCAGGCCTGCAGCCAGGAAACCGTTATACAAACCCTGGTTGGCGGCCAGCGCCTTGGACGCCGCGGCAAACTCCGGCGTCAGCCTGAACGTCTTGAGGCCGAACGGCTTATCCCACAAGAACATTTCGAGCACCAGGAAATAGACGTGCAGCAAGGCGACCAGGGCAATCAGCAGGTTGGCGACAGTATTCAAATCAGGCTCCGTTTTTTTGATGATGGAAGCTGCCGCCCCTGCTTTGGCAGGATGGCGGCAGGCGAGGTGAAATCCGCTTTCAGGTCTTGGCTGCGGCCAGGCTGGCGTGCTGCGCCGCCAGCTCAGCGTCGAGCGCCTTGACGCGCTGCGCGGCCGGGCGCGCATTGACCCGGTCGATATAAGCCTGTATCACCGGCGACATCGGCACCAGCTGGAAGGCGGTGGTCCAGGTCAGCGCGGTGCCCCACAGGACGTCGGCGGCGCTGAATTTGTCGCCCAGGATATACGGTCCCTTGGCCAGCTGGTCGGTCAAGGTCTTGAGCATCGTATCGAAATCGCCGTAGGGGCAGGTCGACGGCGCCACCGGCGGATGCTTTTGGGCGCGGTCGACCAGCGCCGGCTCGAAACAGGAACCGTAGTACACCATCCAGCGCAGGTACGGGCCGCGCAGCGGATCGTCCAGCGCCGGCGCCAGCCCGGCATCCTGGTACAGGTCGGCCAGGTACAGGAAAACCGCGACCTGTTCGGTGATCAGCGCTTCGCCATGGCGGATCGCGGGGACTTTACCCATGGGATTGATTGCCAGGTATGCGGGATTACGCTGCTCGCCCGCCTTCATGTTAAGCGCGTGCAGCTGGTAGTCGGCGCCCAGTTCCTCAAGCAGGATACGGGCGCCCGTGGAGCGGGTGTTGGGCGAATGGAAAAAAGTCACGCGGCGGTTCGGTGTCATGGCATCTCCTGATTTTTTATGGCGCTCAGGGCATGTAATATATCTCAAGCGTTGCCGACACATAGTGAAACAACTAGATAATATTTTCCTCTTGCATTAGTCCAAACCCTCTATTCGGGCAGCGCCTGGCCAAGCTTTATTAATCTATTCACAAGACCTCCGCAGGCGGCGCAGGCGCCGCCGCGGCCACGGAAAACCAGCGGTTGTCATAGGGGAATCGGAGAGCCGCCAGGCTGCGCCGCGGTCGGCAAACCAGCCTGGCGCTGTAAGTCAAATGTGAAAAGTGTAAGCAAATGCACGGGACACATTCCTGAAATTCCCGCTTCGTACAATCGATCGCACTGAACAACTTCAGGAGCGCAAATTGAAACACCCTCTCAGCATCGCAGCGATCATCGCCGGCCGCTTTTCATCGTTCGCCAGTCCGCCGCCGAGGACCCAGGGCGGTCCCGGCATCGTGCTCAGGAACGCCCCGCCGGCCCCCAGGAAAGAAGCCGAACCGGTCCCGCGCGCCGGGCTGGTGTGGAGTCCTGGATTCTGGAATTATGTGGGCGGCTGGTATGTGTGGGAAGCCGGCCACTGGGAACTGGAGCGCGACAACCAGCTTTACCTGAAGCCGGGCTGGCAGAAAGTGATACACGGCTGGCAGCTGCAGCGCGGCGAATGGCGCGTCACTTCGGTCAGCTTCATCAAGCAGAGAAATGCCGCGGCGGAGGCAGACGATGCTCCAGAGCCGCAATACGATCCGCTTGCGGCGTTTCGCTAATAATTAGCCGACCTGTTTTGCCAGCGCATCGCGGCGCAGCCGGCTGCGTTCCTGGCAGCGGAAGCAGATCCAGCGCTTGGATTTGTTGCGCAACACGAAATCGCCTTCCGTCACCGAGACTTCACCCTGGTGATGCGAGCAGAATCGCTTGCCGGTAACATTTGCCGTGGCCTGGGTCACCAGCGCCAGCCGGTCTTGTCGTTGCAGATATGCGGTCATTGCGGATTCTTCCTTGATTGCTTGCCCGGTTCAGGCCCGGACATTTGCTATTTTCCAAATGGATTGATACTCACGGCGTCTTGCGCTTTGGCCGACAAGGCTGGCGCAGCGGCCTGCGCGGCGCCGGACGGCAATCCGCCCCGCTCCCCGGCCGCTGCCGCGGCATGGATCCCGGTTTTCGCTATCGAATCGTCGACCGAGAAAACCGCATAGATGCCGCCGGCGCCCAACGCAAGGGCGGCGACGATCCATCTGAAATTCGATTTGTTCATGTCCGGCTCCGATCAGTACAGGTATTGCCATCTCGTCGCCGGCGCGGACAGGGTTGTCCGCGCCGGCGATTTCCAACATGCTGGCTACAGAAACCTCGGAGGATTAACGCGCAAAGTCCGAAGTGTTCTTGACGAAGGTGTTCAGGTTGCCGATGTTCAGGCTACCGAAACCTGTTGTCGCATCCCAGCCGGCGGCAGCTTTGTAGCCGTAAGAACTGCTGGCGCCGTTGGTGCCGGAGGTCACGTCATGCAACAGCGAAGCGTTGGCGGCCACCGGGAAATACTTGTAGAAGCTGGCTGCCGGGAAACCCAGTGCATTGCTGTTGGCCGATTGCAGGCGGGCCCAGACGCCGGAGAAGATCGGCGCCGCCAAGCTGGTGCCGCCGACTGTTCCGGTCTGGTTGTTGTAATAAATGGTGGCGCCGCTGGCGCTGGCGGCATCAAATGCGATGTCCGGCAGGCCGCGGGTGGTCTTGCCGGCGGCAATCACGCCAGTCTGGTAGCTAGGCGCCGTTTCGTACTTGCTGTAGCCGCCGCCGGTTGCCCACAGGCGCTTGGTGGCATCGTAGTCGCCTGCGTCGTCGTAGGTGCCGATTGCGCTCAGGCCTTCATTCCACACGGTTTCGCTGCTGTAGGCGCCGGAGTTGGTGTACAGGGTGGTGCCGCCGACTGCGATCACGTAAGGCGAAGAAGCCGGTTCGCTGACGTCATAGGTAGTTTTGCTTTTCGGCACGCCAGGCGCACCGGAAATCGAACTGACCTGGCAATTGTACGTGCCGGCATCTCCGGTCGAAATGGAGAATGTCTGGCCTTGCGCCACAGCCTGCTTGAAGACGTTGTCGTCTGCCGCCTGGGTGCCGTCGCTATGCGTATCCGACTCGCAGCCGCCGAGCGAGACGTTGATGACCTTGGCCACATTGTCAGTCACCGCACGGTTGTAGGCAGCAGTGATGCCGCTGAAACTCATGTCAGGCGACGCGTAGAAAACCAGCTGCTTGACGCCGCCCGACGTGCCGGTGATGGTCTGGCTGTCCAGGTTCCATTCGACCTGGCCGGAAGTATCGCTATAGTCGGCGCCGGCAGGGCCGGTTTTCACCACCAGGGTATTGACGGTAGGCAGGCCCTTGGCGGTAGTGAAGGTTTGCAGGTCGGTAATCGTCGGACTGAGATCGCCTGCCGAGATGATGCCGACCACGGTGTTGGAAGCCGTTGGCGTAGAGCCGACGCTATAGATCGCAGGGAACTGCACCGGGCTGTGCGCCGTTGCGACCGGCGTTGCATTGACCGTGACTTTAGCCTGTGCGCTCACGCCGGCTTCAGGAGCTTGTACCCAGCGATGATGGGTCTGGGCGATGGCAACGTTCTGCAACCCCAGCACCGAGCCGACGATGCCGCTCAGCGCCGCAGGCACTTGCGCAGCGTCGGTATTGGCGAACACGTTACGGCCGTCTTGCTGGAATCGTTTCAGCGCGGTGCGGAAGCCGGTTTGAACGGTAGCGGCAGTGCCGTCGGCTGTCACCAGCTGGCGATTCGGCGCCACCTGGATGTTGACAAAACCGGACTTGCTCAGGTGGGCAACCACTTTCGCCACATCTTTTTCCGCAGGCGCATACTGCGCGGCGAATTGCGCCGGCGTCAGGAACTTGCCGTAGGAAGCCGTGCCAGGAGTACGCAGGTCCTGCAGGAACTTGTCGAGCTTGGCTTCATTGCGCAAATTCAGGCTGAGCGTCACGTGGACCGGCTCGCCTTGCGCCAATTGCACGGCGGATGCGGCTGGGGTTACCACGCTGGCATCGGCTGCCACGCTCTTTTGATTCGCTTGGACTTGCGGCAAGAACGCTTGGGTCTTGGTGGTGACCCAAGTGCTGTTGTCCGCCACCGCTGCATAGGAGGCGGCAGACAAAGATGCAAACACCAGGGACAGCGCCAATGACAATGCCGAAGCCTGGGGAATCGCAAAATTTGCTGCTAGTGCTTTCGCTGATATTTCCGATTTCATGTGCATATTCCTCTTGAATGGAACAGATAAAAGACGCCGCAGCCCGGCATTGCGATCAGCAATGCAAAGTTGGTCTGGCGCTGGAGTCTGCATCACCGGTCGTGATGCAGTTGCTTAACGAGACGTGATGTCCGTTAACTGGATGGCCGCAGCGTTAGCGCTGGCGATGCCGGAAGATCGGAAGGATCCGCGGTCCGCTGCGCGGCATCTGGCGAGCGGCGCGGGCGGATGGAGATTGCATTGAATCCGGTGCAAATCATGAGACTTCCCTCTTGAGGATTAACCACGGCACCGATGACTCTTTTGGAGCGGATGCCGTGTGAAAAATCAACGCTTCACATCTTTTTCAAGATTCAAATCTATCTGTCTTGTGATTCAGAATAAATCAATTATTTCCGTGTGGCAATAGCAATTCAACTGATATTTTCTTCTATCGAACCGCGTATTTCGTTGCTCCCTGTTTCCGCTCAAACCCTTGTATTCATTGGCTCGAATCAATTCCCGCACCAATGATGGGAGCACTCTCCTGCTTGATATTCCTGGTCGAAAAAACCGCACCGAAATTCAGCATCGAACGCGGCAATGTCGCCCATAAAGTAGCGCCGACAATCAGCGCGCCGCCGATCCAGGACAAGGTGCCGAGTTTCTCGCCGAGCCAGAACGAAGCAAACAGCGCGCCGAATACCGGCTCGCTTCCCATCAGCAGTGAAACCCGCGTGGGGTTGCTGCGCCGCAGTCCATAGTTCTGCGCAAAAAAAGCAAAGATGGTGCAAAACAGCACCAGGTAGACCGTACTCACCCAGAAGCTCGGATCGCTTGGCAGCGGCGGCAAGCCGCCTTGCATGAACAGGCTGGCGACCAGCAGGCAACCGAATCCGACGACGCCGGATTGCACCGCGGTCAGGGTCAGGTTGGACATGCTCCTGTCGACCGTCAGGCGCTTGGTCATGACCATCATGAAGGCGCGCAGCAACGCCGCCGCCAGCATCAGGCCGTCGCCCAGGTTGAAGGTCAGGTTGCTGCCGACGGTCAGCAGCCAGGTGCCGGACAGCGAAACAAAAGCCACCACGAAAGCGCTGACCGGCGGCCGTTGCGCCATCACCAGCCATTCGACGAAAGGCGTAAAGACGACGCACAGGCTGATCAGGAAAGCGGCGTTCGAAGCTTGCGTCAACGCCACGCCGAAGGTTTCGCAGATGAAGATGGCAAGCAGGATCAAGCCGAGCGGCACGCCTGCCCGCAACGCAGCCCTGCCTTCCGGCCGGGCCAGCCGGCGCAGGCTGGGCAGCAGCAGGAAAAAGGTCATGCAAAAACGGATTGCGACAAAACCCAGCACCGGATAAAACACCAGCGCGTCCTTGGCGACGCCATAGCTGGTGCCCCAGACGATCGCAACCAGCAACAGCAGCAAGTCGGCGAACCAGAGACCTTTGGCAGATGAGTTGGGGGACCGGCTGGCAGATGGGATCGTCACTTCGCTTTACTCCGGATAACGCCATCAGCGCTATCAGTTAAGAAAAAAAAACGTTCCGCCTAGGTGGAGGCTGAGCGGAACAAACGGCGGGAGCACCGAGGATATTGGTCAGGGTCGGATCACGCTTGGTTAAGCTTGGGTCCTGGTATAGGCGATCACCAGCACATCTCTGAATGCTTCACGCTTGGCTTCATGCGGCAGCACCTTGGTCACGCCGTGCATGGTGCGGGCATCGTCGGCCAGCATCAGGTCCATCGGATCGGTCAAGGTATAGCGGCACATCAGCTTGCCGGCGACATCGGTAATGTAGGTCTCGCCGCCGACCACGTTATGACGGCGCACCATCATGGTCACGATATAGTCGACGCCGTCGCGGTGCAGCCCTTCCGGCGTCGGGTTGCCTGGGACATGGGAGCTGGCGCGTATGCGGTAAGGATGGAGGCGGATATTCCATTTGCCGCTGCCGCCGTCGACCCGGTCAAACACTTGCGCCAGGGACAGCAGCAGGCCGGACAGGAAAGGGTTGTCGATAAAGTGCTGCTCAAGCGGTTCAAAATGGCGAGCGACGTCGCCGTTCAGCTTATTGATGTAGCTCGGCTGCACGTAAGGCGCGTGCGGCAGCTGCCGCAGCACGCCGTCGACGCCGTCCAGTTCGAATGCGCTGTAGCGGCGGAAGCGGTAGCTGCCGTTGTCGCCCATGTACTTGTCTTGCGGCAGGTTGTTCCAGCAGCTGGCGAATTCATCCCAGGTGCCTGGATCGACATCGCAGGCAGCTTGCACGGCGCGGCCGGACATCACGCTGAATTGCCGCTGGCGCAGCTCATTGCTGAGATGGTCGATGATGGGCGGCGCGATCCTGATGGGCGCCAAGACGTCGATTTCCATTTAGTTTTCCTCAGCCAGCAGTTTGCTGGCATCCAGCACCGAACCGGTCGGCGCCAACAGCTGCCGGCTGGAACGTTGCGCAGCGATGTCCTTTTCCCAGCTGTCGCGATCGGTCAGGTACAGCGGCGCGTCGGCGCGTATCGCGCAGACGTCGGCAGCGCCCGCGCGCAAGCGATAGTTGACTGTGCCGCTGACATACTGCACGGTCTCCAGGATGAAACGGTCGGCGGCGGCGCGCAGCGGGGTGAACCAGCGTCCTTCGATTGCTTCGCGCACCCACAGCTGCTCCATGTGCAGTTTTTCGCGCAGCAGTTCGGCGTCCAGCACTGCCGTTTCCAGGTGCCGGTATGCTTCCAGCAGCACCATGGCGGCAGGCGCTTCACGTACTTCCAGCACCTTCTCGCCCTGCTCCAGGTGCTCCAGGCCGCAATAACGGCCGATGCCGAAAACGCCGACACGGCGATTCAGGCGTGCGATCAGTTCCACCAGCGGCAAGGCCTCGCCGTCGATGGCGACCGGCCGGCCGCCGTCGAAACGGATCGACAGTTCGATGCTGGCAGGCGCCGGATCGACGGCGGCAGTCCAGTCAAACAGGGATTCCGGCACCCAGAACGATTCCGGATTGTCGAGCGAGCCGGATTCAAATTCGCGGCACCACAGGTTGGCGTCGCCGCTGATGCCGCGCGCCTGGAAGTGAGGCAGGCCGGCAGCGCGCAAGGCTTCGATTTTTTCTTCGCGGGAGATTGCGGTGTATTCGTAAGGCGTACCGTAATAACCGGCGTAGCCCAGCTGCGCAATCGCGCCGTTCAAGCGGCGCAGGGTGTTCTGCGACTGGTTGGCGGTATGGACGATGGCGTTGCAGCCGAGCCGCAAGGCGGTTTCGACCGCGAAGCGAGCGATGATGGGACGCGACAAGGACGAACTGATCGGATAGATGCCCATATAGCGGGCATTGGCGCGGATCGCCGGCAGCACGGCATCTTCGGCGAACGCTTGCTGGCCGTCGATCACCAGCAGCTCGGCGCCGAAGTGCGTCGTGATCTGCTGCAGGTCGGCGGCGTTGATGCCCTCGCCCAGGTCCACCGTCAGCGCCGTCACGCGGCAGCCGCTATCGACCAGGCATTTCAAGGCATAGGTACTATCCAGTCCACCGCTGAACAAAGTCAGGACATGCTCGCAGTGAGCCGCCACCAGTTTCAGGTCGTCGATGCTGCGTATTCTTTTTAGCGGCTGAATCATGGGAGCTCCGACATTCAAAAACTAGATAGTATGAATAAATCAATAAAAACAATCACCAATGAATGTAATTATGTTTTATTCCAGCAAATACGATAATCTATGTATTCAGAACAACACTTGTGCACAGCGGGAACAAATGGGAGCCAATCGATATATCAAGCTGATGCCGGATATGGCGGTGTTTGTCCGGGTAGTGGAAACCGGCAGTTTTTCGACCGCGGCGCAGGAGCTCGGCATGACGCCCTCGGCGGTGAGCCGCCAGGTGTCGCGTCTGGAGCAGGCATTATCTGTCAGATTGCTGGAACGCACTACCCGCAAGCTGCGCCTGAGCGAGTCCGGCAGCGAAGCTTACCAGCGCTGCCTGGAGATGGTGGGCGCGGCCAAGGCGGCGATGGAAGTGGCCGACAAGTTCGTGGCGGTGCCGCAGGGACTGCTGCGGGTCGGCATGCCAAAAGCCTTCGGCAAGGGCGTGGTGACGCCGTTGATTCCCAGTTTCCTGGAAAAATATCCGCAAGTCGATGTGCAGCTGATTCTCACCGACCGCCACGTCGACCTGATCAACGACGACGCCGACCTGGTGATCCGCATCACCAGCCAGCCGGCCGACGGCCTGGTGGCGCGGCCGCTGATGTCGATCGACCAGGTGCTGTGCGCCACCCCCAGCTACCTGGCCCAGCACGGCACGCCGAAACAGCCGCAAGACCTGTGCAGCCATAGCTGCCTCTACCTTGGCGAAAATCCCGGCGATTCCGACTGGCACTTCATGCGCCAGGGCGAAACCACCATCATTAAGGTGCGCGGCCGTTACGTGGTCAACCACAGCGAAGCGCGCCTGGACGGCGTGCTGCAGAACCTGGGCATCGGCTGCCTGCCCTACTTCATCGTCCGCAACGCGCTTGAGCAAGGGCTGGTCAAAGCCGTGCTCACCGATTGGGAATTCATCGCCGCCTACCAGGGCACGGCTTTCATACAGTACCTGCCGACCCGCTACCTGGCGCCCAAAATGCGCGTCTTCATCGACCACCTGGCGACCCACATGGAAGCCGACCTGAAGCCCCTGGACCGGCGGCGGCTGGTGTAGTGTTTCACATCTAATGGAGCTTAAGAAATGGTGGATTTTTGTGTCAGGCTAGACGCAAACCGGAGCGATAGTGGACTATCGCGAGGATTTGCAACGACGCATGGCGCGAAAAGACGCCATTTATTAAGTTTCATTAGGTGTGAAACACTACACTAGCATCCGACAAATGAGCAAGGCCGCCATCTGCCGGCAACTCCTGGCGGTGGCCGGCCTGGCCTGCTGCTATGCCCTGCCGCTTGCCCGCTGCAGCGCACAGCAAGTCGTGGTCGATACCGGCCACACGACGGAAAAGCCCGGCGCCACCGGCCCCGGCGGCAGCCGTGAATTCGACCTCAACCGGCAGTTCGCCATCGCCCTCGGCAAGGCATTGCAGGCAGAAGGAATGGACGTGGTCGACGTCGCCGCGCAAGGATCGCCGGCCTCCCTGCAAGCGCGCACCAAAGGCAGCGCCAGGGCAGCGCTGTTCGTCTCCATCCACCACGATTCGATGCAGCAAGCCTGGCTGGACGCAGGCCGCAGCCGCGAATTTTCCGGCTACGCCCTGTTTGTTTCCGCCAGCAAGCCGCACTACGCACGCAGCCTGGATTGCGCCAAAAGCATCAGCCTGCGCCTGCAAGACATCGGCGAACATCCTTCGCTTTATCACGCCACTCCCATCCCGGGCGAAAACCGTCCCTTGCTTGACCGCCAGCTGGGGATCCATCGCTTTGACGAGCTGGCGGTGCTAAGAACCGCCGAATCGCCGGCGCTGCTGATCGAAGTCGGCGTGCTGGCCAATCCGGACCAGGAGCCGCGCCTGGCCTCGCCGCGGTTTGCCGGCAAGGCTGCCCGCGCCGTCGCCGCCGGCATACGAAAGTGCTTGCCGGCGGCGCCATAAGAGTATGCAGCTGGCGGACAGCCGGCAAAAAATTCAACCCTGCCTGCGGCGGCATTCTTCGACAAAAGCCAGCAAGACCGGATCGCGCAGCGCGAATACCTCGAACAGGCCAAGTGCCTCCAGCGCCGCAAGCGCCTCGGCCATGTGGCGCTCCGCTTCCTGGCGGCGGCCTGGCGCTGCTGATGGATCCAGGAAGGTGCGGGCATTGGCCAGGAAAGCGCCGACGGTGCCTTTGCGCACGACGGTGCCGTTGAAATCACCGCTATCGATATGGTTGGGAAGCAGGTCTTCTGCTCGCATGGTTGTGCTCCGTTAATTAAGAAAGGAGTGCCCAGTATGCTGCGCAAAAAATGGCCTGGCTTGTGCTGTTAAGCCATAATATGTCGCATGCAAGCCAAACCACAAACCCTGCTCGATCCCGCCCGCGCCGACGGCCAGGACGGGCCGCAAGTCATCGCGGTGCATTGCCGCAGCGACGATTTCCGCGCCACGCCGCCCCATGCTCACGCGCGCGGCCAGCTGATCGCTGCGACCGGCGGCTTGCTCAGCATCGATACCGGCGACGAACGGCTGGTGGTGCCGCCCAGCCACGCCGTCTGGATCCCGGGCCATCAGCAGCACAGCCTGCGCTCGCACGGCCCCTTCGACGGCTGGAGCGTTTATGTCGCCCCCGCAGCCTGTGCCGGCCTCCCGCAGCAAGCGCTGGTGCTGCAGGTCTCCGGCCTGTTGCGGGCAGCCGTGTTGCGAGCCGCAAGCTGGGCCGATGCCCTCATGCCCGACGCAATGCAAGCGCGCGTACTGGCCGTCATCCTTGATGAAATCGCCAGCCTGCCGCGCGCAAGGCTGGCGTTGCCGCTGCCGGTGGAACGCCGCCTGAAAAAAATCGCCCAGGCCCTGGCCGACAATCCGGCTGACCAGCGCAGCCTGCAGCAATGGGCAGAGTGGGCCGCGATTGCGCCCAGGACGTTGAGCCGTCGCTTCGCCGCCGAAACCGGCATGCCGTTTTCCGAATGGCGCCAGCGCGCGCGGCTGATGCGCGCCCTGGAACTGCTGATGGCGGGACAGCCGGTGACCGGCATCGCGCTTGATCTCGGGTATGACAGCCTGAGTGCATTCATCGCCATGTTCCGGCGCTCGCTGGGCGTCTCTCCGAGCAAATACCTGCTTGCAAAAAACGGCGCGGCCTGACGCTGCATCAAGCACGAGCAGCGCAGCAATTTTTACGCCGCGTTTACAAGCCCGCTAGTCCTTTTTAGAGAATCTTTACGTCCTGCCTGCTAACCTGTAATCACCTAAACGACCAGTAGATACCCTCTATGAATCAGGTAATTCCAGCAGCATGGCGCTTCTCTTCGCTTCCCGCTGCCGTCTCGAAAAAAATCCAGGCCCCTGCCTTGCCCTTCCCTTCGCATTCGTATCGCCGGCTACCCCTCCCGATCCACAAAGATTTCATGATGCGCATCACCGTGGATGCCGCCTCGGTCGCCGAGCTGCGCCGCATCATCGTCGGCACCTGCGGCGACCTGATGATCTACATGCGCGTCAAGCCGGTCGACCACGCCAGCAAGATGAAATTCTGGCTGTGCCTGAGCAAGGGCTCGATCGACGCCGTCATCGGCAACATCATGCGCGCCTTGCCGCAGGCAGAATTCGGCCGCATCACGCCGCTGCAGCCGGCATGAGCCCCGCCGTCGACATCACATCATTCCAACCTTTACTGGAAACAGCACATCATGTCCATTTTTGAAGGCATCTGGGTTCCCCTCGTCACGCCTTTCCGACAAGGCAAACTCGATCTCTACGGCGCGCAGCAACTGGCCCTGAACCTGTCCGCCGCCGGCGTGCATGGCCTGGTGGTGTGCGGCACCACCGGCGAAGCCGCCACCCTGAACGAGCATGAACAAGACAAGCTGCTGTGCAGCGTGATGGAGGCGGTGCAAGACCGCTGTCCGGTGGCGATGGGCATCGGCGGCAGCGACACGCGTGCGGTGACGGAGAAAATCGAGCGCCTGAACGCCTTGCGCCCGGCTGCTTTCCTGGTTTCGGCGCCGTCTTATGTACGGCCGTCGCAAGAAGGCATACGCCTGCATTTCGAAGCGCTGGCCGCGGCCGCCGAGAGTCCGCTGGTCCTGTACAACATCCCGGCCAGGACCGGCGTCAATATCGATATCGCTACCGTGAGCGCGCTGGAACAGCATGCCAATATCGCGGCGATCAAGGAAAGCAGCGGCAGCCTGGCGCAAACCATGGAACTGATCAACCGCACCGGCCTGCGTGTCCTGTGCGGCGACGATTCCTTGCTGTTCAATACGCTCTGCCTGGGCGGACACGGCGCCATTTCCGCCGCGGCGCACATACGGCCCGACCTGTTTGTGCATTTGTTCGAACTGGTGCGCGCCGCCCAGCTCGGTTCGGCGCGCGCCCTGTTCAAGCAGCTGCTGCCGGTGATCCAGCTGCTGTTCTCGGAACCGAATCCTGGTCCGGTAAAGGCGGCGCTGGCCATGCAAGGCCAGATACAGGACGAACTGCGCCTGCCGATGACAAGGATGTCGGCGGCGGGCCGGGTCAAGCTGGCCAGGGCGCTGGAAAAGCTGATGACGGTGCCGGTTGCCGGCAAGAGCATGCAGCCGGAATCGGCCATGCGCGGCAAATCCCGGCTGCTGGGCCTGGTGAGATGAAGCGCCTTGTCCTTGCCGGCGGCCGATTTCCACGCAATACTTGCAAAAAATGCTTGATGCGTGTCCAATCGCCATATGAAAATTTCCCCTGCACTCCCCATATGGTCCATCGCCGCTCCGGTCGCCGGCTGGCTCCTGCTCGGCGGCGCGAGCTTTAATCCAGGCGGCTTTTATACGATATTGCTGGTGATTGGCCTGCTCGGCAGCGTACTGGCGGCGGTGTACCACGCCGAGGTCGTCGCGCACCGGGTCGGCGAACCTTACGGCACGCTGGTGCTGGCGCTGGCGGTGACCCTGATCGAAGTGGCGCTGATCGTCTCGCTGATGCTGGCCGGCGGCGAAGAAACCACGGGCCTGGCGCGCGATACCGTGTTTGCCGCCATCATGATCATCCTCAACGGCATCGTCGGCATCTGCCTGCTGGTCGGCGCCAGCCGCCACAAGGAACAGAGTTTCGGCTTGCTGGGCGTGAGCGCTTCGCTGGCGACGCTGGCGGCGATCGCGGTGCTGACGCTGGTGCTGCCCAACTACACCTCGAGCGCCGCCGGCCCGTTCTACAGTCCCAGCCAGCTGGCGTTCATCGCCGTCATCTCGCTGATACTGTACGGCACCTTCGTGCTGGTGCAGACCGTGCGCCATCGCGATTACTTCTTGCCGGAAGAAGCTGTCAACGATGAAGATGTCCACGCGGCGCCGCCATCAGCCAAGGTGGCCGCGCTCAGCGGCGGCTTGCTGCTGGTTTGCCTGGGAGCGGTGGTGCTGCTGGCGAAATCGCTGGCGCCGGCCCTGGAAACCGCGGTGGCGAGCGTCGGCGCGCCCAAGACCCTGGTCGGCATCATCATTGCCGCGGTGGTGCTGCTGCCGGAAGGACTGGCCGCGGTGCGTGCGGCGCGCGCCAACCGCCTGCAGACCAGCCTCAACCTGGCGCTGGGTTCGGCGCTGGCCAGCATCGGCCTGACCATTCCGGCGGTTGCCATCGTTTCGCTCACCACCGGCTGGACCCTGTCGCTCGGCCTGGACGTCAAATCCACCGTGCTGCTGCTGCTGTCTTTCATCGTCGCCACGCTGTCGCTCGGCACCGGCCGCACCACGGTCATGCAAGGCACGGTGCACCTGGTGATTTTTGCGGTTTACCTGTTTACCACCATCGTTCCCTGAACCAATCCCGGAGCTGGCCAGCCAGTTCCGGTTTTCCGCACCAATCGGTATCGTTTTTTGCGGCGCCCCCAGGGTCGCCGCATAGCGCGGCACCATGCTGGTGCGCTTATCCTGCACCAAAATCCCCTCTCACCAAATATGGGCGCCGCGCGTCTCGCTGGCGTCGATATTGTTCCAGATTCAAGTCGTTCTCCCCGAATCCGGCGCATGGCGCCGCCCCGCCTCTCTGGCATGCATTCTGCTAATGCCATTGTGTAATCGGCGCATCCCCTCACCAGGTTTGCCGCAGGCTTTCTTTGCTCGTGCTTTTTCTGTTTTTTATCGCTCATAACCGGAGGAGAAATTCATGTCACGTCGCACCCTTCTGAAAGCTACCGCACTCGGCGCTTTCGCCCTGGCCGCCAGCTCCTGGCTGCCGTCTGCATTTGCCGCGGACACCATCAAGGTAGGCATCCTGCATTCGCTGTCGGGCACCATGGCGATCTCTGAAACCTCGCTGAAGGATGTGGCCCTGATGGCGATTGAAGAGATCAACGCCAACGGCGGCGTGATGGGCAAGCAACTGGAGCCGGTGGTGGTCGACCCGGCTTCCAACTGGCCGCTGTTCGCCGAAAAGGCGCGCCAGCTGGTTTCGCAGGACAAGGTGTCGGTGGTGTTCGGCTGCTGGACCTCGGTTTCGCGCAAATCGGTGCTGCCGGTCTTCAAGGAACTCAACAGCCTGCTGTTCTATCCGGTGCAGTATGAAGGCGAAGAGCTGGAGAAGAACGTGTTCTACACCGGCGCCGCGCCTAACCAGCAAGCGATCCCGGCCACCGAATACCTGATGTCGAAAGAAGGCGGCGGCGCCAAGCGCTTCGTCCTGCTCGGCACCGACTATGTCTACCCGCGCACCACCAACAAGATCCTGCGCGCCTTCCTGCATAGCAAGGGCGTGAAAGATGCGGATATCGACGAGGTCTACACACCGTTCGGCCACTCCGACTACCAGACCATCGTCGCCAACATCAAGAAATTTTCCGCCGGCGGCAAAACGGCAGTGATCTCGACCATCAACGGCGATTCCAATGTGCCGTTCTACAAGGAACTGGGCAATGCCGGCCTGAAAGCCACGGACGTGCCGGTGGTGGCGTTCTCGGTCGGTGAAGAAGAATTGCGCGGCGTCGACGCCAAGCCGCTGGTCGGCCACCTGGCCGCATGGAATTATTTCGAGTCGGTGAAAAACCCGGTCAATACCGCCTTCATCAAGAAATGGAAAGCCTACGCCGTCGCCAAGAAACTGCCGAACGCCAGCACCGTGGTCACCAACGATCCGATGGAAGCGACCTATGTCGGCATCTACATGTGGAAACAGGCCGTGGAAAAAGCCAAGTCCACCGACACCGACAAAGTGATCGCCGCCATGTCCGGCCAGAAATTCAAGGCCCCGTCCGGCTATGAACTGGAAATGGACGCCACCAACCATCACCTGCACAAGCCGGTAATGATCGGCGAAATCAAGGCAGACGGCCAGTTCAACGTAGTCAACAAAACCAAGACCACAATCCGTGCGCAGCCTTGGAGTCCATACATCCCGGGCAACGAAGGCAAGCAAAAACTCTGACCGTAGCGGCATCAAGGCTGTTGGTTTTGACGTTGCTGTTGTAGTTGCTGTTGCTTTTGACGTTGCCGTGGCTCTTGACGTTGCCGTTGCTTTTGAATTCCGCATGGGGACGTTGCCAAATGAGCCAGCGGTCAGCCGGGAATTGTGGGAAGACATGTTTGAGCGAAGCGAGTTTGTCTTCCCACCCGGCTGACCGCTGGCTCATTTGGGGACCCGACCGAAGGGAGGGCAACGGCTTTGCGGTCGCCTTCTTTTGGTTACTTTTCTTGGCGAAGCAAGAAAAGTGACTAGCTGCCGGGCTACCCCCGGCTAGCTTCCACGGAGTAGCGAACTTTTTAGGTAACACCGAACGAAGGCCATCGCATGCCACCGAACCTACTCCGTAGCCCGTTAAATGGGGTCAGAGTAATTTTCGGCGGTAAAACTGCCGAAAAAAAACTCTGACCCCATTTAACTACCGTCCCGTAACGCCAAGGCAGGAAAAAAATCGGCTCGCAAACAGACTAATGAAAATCTCAAGAAAAATTCTTCTCATTGCAAGTTTGTGCCTGCACACCGCGCTGGCGCACGCCAGGATCGACCCGGCGCTGCTCAAGCCGCTGGCCGGCGACGACCCCGATGCACGCATAGCCGCAGTCAACCAGATCGCCGCACTGGCCAACGACGACGCACTAAAAATCCTGAATGCACTGAACACCGACGCCCTGTATGCCCGCCCCGACGGCACCGTACTGATCGTCGACGACACCCAGGCATTCAACCCAGCCACCGACCAGGCCACGCCCACGCCCGACGACGCCGAAGGCATCAGCGTCAACAACCGCCTGCGCGGCGTAGTGGAAGGCGCCCTGTCCGGCCTGAAACTGTTTTCCGCCAACCGCAACCAGCGCATTGCCGCCGCCACGGAACTGATAAAAACCGCCGACCCGGCGCAAATCCCGCTGATCAGCAAAGCCCTGCACCAGGAAAGCGATCCCGAAATCCAGGCCATCCTGCAACAGGTGATCGCCACCGCCAACCTGCACTCGCCCGAAGCCGCCACCCGCAAGGCCGCGGTGCAAACCCTGGCCGGCAGCACCAACGCCAACCTGCGCCCCGCCCTGCAAAACCTGCTCGACAAGAACCCGGACGGCAGTTATGTCGAACCGGATCCGGCGGTACGCATCGAAGCCGTGCGTACCCTGGGCGTGCTGGACCGCCACCTGGCGACGGTCGATTTCATCGGCAAGGTGTTCTACGGCATCTCGCTCGGCAGCGTCCTGCTGCTGGCCGCGCTCGGGCTGGCTATCACGTTCGGCCTGATGGGCATCATCAACATGGCGCACGGCGAACTGCTGATGATCGGCGCCTACACCACCTATGTCTGCCAGCTGCTGTTCCGCCAGTATTTCCCCGGCGCGCTGGACGGCTACCTGCTGGTCGCGCTGCCGGCCGCCTTCATCGTCACCGCCGCGGTCGGCATCGTGCTGGAACGGCTGGTGCTGCGCTGGCTGTACGGCCGGCCGCTGGAAACCCTGCTCTGCACCTGGGGCATCAGCCTGATGCTGATGCAGCTGGTGCGTTCCATCTTCGGCGCGCAGAACGTCGAAGTCGCCAATCCCAGCTGGATGTCGGGCGGCGTCACCGTGCTCGGTTCGCTGGTGCTGTCGTATAACCGCATCGTGATCATTTTCTTCGCGCTGGCCGTGGTGCTGGCGGTGTGGCTGATCCTGAACAAGACCCGGCTCGGCCTGTTCGTGCGGGCAGTCATGCAGAACCGCCGCATGGCGTCTTGCGTCGGCGTCTCGACCGGCAAGATCGACATGATGACTTTCGGCCTCGGCTGCGGCATCGCCGGCCTTGGCGGCGTGGCGCTGTCGCAGCTCGGCAATGTCGGCCCGGACCTGGGCCAGGGCTACATCGTCGACTCCTTCATGGTGGTGGTGCTGGGCGGCGTCGGCCAGCTGGCCGGCACCGTGATCGCCGCTTTCGGCCTGGGCGAAGTCAACAAGTTCCTGGAGCCGGTGGCCGGCGCCGTGCTGGCCAAGATCGCGATCCTGGTCTTCATCATCGTCTTCATTCAAAAACGCCCGCAAGGCCTGTTTGCCCTGAAAGGCAGGAGCGTCGAATGAGCAGCGCAACCCTACCGGTTTCCCAGCAGATCGCCGCAGCCAGGACGCCATTGTTTTCGCGACCGGCGTGGAGCGGGATCATTTTCTGCAGCGTGGTCCTGGCCCTGCTGCCGGCGCTCAACCTGGCCTTCCCTGCCGGCCATGTACTGCACATTTCCGGCTACACGGTAGCCCTGGTCGGCAAGTTCATGTGCTACGCCATGGCGGCGCTGGCGCTCGACCTGGTATGGGGCTACACCGGCATCCTGTCGCTCGGCCACGGCGTATTCTTTGCGCTGGGCGGCTACGCCCATGGCATGTACCTGATGCGGGCGATCGGCCGCGACGGCGTCTATCAAAGCAACTTGCCCGATTTCATGGTGTTCCTCGACTGGAAAACCTATCCCTGGTTCTGGTCGCTGACCGACCATTTCTGGTACTGCATGGCGCTGGTGGTGCTGGTGCCGGGCGTGCTGGCTTTCGTGTTCGGCTATTTCGCGTTCCGCTCGCGCATCAAGGGCGTGTATTTCTCGATCATCACGCAAGCCATGACCTTCGCCTTCATGCTGCTGTTCTTCCGCAACAACACCGGCTTCGGCGGCAACAACGGCTTCACCGATTTCAAGCGCATCCTGGGTTATTCCATCACGGCGCCGTCGACCAAGGCGGTGCTGTACCTGATCACGCTGGCCTTCCTGCTGGGCGCCCTGCTGCTGTGCCGCTGGATCGTCACCTCCAAGCTCGGACGGGTGCTGCAGGCAGTGCGCGACTCTGAATCGCGCCTGATGTTCATCGGCTACAACCCGCTCTGGTTCAAGCTGTTCGTATGGACCTTGTCGGCGGTCCTGTGCGGCATCGCCGGCGCCTTGTACGTGCCGCAAGTCGGCATCATCAATCCGTCCGAGATGTCGCCCGCCAATTCGATCGAAATGGTGATCTGGGCCGCGGTCGGCGGCCGCGGCTCGCTGCTGGGGCCGATCATCGGCGCCTTCTCGGTGAACGGCCTGAAGAGCTGGTTTACCGGCGCCTTCCCCGACCTGTGGCTGTACGCGCTCGGCTTGATTTTCATCCTGGTCACGCTGTTCATGCCGCAGGGGATCCTGGGCCTGGCCGACAAGCTGAAAAGCAAATTCAACAGCGGCAAGGAGAGCGCATGAGCCAGATCTATAACCCGGCGCAGCCGTCCGACAAGGTCGACAACGCCCTGCACGCCGACTACGGCACCTCGTATGCGCGGATCAAGCCGGAAGGCGTCGACACCACCCACGGCGCCATCCTCTACCTGGAAAACATCACGGTTTCCTTCGACGGCTTCAAGGCGCTGAACAACCTGAACCTGGATATTTCGGTGGGCGAACTGCGCTGCATCATCGGCCCCAACGGCGCCGGCAAGACCACCATGATGGATGTCATCACCGGCAAGACCCGGCCCAGCGCCGGCACCGCTTTCTTCGGCCAGAGCATCGACCTGACCAAGCTGACCGAATACGACATCGCCCACGCCGGCATCGGCCGCAAGTTCCAGCGGCCCACCGTGTTCGAGCAGCACACCGTGTTCGAGAACCTTGAACTGGCGATGAAGATGGACAAGCGCGTCAAGACCACCTTGTTTTCGCGGCTGAGCTCGGAACAGGTCGACAAGATCGACGCTTGCCTCAGGCTGATCCGCCTCAACGGCAACGAGCGGCGGCTGGCCGGCCTGCTGTCGCACGGCCAGAAGCAGTGGCTGGAAATCGGCATGCTGCTGATGCAGGAACCGCAGCTGCTGTTGCTGGATGAACCGGTAGCCGGCATGTCGGATGCAGAAACCGCGCGCACCGCCGAGCTGCTCAATGAACTGCGCGGCAAGCATTCGATCATGGTAGTCGAACATGACATGGGCTTTGTCGCCGAGATCGCGCAGGAGGGCAAGGTCACCGTGCTGCATGAAGGCTCGGTGCTGGCAGCCGGCAAGATGTCGGAAGTGCAGGCCGATGAGCGCGTGATCGAAGTTTACCTCGGGCGCTAGAAGACTATGCTGAACGTTGAACAACTGAACCAGTATTACGGCTCCTCGCATACCCTGCGCGGCGTTTCGCTGTCCCTGGAAAAAGGCAAGTGCCTGGCTCTGCTGGGCCGTAACGGCGTCGGCAAGACCACCCTGCTGAAATGCCTGATGGGCGTGCTGCCCAGCGCCAGCGGCAAGGTGGTGCTGGAGGGACGCGACATCACCAGCCTCAAGCCGCACCAGCGCGCCGCGCTTGGCATTGCCTATGTGCCGCAGGGACGTGAAATCTTTGCGCGCCTGTCGGTGGAAGAAAACCTGCTGATGGGCATGGCCACCAAATCGGGCAAGAAGGCGTTGCTGATCAAGGACGAGGTCTACGAACTGTTCCCGGTGCTGAAAGAAATGCTGCAGCGGCGCGGCGGCGACCTGTCCGGCGGCCAGCAGCAGCAGCTGGCGATCGCGCGGGCCTTGCTGGCGGAACCGAAGCTGATCATCCTGGACGAGCCGACCGAAGGCATCCAGCCCTCCATCATCAAGGATATCGGGCGCGTGATCCGCTTGCTGCGCGAACGCGGCGACATCGGCATCCTGCTATGCGAACAGTACTTCGATTTTGCGCGCGACCTGGCGGACAACTTTGTCGTGCTGTCGCGCGGCGAAGTGGTGGCCGCCGGCAGCCAGGACGGGATGGATGACGACAGCGTGAAACGGCACTTGGCGGTATAGTTCCCCATGGATAATTTCATTGCCCAGCCCATGCCGGCCAGCGCCGGGCCTGCCCTGCCTGCGGCCCTGTCCGAGCCGATCCATCGCGCCGGCAACCAGGCCTGGCTGTCGCTGCGCTTTGGCGACGACCGCGGCACCACGCGGCTGCTGGAGCGCGCCCACTACGGCCCCTTGCGTGTGCAAAAATCGCTCTATCCGGAACATCCGTCGATCTGCCACGCCATCATCGTCCATCCGCCCGGCGGCGTGGTCGGCGGCGACCAGCTTACCGTCAAGGCCAGCGTCGGTCCAGGCGCCCACGCCTTCCTCACCACGCCCGGCGCCGCCAAGTGGTACCAGGCCAACGGCAAGCTTTCGCAGCAGCACGTCCGGCTGCAGCTTGCCGATTCGGCAACCATGGAATGGCTGCCGCAGGAGACCATTTTTTTCGACCAGGCCGAAGTCGCGCTGGAACACCAGGTGGAGCTGCAAGGCGACGCCCGCTACATCGGCGGCGAGATCCTGTGCTTCGGCCGCACCGCCTCGGGCGAAACATTCAACAGCGGCCGCATCTCGCAGCAGACCAGCATTCGCCGCGACGGCAAATTATTGTGGTTTGAACAAGGTGCGCTGAGCGGCGCCAGCCCGGCCATGCACAACCGCCTGGGATTGGCGGGCTGTACCGTGTGCGCCACCCTGGTAGTGGCCGGCAAGCCGTTTTCCCCGGGCTTCGTGCAACAGTTGCGCGAACTCTCGAACCAGCTGGCGGGAGACCGGGCCAGCGTCGGCGTCACGCAGGTGAAGTCAGTCCTGGTGCTGCGCCACCTGGGCCACTCCAGCGAACTGGCGCGGCAGTGGATGATGCAAGCCTGGCAGCTGGTCCGCCCGCAATTGCTGGGACACGCAGCATTGATACCGCGCATCTGGAACACCTGAATCAACGAATCAACGAATCAACGAATCAACGAACCGACATCGCCTCCGTCATCGAAAAGAAAGAACAGTCACATGGACCTGACGCCAAGAGAGAAAGACAAGCTGCTGATTTTCACCGCCGCCCTGCTGGCAGAACGGCGGCTGGCGCGCGGCCTCAAGCTGAACTATCCGGAAGCGGTAGCCTTGATCAGCGCCGCCATCATGGAAGGCGCGCGCGACGGCAAGAGCGTCGCCGAGCTGATGTCCTACGGCAGCCAGATCCTGACCCGCGCCGACGTGATGGACGGCATCGCCGAAATGATTCCCGACATCCAGGTCGAAGCCACCTTCCCGGACGGCAGCAAGCTGGTCACCGTGCATCACCCCATTCCCTAACCAGCGCCGGAGCCAACATGATTCCAGGAGAAATGCAGATCCAGGGCGGCGACATCGAACTCAATGTCGGCCGCCGCTGCAGCAGCGTCACCGTCGCCAACAGCGGCGACCGGCCGATCCAGATCGGTTCGCACTTTCATTTTTACGAAGTCAACCCGGCCCTGCTGTTCGAGCGCGAGGATACCTACGGCATGCGGCTCAACATCGCCGCCGGCACCGCGGTGCGCTTCGAGCCGGGCCAGAAGCGCACGGTGGAACTGGTGGAGCTGGCGGGCGACCGCATCGTCTACGGATTCAACGGCAAGGTCATGGGCGCATTAACGAAACGAGCAAAATCATGAGCAAGATCGCAAGGCACGCCTACGCCGAAATGTACGGCCCCACCACCGGCGACCGCATCCGCCTGGCCGACACCGAGCTGTTCATCGAAATCGAAAAGGACTACGCCACCTACGGCGAAGAAGTGAAATTCGGCGGCGGCAAGGTGATCCGCGACGGCATGGGCCAGTCGCAGCGCATGCATAAGGATGTAATGGACACGGTGATCACCAATGCCGTGATCATCGACCATTGGGGCATCGTCAAGGCCGACATCGGCATCAAGGGCGGCAAGATCGCCGCCATCGGCAAGGCCGGCAACCCGGACATCCAGCCCGACGTGACGATGGTGATCGGCGGCGCCACCGAGATCATCGCCGGCGAAGGCAAGATCGTCACCGCCGGCGGCATCGATTGCCACATCCATTTCATCTGTCCGCAGCAGATGGAAGAAGCCTTGATGAGCGGCGTCACCACCATGCTCGGCGGCGGCACCGGCCCGGCGGCAGGCACCGCCGCCACCACCTGCACGCCCGGCCCCTGGCACCTGCATGCGATGCTGTCGGCGGCCGACGCTTTCCCGATGAACCTGGGTTTCCTCGGCAAGGGCAACATCAGCCTGCCGGGGCCGCTGGAAGAACAGGTGCGGGCCGGCGCCATCGGCCTCAAGCTGCATGAAGACTGGGGCTCGACCCCGGCCGCCATCGACAACTGCCTGAGCGTGGCCGACCGCATGGATGTGCAGGTCGCGATCCATAGCGACACCCTGAACGAAGGCGGCTTCCTGGAACACACGCTGGCCGCGTTCCAGGACCGCACCATCCACACCTTCCATACCGAAGGCGCCGGCGGCGGCCATGCGCCGGACATCATCGCCGCGGTCGGCAACAGCAACGTGCTGCCCTCGTCCACCAACCCGACCCGGCCGTTTACCGTCAACACGCTGGACGAGCACCTGGACATGCTGATGGTCTGCCATCACCTCGATGCCGCGATTGCCGAAGACGTGGCGTTTGCCGAATCGCGCATCCGGCGCGAGACCATCGCCGCCGAAGACATCCTGCACGACATCGGCGCCATCAGCATGATGTCGTCCGATTCGCAGGCCATGGGCCGGGTCGGCGAAGTCATCATGCGCACCTGGCAGACCGCGCACAAGATGAAGGTCCAGCGCGGCAAGCTGGCCGAGGACAGCGGCAGCAAGGCTGACAATTTCCGCGTCAAGCGCTACATCGCCAAATACACGATCAATCCCGCCATCACCCATGGCATTTCGCATGTGGTGGGCTCGATCGAAGTCGGCAAGATTGCCGACCTGGTGCTGTGGAAGCCGGCTTTCTTCGGCGTCAAGCCATCCGCCATCCTGAAAAGCGGCATGATCGCCGCCGCCCAGATGGGCGATCCGAACGCTTCTATCCCGACCCCGCAGCCGGTGCACTACCGGATGATGTTCGGCGCCTACGGCGGCGGCCTCAAGACCTCGCTCACCTTTGTTTCGCAAGCGGCGTTTGACGACGGCATAGGCGAACGCCTGAAGCTGAACAAGCCGGTGGTGGCGATCAAAGACGTGCGCCACCTGCGCAAGCACCACATGATCCACAACAGCGCCACGCCGCACATGGAAGTCAATCCGGAAACCTATGAAGTGCGCGCCGACGGCGAATTGCTGGTGTGCGAACCGGCCAGCATATTGCCGATGGCGCAGCGTTATTTCCTGTTCTGATTCAATTTCGACGAAAGCAAGATGTTAATCCTCAACACAAAAGTAGAACGCGCCGACCTGGTCCATGGCGAACTGGTCTTGCCCTATGAACTGCGCGAGAAAAGCCGCCTGCGGGCAGCGCTGGCCAGCGGCGAAGAAGTCGGCGTATTCACGGTGCGCGGCACCGTGCTGCGCCATGGCGACCTGCTCAAAGGCAGCGACGACAGCGGCCAGGAGCGCGTGATCAGGATCATGGCGGCGGCCGAAGCAACCTACCGCATCGAATGCGCCAGTCCGCACGCCTTGCTGCGCTGCGCTTTCCACCTGGGCAACCGGCACACCCAGGCGCATGTCGGCGACGGGTTCCTGCGCATACGCAAGGATGCGGTGCTGAAGGAAATGCTGCAGGGCTTGCAAGCCACGGTCACCGAAGAACTGGCGGCGTTCGAGCCCGAATCGGGAGCCTATGGCGGCGGCCATCACCATCATCACGACGGCTTGCTGGCGCCGGTGCCGCTGCGCCAGAAAATCCACCGGCCTGGCGACGAGTCCGGCACCTGAGTCCGGCACACAAGATGAACGCGACCGCGCTGCTCCACCTGCTGCAACTGGCCAGTCCGTCGCTGCCGATCGGCGCCTACAGCTATTCGCAGGGACTGGAAACGGCTATCGACAAGGGCTGGGTCAAGGATCCGGAATCCGCGCGCGGCTGGATCTGCAACAACCTGCAGCAAGTAGTGACGCTGTTTGAGGCGCCCGTCTTGTGGCGCCTGCTGCAAGCGTTCGAAGGCCGCGACGGCGCCGCGGTTGCGCTGTGGACTGAACGCTTCATCGCAGCCCGCGACACCGCCGAATTCCGCGCCGAAACCATACAGATGGGATATTCGCTGGGCAAGCTGGCGATCGAACTGCAGGTAGGCGATGCCGCCTTGCTGGCGATCTTGCAGGCCCAGCCGGAACTGCCGCTGCCGACCGCCTACGCCTACGCCGCGGTAGCGCTGCAGGTGCCGCATGAGGCGGCGCTGCTGGGCATGCTGTTTTCCTGGGCGGAAAACCAGGTGCTGGTGTGCGTCAAGTCGATACCGCTGGGCCAGGTCGCCGGCCAGCGCCTGCTGTTGTCCTTGCAGGCAGAACTGCAGCTGGCTGCACGGCAGGCGCAAGAACTGGCCGACCATGAATTGTCGAACTGGGCGCCGGGCCTGTCGCTGCTGTCGATGCAGCATGAAGAACAATACAGCCGCCTTTACCGCTCCTGAAACCAAGCATTCAATATTTTTAAGCGAATCCCAAAATGACCACTTCCTCAACATCCAATCCACTCCGCGTCGGCATCGGCGGCCCGGTCGGCTCCGGCAAGACCGCGCTGTGCGAAATGCTGTGCAAAGGCATGCGCGACCACTACGACATGGCGGTCATCACCAACGACATCTACACCAAGGAAGACATGGAGATCCTGCTGCGCGCCGACGCCTTGCCGGCGGAGCGCCTGATGGGCGTGGAGACCGGCGGCTGCCCGCACACCGCGATACGCGAAGACGCCTCGATCAACCTGGAGGCAATTGCGCGCATGAGCGCCGATTTCCCCGACCTCGACCTGATCCTGCTGGAATCCGGCGGCGACAACCTGGCGGCGACCTTCAGCCCGGAACTGTCCGACCTGACCATCTACGTGATCGACGTCGCCGGCGGTGAAAAAATCCCGCGCAAGGGCGGCCCCGGCATCACCCGCTCCGACCTGCTGATCATCAACAAGACCGACCTCGCCCCCTACGTCGGCGCCAACCTGGATGTGATGGCGCACGACGCCAAAAAGATGCGCGGCGAACGGCCGTTCATTTTCACCAACCTGCGCAGCGGCGACGGCGTTGAGCAAGTGATCGCTTTCATCCGCGAACAAGGTTTGCTGGACCAGCCTAAATCAGCAGCCTGAATCCGCAATCCAAATAAGCAACCCAAATGAACTCTTCAAATAGACCGCCATTTCCAAGGAGTCCTGCCATGTCCCATCCTTCCGCCCGTACCTGTGGCCGCCTCAGCGCGCTGGCCATCGCCGCCTTCGGCATCGGCTCGGCGTTCGCCCATCCGGGCCATCCCGACGCATTCGGCTTCAACGACGGATTTTCCCATCCGTTCTCCGGCATCGACCATTTGCTGGCGATGCTGGCGCTCGGCCTGTGGGCGGCGCAAAACAAGCGCTCCGCGCTGTGGGTGCTGCCGCTGGCGTTTCCGCTGACGATGGCGGCCGGCGCGCTGCTGGCGTTTTCCGGCCTGCAGCTGCCCGCGGTTGAAACCGGCATTGCGGCATCGGTCGCCGTGCTCGGCCTGCTGATCGCCTTCGCCGTGCGCATGCCGCTCTGGGCCAGCGCCGGCGTGGTTTCCATCTTCGCGCTGTTCCACGGCTATGCGCATGGCAGCGAGTTGCCGCATGGCGCCTCGGCGCTTTGGTATGGCGCCGGTTTTGTCGCTGCGACAGCGCTGCTGCATGCGCTTGGCCTGGCGATCGGCCTGGTTGCCGGCCAGAAAATGGCGGCGCAGGCAGTGCGGCTGGGCGGCGTGGCGATTGCGGCGGTGGGCTGCTACCTGCTGTCCGGCGCACTCTAAGAAACAGCCAAGCCCCATGGCTGCAGCTTGCAGCGATTCAAAAAAAGCCAGTTTCTTCCGCGCTGCGCCGCGGAAGAAACTGGCTTTTTCATTGTTCGGGACCCTGCATATTCAAATATGCTAATGTCTTTCAGCTTGCTGAAGTCATTGCACTTCCTTTTTTGCAACCTGGACTGGATATAACATGACTACCTCTATTGCATACCGGATACCGGGGCGCGCCCGCGACCTCGGCGAACTCGTAGTACGCCGCGTGCTGCCGGCCGGCCGCCACCAAAGCGTGGGACCTTTCCTGTTTTTCGACCACATGGGGCCGGTCGACTTCGCCAGCGGCCAGGGCATCGATGTCCGCCCGCACCCGCACATCGGCCTGGCGACGGTCACCTATCTGTTCGAAGGCGCCATCCGCCACCATGACAGCCTGGGCAACGACCAGGAAATCATTCCGGGCGACGTCAACTGGATGACTGCCGGACGCGGCATCGTCCATGCCGAACGCACGCCTGCGGCGCAGCGCGCCAAAGGCTGGCGCCTGCACGGCATCCAGACCTGGGTGGCGCTGCCGCTGGCCGACGAACAGGGGCCGCCGGCCTTCGTTCACCATCCGGCTGCCAGCCTGCCGCTGGTCGAGGGCGACGGTTACCGGTTACGCATCATCGCCGGCCGCGCCTTCGGCAAGGAGGCGCCGGTCAAGGTCCTGGCGCCGACCTTGTATGTCGCCGCCGAAATGCAGGCCGGCGCGCAGTTCACGCTGGAAGCGGAATATCCGCAGCAGGCGGTGTATGTCGCCAGCGGCAGCGTGACCATCGATGGCGAAATGCTGGAAATGGGCGTGCTGGCGGTATTGGAACCTGGCCAGGCGGTGCGCATTGCCGCCGGCGAAGCAGCCCAGGTCATGCTGCTGGGCGGCGCTCCTATCGACGGGCCGCGCACCATCTGGTGGAATTTTGTCGCCAGCGATCCGCAGCTGATTGAAACCGCCAAAGACAACTGGCGCGAGCAGCGCTTCGATCCGGTGCCGGGCGACAACGAACGGATTCCCTTGCCGGATGCATAGGCTCGGATCTCTTTGTTCAAGGTGCTGTCGGCCAAACCGCCAACGCCATCGGTCGTTTCAGATGTGACGGCAATCGTCTGGCCGGGAGGGCGGCCGCTCTCCCCCCCATTGGTCGAGGGTACCGATGGCGTCGAATGTATTGGGGCCGACGCCGCCGCGGCAATGCCCCATTCCCGGCATCAGGAAGAGCATGGTCGCCGATGCCGACCCCGATCGGCTTGCCTCTAGCGCCTGGCTGCGCGCCGTCCCAGAAAGATATGCAACGCCAGCAATGCAGGAAACAGCAAACCCAGTATCCAGTGCGCCGCCGACCAGAGCGGCCGGCTTGATTCGCTGGCGAGGTAATACAAGGCATAACCGCTTATCGTGAGCAAGGCCAGCAGCGCGGCCATGCCCCAGCCGGAATAGCGGTTGCGGCGAGCATGGTGGGCGCGGCGCATGTGGCTGTTGAGCAAGCTTCCAACAAAAAAAAGCGCGGCCATGGCAGCGGCGCCGTGCAATTTCATAGTCCATGGCTCCAGCGGATTGACAGTCTCTCCGAACTCGCCGGCGACACGGAAAAAATAGTGCACGACCAACCACAGGATGCCGCTGGCCGCCAGCAAGCCGGACACGCCATACAGGCTGAGACGGTGCCAGCGTTCAAGCCGGAAACGGATGAGCGGCGGCCGGGTGCTGGCACGATGCAGGCTATGTTTAGGATGTTTGAGTTGGCGCATCCGTCAGATTATAAAAGCAGTCGCTCCAAACCGTTGCAATAACGGATGCCGCGGGTCGTTGCTCAGCAACACCAGCTTGGTCAGGGCGTCGGCCGTCATGCAGTCAGGGGCCAGCACCGTGGCGCTGACGCTGTCGACCAGGGCACTGCCGTCGATGCCGTGAACCAGCGCCGATCGCAGCTGGCCTCGTACCGTCTTTTGTGAAAAATAACTGCCTGAAGTGGCCATTGCAGCATTGTCCAGATCTATCTGGCAGGCGATCTGCCCAGGTGAACGAGGATCGCGGACCATGACCGGAAACGGGTTTTCGCCGAACGCCCGCAAATCGCCGCCGGCGTTGACGCAAGCCGCAGCAACACCCTGTCTCTGCAAAGCGGCGATGGCGACGTCCACCGCGTAACCCTTGGCGATGCCGCCGAGGTCGATCAGCACCGGCGCCAGCTTGCGGACGTTGCCGGCTTCATCGACATGCAAGGCCGGCCGGCTGGCATCGGTGTCCGCATCGAGGTCCGCACCCGCACCTGGCAAATAATCCCACTGCACCAGTTTCGAGGCACAAGCGATATTGAACAGGCCGCCTGTCGCCGTGCTCATGTCAAGCGCCGCGCGCAGCACTGCCGCCGTATGGCCATCGACCTGCAGTACGCTGTCGACCGCCATTTGATTGATCCTGCTGACATCGCCGGCGGCGTCATGAAAGCTCATCAGGCGATGCACTTCGGCGATTGCGCCAAAGGCGGCGTCGAATGCAGCTGCGGCGGCTGTCCCGTCGAGAGCATCGGCAAGCGTCACCTCAACCAGGGTTCCCAGCCAAGGTTGCGCCCGCCGCTTCATTTTTTCAGCGCGACCTGGGCAATCGCAGCGATCCGCCGCACGCCATCGGTAACGTGAGTGCACGACAGCGTGGCGCCGCTGATGCTGGCGATGCCGTCGCCGATCGCCAAACCGGCTGCGGCCGTCTTGCCGACGAACTGCTTGCGCCACGCCGGACTCTTGATTTCAAAGCCATGGCTTTCCCGATAGGTCAGGATTTCAATCTGCTTGATGCTGGCGTCGGGATTGACCGCGACCGCGTACGAGATCAGCTCGAACTTGCCGACCACGTCGTCCAGCACCATGTAGCCCAGCTGGGTATCGCCTTTATAGGCAGCGAACACGCGCCAGGCGACCGAACGCGCAGGCAAGCCGGAAAGTTTTTCGACCTGCTTCATCTGCTCGGCGGACAGCTGCAGGCTGGCATCCTTGAATCCGCTGGCGTCCGGAAACATGGCTTGCTGCGCCTGCTCCACCGTCAGGTACTGGGTGCCGAAAGCGTTCGAGGCAGCGCCGGCGGCAAGCGCCAGCACCGTCATATTGATGGGTTTCATGATCAAAAATCAGAAAGCATAACCCAGGCCGAGGTTGAAGCGGTCGCGCGCGGTATCTACCTTGAATTTCTGGTAATCGGCTTTCAGGACCACGCCTTCACCGACATTGAAGTTGAGGCCGGTAGTCCACACGCCTTCGTTCGGTCCGGTGGCGACTGCCAGGCCGGCCGGCATCGCTGCGTAGCCGTTGGCGGTGTTGAAGCGCTCATAGCGTACGAAGGGCGTCAGGGTGTAGTCGGAATTTTTCCATAACTGGTAGGCGGCTTGCGTGTACCAGCCGTAGAACGACGACGGCACCGGCGTCGGCTGGCCGGCAAATGTCTGGTTCAGGGCTTCGGTGTTGCTGATGGTGCCGCGCGCGTAGACCGCCGACAAGTCCCACTTGCCTGGGGTGTAGCGGGCATGCAGGTCCCACAAGGTCAGGCGCGCATCTTGCGCCGGGAAATCCGGGGTCTTTTGTCCGACCTTGCCGGTAAACACCGAGCCGCCCAGCAGCAAGCCTGGCACGCCGCGCCAGTTCAATGCGCCGAACACGCTCAGATCGTGCGACTTTGCCATCTGGCCTTCCTGGTGGATGCTGCCCAGCGGCGAATCGCGGCCTTCGGTCGCTGCGGCATCCCATTTGCTCAGGTCGAAGCCCGTAGTCAGGCCGGTGTCCCAGGTCAAGCCGTTGTCCAGGGTCTGCGACAGTCCCAGGCCGGCTTCGCGCCAGGTTGACGGGATGATCGCGGTTTCAACGAAATTGCGATATACGCCGTAGTAGGCAGTCGGTTCGTGATTCGTGTTGAGCAAGCCGGCCGGGATCAGGAACAGGCCGCCTTTGGCGCGCAGGCCGTTGTTGAACTCGCGCTCGACATACAGCTGCTCGACTTCCGTCTCGCCCTTGTCGCTGGCGGACGTGACGGCATGCTCCCATTCGAATTCAGCCACCATCTTGGTCTTTTCGTCAAAACGATGGGTGATGCCGATTACCGCGCGGGCGACATCGGTCTGCGCCTTGCTGCTGTCATGACGCGGACGGGTGTAATTGACTTCGCCGTAGCTCGACAGCACCGTGTTCGGTCCCAACATGGCCGCCGGCGAAGCCGCCGCTACCGTCGAGACCGGCGCAGCGGCGACTGCCGGAGCAGCCGCGACCGCTACTGGGGCAACAGGTGCAGCCGCCAGCGCGTCCTGGCGCTTTTCAACCGTGTCGGTTTTTTTCTTGGTGGCCGCGAGCTCAGCCTTGAGCTGCTCGACTTCGGCAGCCAGCTTGTCGAGCCGTTTCAGCAATTCCGCTTCGCTGGCCGACGCCGCCAGCGGGCTTGCCATCAAGGCCAATGCAACGGCTTGCGCCAGGATATTTTTTTTCATGATCTTGCTTCCCCTTTAAATTTTATTGTGCCTTGTAGCCATCGGTAAGCGTGCCGAGAAACTGCACGACATCGTCGACTTCGCTGTCGGACAATGCCGGCGGCATATTCGGTTGCCGGTTATACGGCACTTCGGTGACATTCACGTTCTTGCGGTATTGCTCGGGCAAGTCGTTGAATTTCTGGGCGACGCCATTCGCGTCGGCCGGATACCACAGCTCCGGATTTGTATCGCGCTTGACGTAGAAACTCACCGCCTCGCGCAAAGTCTTGAAGTAGCCGTTATGGAAAAACACCTTGCGGGTGGCGACATTGCGCAAGGTCGGCACCTTGAAGGCGCCGCACAGCTCGCTGCGGTTGCCCAGGTCGGTGCGGTCCGGCCCGCACAGGCCGAGATCGAAGTAAGCCGCGTCGGCGGTCGCTGCGATCGCCGGATTGCGCGGCACGCCAAGGTTGTCGAAAGTGAAATCGGTAAACAACGGCGGCGAACCGTCGCTCCCCTTGGCGCTCAGGTGGCAGGCGACGCAGTTGCCCTTGGTCGGGTTGTTGAACAGGGCCAGTCCGCGCAGCTCGGCCGCGTCCAGCGGCACCTTGCCGGCCAGGAATTGATCGTACTTGGAATCGTAGGGATGGAAATCCGCGTCTTCTTTCTGGTACTGCTGCAACGCCAGCTGGATACGGTTGAAAGCGTCGTCGCTATTGTCCAGGATGGATGCGCCGAACACTTGGCGGAATTCCTCGGCATACGCCGCCTGCTTCAGTCTGACGATCACGCTGGCCTTGCTGCCGTTGGCCATTTCGTGCGGCGCCAGGAACGGCCGCTCCGACTGGTCGGCCAGCGTATTGGCGCGGCCGTCGCGATTGAAGCCGCCGGTCGGCGTGCCGTCGCTGGCAAAGAAGAAAGCCGGGGTCAGGTTCAGGTAACGCAAGGACGGCACCGCGCGAAAGCCGGGCACATCGAGATTGGCGCCGCCCAGCTGTACTGCCAGGTCGTTGCTCTGCGCGTGTGCATTGTCGGGATTGTGGCAGGTGGCGCAGGACTGCTTGCCTGAGGCAGACAGGCTCTGATCGCTGAATATCTTCTTGCCCAGGGCGGCGACCTTGCTCAAACCGCCATCGGCCACCGGCGTAATCGGCGTACTGGCGCTGTCGTCGCCGCCTCCTCCGCATGCAGCCGCCAGACAGGCTATCGCCAATGCGAGCGGCCACTTGAGCCTTCCCCGATTGCGGGCCGGAGCCGCAACATTATCTTGAAACATGTGTGTTGTTTTTTGTTGATTTAAAGTCATGCAAGCCCCGGCCAAAGACCTATCCAGACCTTGGGGCTGCTCCTCCTCTGTTTCATCGTTTTATTCTTATTTGAAACAATACGAAACAATAGAATACGAATGGTATTGAGAATGATTGCAATTAGCAATTACTATCACTTTCAGCTGGGAATTTCTGCAGAACATGTCTTTTTCTCCCAACAATCGGCCACGCTTTGGGAACCTCGCTGGTGTGCACAATGGCAAGAACGGGGGCAACCGGGTCTCGCCTTGTGCCGTCCGCCATACACCGGAAACGTGGATTCAGGCATGTATCAATTCATGAGTACAAGCCGCTCAGAATTCAAGGACGGCTTTGCCCCGTCTTCCTCCCGAGTGAGGACAGTCGATCGCCTGCCGCGCGTTATCGAGCTGGAACAGGCATGACACCTCGACCTTTATTTCGCCGCGCACCACCATCGCCGCCAGGGTCGCCAGCAATTGCGCATCGGGATGCATCTGGAGCCACCGGCCGGCGCCGGCGTCTTGCCGCCGTCGCTGATCCGGCAGGACCTGGAACGCGGCCTGCTGCATGAGATCGGCATCCTGGCCGACAGCGAAGTGGAAGTCTGGCTGCCGTATTCGAGCCGGCGCCATGTCAGCAGCAGGCTGCGGGTATTCTCCGATCTGTTGCTGGAAACTTTTCCGGACGCCCGGATGATTTGATGCCAAGCTGCCATCGCATCTGGCCAATATCAACGGCACACTGGGCTGGAAAAGCGCAAACCGGCATCAACGACCAGCATTGTCCGGGATGGCTTGAGCGACACCATCCTGCAGTTTCCACGGTCGCTCGACAGAACAGGAGAACGCAATATGGCAACGCAGCTCAATATAGTCCTGGTGCATGGCGCATGGGGCGACGGCTCGCACTGGCGCCACGTGATTCCGCCGCTGCACGCAAGAGGATACCGCGTGAGCGCCGTGCAAAACCCGCTCACCTCGCTGGCCGACGATGTCGACCGCACCACCAGGTTCGCCGCAGCCCAGAACGGTCCGACGCTGCTGGTCGGCCATTCCTACGGCGGCATGGTGATCACCGGCGCGGGCCATGCGCCGAATGTGCTTGGCTTGGTGTACGTTGCCGCCTTCGCTCCCGATGAAGGCGAAACCCCGGGAGGCATTTTCGGCATGCGCGAACCGCCGCCCGGCGCCGCCAGCATCGCGCCGGACGACAACGGTTTCCTGTGGATCGCCCGCGACCAGTTCCGCGACAATTTCTGCCAGGACGTGGATGCAACGGAAGCGCTGGTGATGGCGCTGACGCAGAAGCCGATCGCTGCCCGTTGCTTCGGCGACGCCTCGGGGCCGCCGGCATGGAAAACCAAACCCTCCTGGTACCAGGTCTCGAGCAGCGACCGCATGATCCCGCCGGCAACCGAGCGCTGGTTCGCCGAACGCATGAAACCTAGGAAGACCATCGAACTGGCGGCCAGCCATGCTTCCATGGCCTCGCATCCCGATGAAATCGTCGCCCTGATTGAAGAGGCGGCGCGCGCCCTGGCCTGATGCGGCCGTTACAGCGCCGCGGCGGCCGGCTACCGGCTGGCTGCGGCGCTTGTCGTCATTGCATTTGCACCCTTGGCTTCCACAGCGCCCAGCCGAGGTTCATGCCTGCGGCAGCGATCAGGATAGCGGCGGCGCCGATCAGCTGGCTCAGCTGCAGCCGGTGGCCGAAGGCCAGGAAATCCACTGCGATCGCCACGATGGGATAGATGAACGACAGCGATCCCGTCAGGTGCGTCGGCAATTTCTGGATCGCGCCATACAGCAGGATATACATCAGCCCGGTGTGCACCACGCCGACCGTCACCAGTATGCTCCAGGCGCCGACGCCGGAAGGCAGCGCCGACAGGTGGGCGAAAGGCGCCAGCATCAGCATGCCGACGCAGACCTGGACCAAGGCAATCAGGTGCGGCGGCGTGCCGGCCAGTTTCTTGGTGATGATGGCGGCCACCGCATAGAAAAAGGCCGCGCCCAGCGCCATCAGTATCCCCGCCAAGTAATTGCTGCCGCTGTCGGCCGCGCCCGGTTGCGCCAGCACGATCAGCAGCATGCCGGCAAAGGCTATCGCGAGCCAGGTCAGCTTGTTGAGCGTCAGCCGCTCAGCGAAAAAAACCGCGCCCAGGCCGACCAGCATGAACGGCTGGGTGTTGTAGACCGCGGTAGAGATCGAGATCGACGCGTGCGAATAAGAGATGAACAGCAGCAGCCAGTTGACCACGATCGCCACCCCGCCCAGCGCCGCCAGGGCCAGCAAGCGCAGCGTGATGGCGCCGCGCAGCAGCCCCATTCCGGCGCAGACTATCAGCAAGGTTGCCGCGCCAAACACGCAGCGCCAGAACACCACGTCCAGCACCGGCTGGCCCGAAACCACGACGAACCAGCCGATGGTTCCCGAAATGGCCATGGCGGCGGTCATTTCAACCGTGCCGCTTACTTTCTTGTTCATATAAAGCTCCCGAAAGCCGTCAGAGCCTGATAATCTCACTTTATCATCGTATTTTCCATGCTTAATACAAGGAAATATGCGTCATTCGCCTTATTATATAAGGCAATATTTCAAATTTCCGGAGACATGCAAAATGCTGAACAATGTCGACCAGCGCATCCTTGAAGTCCTGCTCAAGGATGCGCGTATTTCACTCAAGGAACTGGGCCAGCAGGTTGGCCTGTCCTCGCCCAGCGTGTCGGAGCGGCTGCACCGGCTTGAGGAGCGCGGCGTCATCCGCGGGTTCACGGTGGATATCGATCCGCAGGCGCTGGGCTACCAGCTGCAAGCCATCGTGCGCATCCGGCCCCTGCCCGGCAAGCTGCAGATCGTCCAGAAGCTGATCGAAGACACGCCCGAATTCTGCGAATGCGACAAGGTGACCGGAGAAGATTGTTATATCGCGCGCCTGTTCGTGCGCTCGATCGCAGAACTGGACCAGGTCATCGACCGCATCGCCGACAAGGCCGAGACCAATACCGCGATCGTCAAGGCGCAGCCGATCAAGCGCCGGCCGCCGCCGTTTGCCGCCGCATAGGACAGCGCCAGGTTAACGCTCGATCATGCGGCTCCAGCGATCGTTCCAGGCGGCGCGGTCCTTGTTGATGGCGTCCCAGTCGACCGTGTTGATGTTTTTCATCAGCTTGTCGACATTGCCTATCTTGGCTTGCACGGATTCCGGTATCTTGACATTCTTGTTGATCGGAATGACGTTGGCATACTCCACCGCCTTGGCTTGCGCGCCGGCGCTCAACAGGTATTCCGCCAGTTTCTGCGAGAGTTCGGGTTCGGAATTATTCTTCAAGGCGCAAGCGCCGACCATCAGCATGACGGCCCCCTCTTTCGGCGTAGCAAATTCGGCCGGGATGCCCTTGGCTTTCAGATTCGCAATTGCCGTCGGCGTCAGCGGGAAAATCGCGGTTTCGCCGGTTTGCACCATTTCCGATATTTTCGCTGAACTGGACAGGTACTCAAGCACGTTAGGACCGACCGTGCTGCCCCACTTCTGGAAACCCGGCTCGACATTTTTATCGGTGCCGCCGACCAGGCGGTTGAACATCAGGAAGCTGTGCAGGCCGAAGGTGCTGCTCTGGATCGACTGGAACACCACTTTTCCCTTGTATTTCGGATCGGCGAAATCCATCCAGGAGGTCGGCGCAGCCCAGCCTTTTTCATCGAACATCTTCTTGTTGTAACCGATGCCGACCGTGCCCAGTTCTATCCCCACCGCCTGGTCGTTCGCCATGCGCGCGAATGGATAAATTTCCTTGAATACCGGAGCGTCTTTCAGTTTCTGGCACAGCCCCATGCCGACCGCGCGGTACATGACGCCATCGTCGAGAAACACCAGGTGCATCTGCGGCTTGTCTTTTTGCGCCGACATCTTGGCCACGATGTCGGCGGACGTGCCGGGAACCACCACAATCTTGACGTTATTGGCTTTTTCGAATTCCGGGAATATATAGCTGGTGTAATTTTTTTCCATGCTGCCGCCGTTCATGCCGACATACAGCGTGCGCGTCTCGGCGCTGCTTGCCGCCGCGACGCCTAATGCAGAAATGAATCCTGTCGCCAGGAGAATCTGTTTGAATTTCATGGTCCCGCCTCCTCAAAGATTAAACGCCCCGATATGCCTGCCACATAATTTCCTGATGCATCGGCTTCCGCTTGTTTTCAACTTATTGCGCTGAATCTGCCGATGCTGAAAGCCTCGATAGGCGTTGCCGTCGCCCCATGGGCTACCAGGTCCGCCAGGACTTCCCCTACTGCCGGCGCCAGCTGGAAGCCGGCGCCGGAAAAACCAAAAGCATGAAACAGGCCAGGAGTCGTCGCACTCGGCCCGAGTACCGGCTGATGATCCGGCAAGGCGCCCTCGACGCCGGTCCAGCTGCGGATAACCAATGCGTTTTGCAATGCAGGAATGAATTCGCAAGCCATCCTCATCGAGGCAAACATGGAGGCGCTGGCCGGCCTGGTCGATGCAATCGCCAACTGCCCCGTGCCGCGTCCGCCGCCCAGCACGAAATTTCCTCTTTCTACCTGGCGCACATAAAAACCGCCGCCGACGATGCCGACATTGGGCTCTACCAGTTTGGGCATCGGTTCGGTCACCCACATGTTCGGAAAAATTGGATATTCCGGCACGTGCTCGCCAAATTGTCCGGCAAATCTTGCGCCCCATGCACCGGCGCAGTTAAGCAGGAATTTCGCTTTGACTTCCAGCCCGCCGGCAGCGCGGACCGTAAATTTCTCGCCATCGAAGACGGCGCTTTCTACTGCCGTCCCTTCGTGCAAGTCGGCGCCGTGATTCTTTGCCGCCAGCGCAAAAGCGGCAGCCACCAGCCGTGGATTGGCGTGGCCGTCGCCCGGGCACAAGGAGCCGCCGGCGACCTTCTCGCCCAGCCATGGAAAGCGCTGGCGCAGTGCTGCGCGTCCAAGGATCTCAAGCTGCAAGCCGAAGCCGTCGGCTTGCGCGCGGTAGTCTTCGAGCGACGCCATTTCAATCTCGCTGCGCGCCAGTTTCAGATGGCCTGAAACCGTATATTCGCAGTCGCTGCCTACCAGTTGCGGCAAACGCTGCCAGATCGCATAGGCACGCTGCGATAACGGCAGCTGCACCGCAGCCCGGCCCTGGCGCCGTACCCCGCCATAATTGACGCCGCTGGCTTGCGCACCGCACCAGCCCTGTTCCAGCAACACCACTGACAGGTTCATGCGACGCAAGGCCAGCGCGGCAGAACATCCCATCAGGCCGCCGCCGATAATGGCGACATCAGCTGTCAGCTGCTCGCTCATGACGTTTCCCGTATCAGGCTCGCCGCCGCGCCAGCCGCCACCGGCATCGGCTTGATCGGCGGCTGGCCGCGCAGGCGTCCGATTTCCGCCAGCGATTTGCCAGTGCTGCAAGCCAGGATTTCAGCTGCGGCGGCGCTGCAAACCCGCCCCTGGCAACGTCCCATGCCGACCCGGGTCAGCGCTTTCAGCCGGTTCATTTCGACCGTGCCGGCATGGTCCACGGCATGGCGCAGTTCGCCCGCCGTGATTTCTTCGCAGCGGCAAATGATTTCTTCATCGGCGCACTCGCGCGCCCATTCGACCGGCGTTGGAAATGCACGCTCCAGTCCGCGCCGGAACCCCTGTATGCGTTGCAATGCACGATCGAGGCGCCTGCTTTCTCCCGCGTCGATGGTCTTTCCCAAGTCTTCAAGCAAGGCCAGGGCGGCGCGCCGTCCCGCCAGTTCGGCGGCGTCGGCGCCGGCGATGCCGCCGCCGTCGCCCGCAAGGTATACCCCCTTGACGCTGCTGCGCCCGGCCTGGTCGCGCTGCGGCAGCCATTGCTGATTGAGCTGGCTGAACTCGAACGCGCAGCCCGCCAGGTCGGCCAGCTGGGTTTCCGAACGCAGGCCGAAACCGCTGGCGACAGCGTCGCACTCCAGCGTTTGCTCCCGGCCATCCTTATGCCAGGAAATGGTTTCTACCTTTTGCTCGCCTTTGACTGCAATTTTTTCCACGCCCTCCACCACCTTGACGCCATGGCAGCGCAGCCAAGCCAGAAAATACAAACCCTTGGCCAAAGCGAGCGGTTGCTTAAGCAGATCGAATGTCGCCTGCAGTTTGCCGGCAAAAGAAGAGGTATCCAGCACTGCCGCAATGTCGGCGCCGGCTTTCGCATATTGATAGGCAAGCAGGTAAAGCAAGGGTCCGGAACCAGCCAGGACGATACGGCTGCCGATCACGCAGCCTTGCGCTTTCAGCGCGACCTGGGCTGCGCCCAGGGTATACACGCCAGGTAAAAGCCAGCCCGGGAACGGCAAAACCCGGTCGATGGCGCCGGTACATAACATCAGGTGCGAATAGGGCAAGGATTGGTGCTGGCCGCGGCCCAGCAGGTCCAGCTGGCGGCCATCGCAATTCCACACCAGGGTCTCGGGCAGATAATTGATATAGCTGCGCAGTTTGTTGAATGTGCGATGCAGCGCATCCGCCTTGGCCGATTCGAAACCGTACAGCTGTTTTTTCGAGCGCACAAACCCTGCAGGCGGCTGGCGATATACCTGGCCGCCGGCACGCTGGTTTTCATCGACAACCACCGGCCGCAATCCTGCCGCCACCAGGACTTCGGCAGCACGCACCCCGGCCGGGCCGGCGCCGACAATCACGATCCGCGGCTCATCCATGCTGCGCTCCCGAGACTGCAGTCAGCAGCCGCATGCCGGCCTGGATTTCGGTGCTGCAGGCGCGCAGCGGCTGTCCGTCTTCAGTGCGCATCCAGCAATCCTGGCAAGCGCCGATCAGGCAAAATCCGGCGCGCGGCTTGCCGCTGAATTCAGACAAACGCAAGCTGTCCGCCTGCGTCAGGACCGCGGTCAATACGGTGTCGCCTGCCAGCGCGGTCACGCTCCGGCCGTCCAGCGAGAAGCTGACCGGTTCGCGCTGCGTCTCTGCGATTCTGGTAAATAAAGTCATTGCCTGGTTTCCTGTTGCTGGCATGGATTCATCCCTGCTGGCCGATCAATACCTTGTCCAGCCCGTAGACGCGATCCAGCACCAGCATCGCGGCGCCGGTAACCAGGATCATCAACGCCGACACCGAAGCCATCATCGGGTCGATCGATTCGGTGGCGTACATGTACATGCGCACCGGCAGGGTGACGGTTGCCGGCGTGGTCACGAAAATCGACATGGTCAGCTCGTCGAAACTGTTGATGAACGCCAGCAGCCAGCCGCCGGTAATGCCGGGCAGGATCATCGGCAGCGTGACGCGCCGGAATACCGTCCAGGGTCCGGCGCCGAGCGACTGCGCGGCCTGCTCGGCGCTTTGATCCATGCCCACTACCGCTGCCAGCACCAGCCGCAATACATAGGGGCTGATCACCACCACGTGGGCCACCACCAGCCAGCTGAACGAGCCGCTGACGCCCATGCTGGCGAACAGGCGCATCAGCGCCACCCCCAGCACCAGGGTGGGAATGATCAGCGGCGACAGGAACAAGGCATTCAAGGCATCGCGGCCGGCAAAACTCAAGCGTCCTATCGCCAATCCTGCCGGCAGCGCGACGCACAGCGAGAGCGTGGCGGACAGCAGGGCCAGCAGCAGGCTGTTGTAGAACGATTGCACGAAGTCGGGATGTTCGAAGACAGCCTTGAACCAGCGCAATGAAACACCGTGGGTCGGCAAGGACAGCGTGTCTTCCGGCGTAAACGCGACCAGGCACACAACCAGCAGCGGCGCCAGTACAAACGCCACCACCAGCGCATGGAATATCAAGGCAATCGGACCATTGTTGCGCATACGATCGGTTTCCCCGGTTAGCCCAGCGTCCTGGAATACTTGCGTTCCAGGACCCGGTTGTAGCTCAGCATGATGAGCAGGTTCGCCAGCAGCAGGATGATGGCTATCGACGCTCCCAGCGGCCAGTTGAGCGAGCCGAGGAATTCGTCGTAGACCGTGGTCGCGACCACTTTCAGGCGGCGTCCGCCCAGCAAGCCCGGAATCGCAAAGGCGCTGGCGCTGAGGCCGAACACGATCAGGCTGCCGGAGAGGATGCCGGGCAAGACCTGCGGCAGCACGATCCGCCGCAGCACGGTCGCCGGCGAGGCGTTCAGGGACATGGCTGCCTGGGCGACGGTAGGGTCGAGCCTTTGCAAGGAGGTCCATACTGGAATCACCATGAACGGCAGCATCACGTGCACCAGGGCGATCACGATGGCGCCCGTGGTGTAGAGCAGCTTGAGCGGCGCAAAACCGAACCAGGCGATAGCCGAATTAACCAGGCCGTTGGCGCTGAGCAGCATGCTCCAGCCGAAAGCGCGCACCACTACCGACACCAGCAGGGGCCCGAGGATGACGACCAGGAAAATCGAGCGCCACGGTTTCCCCATGCGGCTCAGCACATAAGCTTCCGGGGCGCCGATCACTATGCAGATGAGCGTGGTCAGGCCCGCTATCCAGAATGTGCGCAAGAAGATGGAATGGAAATATTCGTCGCTGAACACCTGCCAGTAGTTGTTCAGGCTGAATTTTGCGACGATGCCGGTGCCGGAATCGAAGCCGTAGAAAGACAGCAGCAAGGTCAGCAGCAACGGCACCAGCACCATCGTGAAAAAAAGGATCACGCCCGGGGCGGTCAGCAAGTACGGCAGCAATGGCGACGACAGCGCGGGCGACTTAGCCATGCCGGACCTCGGGCTGTCCGCGCTTGACGATGTGCAGCGCATCCGCAGGCCAGCGCAAGGAAACCTCCTGGCCGTCGCTGCATGCGGCATTGCCGCAGTTCTGCCAGGTGGCCAGCAAATCGCCCAGTCCGGTGTCGATGTGATACAGCCATTGGTTGCCAAGGAACACGCCGGAACGCACCCGGCCGCGAATGATTTCATCCTGCGGGCTGCAGCGTTCCAGTTTTTCCGGGCGCAGGCAAAGCGTGACCTGTTCGCCGATTTGCAAGGTAGCGTCGCTGGTGTTCAGCAGATGCCCGTGAACATTCAGCGCCGATCCTTGCTGGCTGACCGAGGCCACCTGCCCTTCGAACAGGTTGGCCTTGCCGACGAACTGCGAGACAAACTGGTTGACCGGCGATTCATAAGCATCGAACGGCTTGGCGATCTGGATCGCGCGGCCGGCATCCATCACCACCACGCGGTCGCTCATCGACAGGGCTTCCGACTGGTCATGCGTGACCATGATGGTAGTGGTGCCGACCTTGCGCTGGATCTCGCGCAGCTCTACCTGCATGTCCTCGCGCAGCTTGGCGTCGAGATTCGACATCGGCTCATCCAGCAGCAGCACCGGCGGTTCAATCACCAGGGCGCGCGCCAGGGCCACCCGCTGGCGCTGGCCGCCGGACAGCTCGCGTGGATAACGATGGCTGAGTTTTTCCAGGTGCACCAGCGCCAGCGCCTTGCGTACCCGCTCAGCGCATTCGTCCGGTGCAATCCGCCGCATTTCCAGGCCGAAGCCGACATTGCCGCTCACCGTCATGTGCGGAAACAAGGCATAACTCTGGAACACGATGCCGAGGCCGCGGCGGTTCGGTTTTTCATGGGTGATGTCGCGCCCGTCCAGCAGCACCCGGCCTGCGCTCGCCTCGATAAAACCGGCGATCATTTGCAGGGTGGTGGTCTTGCCGCAGCCGGAAGGTCCGAGCAGCGAAACGAACTCCCCCTTCTCCACCGTCAGGTTGAGTTTCTCCACCGCGGTGAAGTCACCGTAGTGCTTGGATAGGTTTTCCAGCTGTAGAAACGACATCGACTTGTCTCCCATGACGGTCGGTTTTGCATCCAATACCTTGCCAAAGCCTTTTCCGAAATATAGTGAAAAGAAAAATCAGGGTCAATTCAATATTCCATATACCAGACTAATTATTTGATTTACTCCATTAAATGAATATATTATTAAACATATAGATATATATATTCCACCTGGAGAAATTGATGAAGGATCAAGATGGTTCTACCGGAACCAGCCTGCAGCGCGGTTTCGCGATTATCCGGGCCCTGGCCGCAAGCAGCGGAGATGGCGCCAAGCTGACCCATATCGCCCAGGCCACCGGCCTGGCCCAGCCCACTGCGCACCGCATCCTGCGCGCACTGGCAGGCGAAGGCGTGGTCGAACAGGATGAACGCAGCAAGGCCTATCGCTTGAGCGTGGAATTTTTTGCGCTCGCTGCGCGCGCCGGCCAGCGCGGCAACTTGCGCGATATCTGCCGCCCTATCCTGCTGCGGCTGTCGGCAGCGCTGGGCGACACCATGTTCTTGCTGGTGCGCAGCGGCTACGACGCGATGTGCCTGGACCGCAGCGAGGGACCGTTCCCGATCCGTTCGTTTACGGGAGACGTAGGCGGCAGGGTGGCGCTCGGGGTCGGCCAGGGAGCATTGGTGATCCTGGCGTTCCTGCCGGAAGCGGAACGGGAAGAAATCATCCGCTTCAACCTGCCGCGCCTGCTGGACCTGGGCCTGTACGACGAGGTGTATCTGCGCACCGAAATCAAGCGCTCTCTCGATCTTGGCTACGCCGCCAGCCACGGCGTCGGGCTGCTGCCCGGCATGGCGGGCATTGCGGTGCCGGTGCTGGACCGCCAGGGTCGTGCAGTGGCCGCCCTGAGCGTCGCCACGCTGGCGGAAAGACTGAATGCCGATCGTTTGCCGACCGTGGTGCAGATATTGAAGAAAGAAGCCGCGAGCGTCGGCGCGCAGCTTAATCCGTTCGACCCGGTGCTGCGCAGGCCTGCGCAGATACTCGGCGGCTTGCCGATTGAGCCGCCCAAATGACAAAACGACCGGCTCGCGCGTACGGACCGGTCGTCAAACTGGATTGCAAAACGTAAATTGGAAAGGATGCGGCTATCGCGATAGCCGATAAAGGAGAAGACTCCCGGAACCCAGTCCTATCTGGAAAGTGGCCCCGGCGAAAGGTGAATCTACTCTTGTATCGGCACCTGAACGACGGCAAGGCTCCGGAAAATCCATGCGCGCAGGAAGGCTGCGCGGCAAATCAGGAGAAAATCAAGGCAGGATTTTTTACTGAAACGGCAAGGAAGACATGTTCATCTTCCTTGCCTGGAATATGG